>NZ_JAWHOO010000011.1:0-184896 GCF_032586855.1 Pseudomonas syringae group sp. J254-4 | reverse complement strand
TGCAGGACGATTCAGCAGGTCTTCAAGGTCGAGCGACATGCGCTCGCTGACCAGCTCAAGCGTAAAGCAGAAGGGCTGGTTGATGGCCTCATGTCCGGTAAATGAAAGGATTTGAAAGTCATGCTCAAGGCCGTCGACGCTCAGGCTGAAGTAAGGTCGATCAGCGGGGTTCAGCGTCATATGGACCACCGTGCCTAGCCGGTTTATGAAAACCCCGCCGATCCTGTCGGACTGACGGGGCAGTGGAGTTAAGCCGACTTTGGACTTCTCCAGTCATCAGATCCGGTAGTAGTCGCCTTTACGTGATCCCAGGTTATTTTGCGATAGCTGAATTGAACGTCCTCGAGGTGTCCAAAGTGCGAGTTCTTTGGATCCTGGCAGTTGTGCATGTAAGACTTGATGTTGACGATGACCGCATCCTCAAGGGTGGTGGTGTAATAGTGTTCCTGCTTGCCATCGATAGACGTCCGGTACCACTTGATTTCGACTTTGCTCAGTGTTGAGCCCGAACAAAGGGCCTCCAGAAGCAATGGCGAGGTTTTGTCAAAAATTTTTGTGACACAAGCAGGCCCATGAATGCGTTGGCCAGCAGGCTGACCTGACTGCGTATCACAGGGTGTAATAATGTTATGGCTGAATGCCTGGATTATCGCTTCATCTTCATGGCCTTCCTGATAGACGTTGCCGACAGAGTCTGCTGTGAAAGCTCCTGCTGTCAGCGTTTTTTGATTGGCGTCTATGACAGTCATATAGGCGGGTGTAGGCATTAACGTCCTTCCTTGCAGTCGATGGCGCCTCACAAGCGAATCGGCTTGGAGATCGAAGCATTGCTATAACAAGTTACGTGCCAGGTATCTCTTAAGTCAGTAATGTCAGCTGGTTTGGCCATTTACAGGATATGCAGAAGACGCTTGTAGTGAGTTTTCTTCAAGTAAATTGTGCAAGCTTTTGCGCACCGTTATCATTTTTTTGCGCAGTTTTCCAAGCGGCTATCTAAAAATATTAATATTTTCATATGTGGTCTTTCTGTGTGGAGGGTCACATTTTTCGCACGTTCTCCTGACAAGGTTGTTGGCCGTTCAGTAGTCCCTTTCGGTGAATTTTAGATCGAATACATCTGTGAGTTCTGACAGGCATGTGGCAGCGTATCCGGTCAACGGATGATTAAAGCTATAAATATTTTGGTACATAAATTAATTGCTTCCTACATATTTGCTCTGCTCGGGTGTAAGAATTTTCCGAAAGTTTAATATCTTTCGGGTGTCTACTTGCTTGCTGGTTTTTATGGCGATAAAGTCTGCCTGGTTTTATGAGTGGCTGGAAAAGTTTTTCACAATGAAGTGCACGCTATGTGGGGGTGTGAGCAGTGGCCAGTAAAGACAAGCTCTCCATTCTATATCTGGATCTGGCTCGGCACCCTGTCGCGACGGGCGATTACGCAGGCGAAGACATTCGTTTTTCTACGGCATTTGAAGTCCTGGAGCGTGAGTTGGGCGGTGCGCAGGCTATTTTCGGGGAGGTGAACGTAGACTGGCTGCGGATCAGAGAGGGCTGTGAACATATTCTTTCAAACCACTCCAAAGACTTACGCGTCGCCAGCTGGCTGGCCTGGGCTCTATATGAATGCGAGTCTGTTATTGGGTTATCTGCGGGCCTGGGATTGATTCATTATTTGTGCAAAGAGCATTGGCTGCTTTTTCATCCCAGAAAGTTACGAACACGTTCGGCGAGCATGCAATGGCTCTTGCTAAAACTTGAAAAGGCACTGGGAGAAGATATTTCCATTACTCACCAGCTTCCTGAATTCCAGCAACTGCTCAGACAGCTTGATGGATTGGATGAAATATTCAATCTGTATCTGGGAAGTGATGCCCCGTTGTTGCTGCCGTTGAGAAGACGGCTCGCCCGTATGATTCTGCGCGCTGAGCAGGTTGAGAAAGAGCCTGTCAAGGTGGTGGAGCGAGTCAAGCAGGCTGCGGTTCAGTTATTTTCAAGTGACTCCGACATTGACAACGAGAGAGATGCTCAGCGAACTTTAAGTCTGCAAGAGAGTACCGTACGCAGCCTTTGCAGATGGTGGCTCAAGCAAAAAACTACAGACCCACGGGCTTTTCGCCTTGGTCGTTCGCAGGTCTGGTACGCGGTGGACAGTCTTCCTGAGAGAAACAGTGAGAAAATAACGCAGTTAAGGAGATTGCCGGCTGACAAGCTGAGTAATTACCAAGAGCGATTCGAACAGGGTCTTTACGCAGACCTTATTGTAGATATTGAAGCAAGTCTTGCAGGCTCGCCTTTTTGGTTTGATGGTCAGCGAATGGTCTGGAGCTGTCTGAAAGCTTTAGGTGGCGAAGCGGCAATGCGCGAGGTGGAGGTTCAATTTGCTTTGCTTTTAAATCGCGTTCCAGACCTTGTTGAACTTCGCTTTCACGATGGTGTGCCGTTTGCAGACGTGGAGACGTTACAGTGGATCGCCGCTTATATTCTGCTTCCCGAGGTCCATGTCAGTAACGCACATAGCAGCGAAATTCAGAATGACGTGTCAGAACAAAGTTCGTTGTACCAAGACGTCCTGCCTGTTTTGCAGAAAAAAGGGCTTAAGGCCGCTGTGCGATTGGTGAATGATCATTTGAACGGCGTAGAGGGTGGGCGAGAGCGATTTTTCTGCAAACTATGCATCGCACGTCTCTGTATAGATGCAAAAAAATACGAGTTGGCGAAGGTTCAACTTGAGTACCTTGATCAAGAACTTAAAATAGCACGCTTGCCGGTATGGGAACCCACGGTCTTCCTGGATGTATCGCGCTTGTTATATAGCTGTTATGAGCGAATTGCTCTGAACGATAAGGCAGCAGCGCGCAAAGAATTAATTTACCAGAGGCTGTGTCATTACGACCTTGAACGATTTATTGATAGCTAATGTACAGTTGAATGAATTGAGGGGAAATAAAATGGCCAGAGAAGGCTCTGTAGCGCCCAAAGAAAGGATTAACGTGACGTTCAAGCCTGCTGTTGGTGACGCGCAGGAAGAAATAGAGCTGCCGCTGAAGTTGCTGGTTCTTGGCGATTTCATACAACGCGCGGACGAGCGAAAGCTTGAAGAGCGTAAATCAATCAGTATCGACAAGAATAATTTCGATGATGTATTGGCGAAACAGGAGCTTGAACTGGTACTGAATGTGCCTGACCGCTTGCAGTGTGATAGCGGAGCTGACGAGCTGACTGTCAGCATCAAGGTCTCTTCGATGAAAGACTTCAACCCTGCCAGTCTCGTCGAACAGATTCCGGAGCTTAAAAAGCTGATGGAGCTCCGCAACGCCCTAATGGCGCTCAAGGGGCCGCTGGGGAACATGCCTTCTTTTCGCAAGGCCATCGAGCATGTCATTACGGATGAAACATCGCGTAAGAACGTGCTGGATGAGCTTGGCCTGGATGTCGCGTCGCAACGGTAATGTCGGATTTATTGTCAGGAATTAATATATGAACACAAAAGCCATACCGCAGCGCGACGCAAATGAGCTTCACCATGGAATTCTCGATCAGATTATTGCGCATACCCGATTAGAGCCTTGTGACGACGCCTATGGCATTGCCAAACGAGGGGTGGCAGCATTTATTGAAGAGTTGCTGAAGCCGCGTAATAACAACGAGCCTGTCAAAAAAGCGCTGGTTGATCGGATGATTACCGAGATTGACGTCAAGCTGAGTCGCCAGATGGACGAGATCATCCATCATGTAGAATTTCAGGCGTTGGAAGCTTCATGGCGTGGGTTGCAGTTACTGATTGATCGAACCGATTTTCGTGAAAATATAAAAATCGAGTTATTAAGCGTTTCCAAACAGGATCTTCTAGAGGATTTCGAAGATTCACCTGAAGTGGTTCAGTCGGGCCTCTATAAACACGTCTATACCGCTGAGTACGGCCAGTTTGGCGGTAATCCCGTTGGCGCAATCATCGCCAATTATTTCTTCTCGCCAAGCGCCCCTGATGTCAAAACCATGCAATACGTTTCAAGCGTTGCCTGTATGGCGCATGCACCTTTCATCGCTGCTGCGGGTGCCAATTTTTTCGGGCTTGAGCAGTTCACCGGTCTGCCTGACCTCAAGGATCTGAGCGATCATTTCGAAGGGCCGCAGTTCGCCAAATGGCAGAGCTTCCGGCAGCAAGAAGACGCTCGGTATCTTGCCTTGACCGTGCCGCGTTTCCTGCTGCGCAGTCCTTACGAGCCAGAGGAAAACCCGGTAAAAACGTTTGCCTACAAGGAAAACGTTGCTAATAGCCACGAGCACTATCTATGGGGAAATACGGCCTATGCATTTGCGACGAAGCTGACAGACAGTTTTGCCAAATTTCGTTGGTGTCCCAACATCATCGGGCCACTGAGTGGTGGTGCGGTGGAAGACCTTCCCTTGCACCGATTCCACAGCATGGGTGAAATCGAGACAAAGATTCCGACGGAGGTCCTGGTCTCTGATCGCCGAGAGTATGAACTCGCAGAAGAGGGGTTTATCGCGCTGACCATGCGCAAAGGAAGCGATAACGCCGCGTTCTTTTCCGCAAGTTCGGTGCAAAAGCCCAAGTTCTTTGGCAACCATTCGGAAGGCAAAATAGCCGAGCTTAATTACAGGCTGGGGACCCAGCTGCCCTACATGATGATTGTCAACCGCCTCGCGCACTACCTCAAGGTGTTGCAGCGAGAGCAGATCGGGTCCTGGAAAGAGCGAGCGGATCTGGAGAGTCAACTTAATAAATGGATTCGCCAGTACATTGCAGATCAGGAAAACCCGAGCGCGGAAGTGCGAGGAAGACGCCCGTTACGCTCAGCGCAAATTATTGTTAGCGACGTTGAAGGTGATCCTGGCTGGTACCGTGTCAGTTTGAATATCCGTCCTCATTTCAAATATATGGGTGCTGATTTTACTCTGTCGCTGGTCGGGAAAATGGAAAAGGAATAGGTAATGCCATGAGAGGCCTCGGTAGTCTTTTTGAACGCCTTGCCGAAGTGAGGTTACAGCCGCCAGGCTTTTCTGAGGAAGAACAGTTAACGGCATCGATAGCGACACATTTGTCGAACATGCTTGGCGCTCGTGCAGGAAGCGTGAAAATGCTACCTGATTATGGCTTGCCTGACTTGAATGACATGAGCATGAGCGCTCACGATATATTGAGGCAGTCCCGAGTGGCAATCGAGAAAGCTGTCAGGCTCTATGAGCCACGCTTGTCAGAGGTTTACGTTATGTCTGAAGGGCACTCGGAAAATAGGCTGACACTGCAATTTTTTATTGACGCAACTTTAAAAGCTGACGGCATTAAAAAGGCTGTTCGGTTTTCCGCAACTGTCAGCGAATTCGGGAAGGTGAGGGTGAGTTGAGTATGCCAAGTTATTCTCGCGAATCAGTTGCTTTCTGTTTCTTTACCTAAACTCCGTTATTCATTCATAAAACAAGATCCGGCGGGTGAACATTGTCATTTAACCATTACTATCAAGAGGAACTGATGGCCCTGCGTCAGTCGGGCCGGCAGTTTTCTGATCGCAATCCGGCATTGGCTTCTTTTTTGGGGCAGGCAGGTCAGGATCCTGACGTGGAACGGTTGCTTGAAGGGTTTGCTTTCCTGACGGGTCGTTTGCGTCAAAAACTCGATGATGATCTGCCTGAGTTGACTCATTCGCTTATGCAGTTGTTATGGCCTAATTATATGCGACCGATGCCGGCAGTGAGCATGTTGCAATTCGATCCGTTGATGGCTGTAGGGCCTGGCATAAGGGTCGAGCGCGATACCCCGGTAGAAAGTGAGCCCGTGAAGGGGCAGGTCTGTCAATTTCGTACCTGTTTTCCAACCGACATTCTTCCACTGAAGTTGGCGCATGTTTCCTACTCGGCCAGCGCGGAGGCGGCGACATTGACGTTGTCTCTGGAGATGACAGGTGACGGGCACCTGGGGGCGCTGGAGCTGAATAAGCTACGCCTGCACTTTGCAGGCGATCGCGCTATTAGCCAAGCGCTGTATCTTGGCCTCATGCGCAAACTGAAAAGCGTTAAGTTATTACTGTTGGATGAACAGGGCAAGCCGCTTCTGAATGGGGATGGCAAATCACATGAACTGAGCATTTCTGCAGATCAAGTACGGCCAGTGGGTTTTGCGGAAGATGAGTCATTGATCCCTTATCCGCTGAACACTTTTCGCGGTTATCGCTACCTGCAAGAGTACTTTTGCTTTCCGGAAAAATTCCTTTTTTCTGATATTGGCGGTCTTCAGATCATCACATCAGTGGGTGAAGATCTATTGAAAGTTGCTCGTGGCTTTCAGCTAATCTTTGAAATGCATGGCGAGGATATGCTGCACCTTCGGCCGAAGGTTGAACATATAAAATTATATTGCACACCCGTGGTCAACTTGTTCAAACAGGATGCACTCCCCATTTTGGCCGACGCACGACAGGATGAGTATCTGCTGATTCCTGCGCACTGCGGTCATGGCAAGTGCGGGGTTTACTCGGTTGATAGCGTCACCGGATGGCAGCCAGGAGGCAGGGGATATCAGAACTATGTGCCCTTTGAGTCCTTCGAACATGATCCGGCCGTCGATGTGCAGAGCAACGCCCCTTATTACAGCGTGCGTCATCGTGACTCCGTAGCGCATGGAGGGCTGGATACTTACCTGAGTTTCGATACGCGTGGCGACCGAGACAACGAAACGATCTCGATTGGATTGACCTGCACCAACCATAATCTTCCACAGCAGATCAGGGCCGGCGGGATATGCAAGCCGTGCGAAGGCACTCCAGACTTCCTGCGGTTCAGAAATATTACACCAGCAACTAAAAGCTATGCGCCGCCGATTGGACGTGACTTTCTATGGCGCGTCATTAGTAACATGTCGCTGAATTATCTGTCTCTGGCAAGTATCGAAGCTTTAAAGGTCATTATCGAGACCTACGACTTGCCGCGTTATTACGACAAGCAAGCGGAGAAGGTCAGTCAGCATTTGTTAAGTGGGCTGAAATCGATACGTCACCAGCACGTTGATCGCTTGCATGATGGCCGGCCGGTGCGAGGCATTAAAACCGAGCTGCTCATTGCCCCTGGCGCGCTTGCAGACGAAGCCAGTCTGTTTCTGTTTGCGTCAGTCCTAAACGAATTCTTTGCGCTTTATGCCAGTTTGAATTCTTTCCATGAACTGCATGTAAAAACCGCTCAGGGAGGTGGTTACGAATGGACGCCACGCATGGGGCAGCAGCCGCTGCTCTGACTACGCTCAGCCAGCATATACGGGAATATTCCGTGTATCAGGCGATACCTTTGATCCTCGGGGTTTTACGTGAAGTTCACCCGGATGCTGATGATGAGCAACTGCATGCTTTTCTTGAATTAAGGGCAAATCCCAGTCTTGGATTTCCCTGTAGCGACATAGAACGTCTGGATTTTTTTCATGAGCACACTGATCTGTATGTCCGGTTGTACCTCAACGTGATGAGCCTGGTCGGGTCCGGTTCACCGCTGCCGGCTTTCTATGCCGAGCAGGCGTTGGGGGAACGGGACAAGCCTAATGCCACTCGGGATTTCCTGGATATTTTTAATCATCGCCTGCAAAAACTGATGTTGCCTGTCTGGCGCAAGTACCGCTATCACGCGGTGTTTGCCAGTGGCGCAACCGATCCTTTTTCCGAACATCTCTTTGCATTGATCGGTTTACATGGCGCGCGCATTCGAGAAACAACCGAGTTGAACTGGAAGCGGCTGTTGCCCTATCTGGGGCTCTTGAGTCTGCGTGCTCATTCTGCCGCGTTGATCGAGTCGGTGCTTCGTTACTACTTCAAGCATGCCCGGATGTTCATCGAACAATGTGTCGAGCGAACGGTTGAGATCAGTCGTGCTGAGCTCAATTGCCTTGGCAAAGCCAACAACGAGCCAGGGCGGAATATGGTGCTGGGTGTTCGTGTTCCAGATCGGAGTGGCAAGTTTCGCATTCATATAAAACAGCTTGATTGGGAGCGCTTCCACGAATTTCTACCCGCCGGCCGGAGCTACCAACCGTTGGGCGCACTTGTGCGGTTCACGTTGCGCGATCCACTGGATTACGACGTTTGTCTCGAGCTTCTTAATTCGGATATCAGGGATCTGCGCATTGGCCAATCGAACACCTGCCACCTGGGTTGGACCAGTTGGCTCGGGCGCGAGCATGCCCAAGGGCTTGTGACGTTCAACAGACCGACTAATAAGGACTATTCATGATCGATGTAGACCTGCAGCAGCTCGTCAGAGCCCTTGATGGCCCTACACGCAGCGAGCTTGAGGGGGCCGCCGAACGTTGTGTTTCCAGAGGCAGTAGTAAAATTTCGGTTGAGGATCTGCTGGTTGCCCTGCTGGAACGGCCTGATGGAATGCTTGCGCGTGCGCTGCTGGAGGCCGATGTTGCAGCTGACGAATTTGCAGGCTTCCTTCGCCAGCCGATCGAGCAAAGTGCAATCCGTAACCCGGTATTCTCTGCCGAGCTTGTTCAGTGGCTTCAAGACGCACTGTTGATTTCCAATCTGGATTTGGGCGAAAGCCTCATTGACCAGGCTGCGTTGATTCTTGCCTTGCTGCGCAATCCTTCGCGCTATGCGGACCGTCCATACCAGCCGTTATTGGGCAGGATCAACATTGAACGCTTTCGCGATTACGCCCTTGCCCAGCAATCACCGGACGTAGCAAAGCCAGCCCTGAATCAAAGTGAATCGCTACTTGCACGTTTCACTCATAACCTGACGCAGCAGGCCCGAGAGGGTTTGCTGGATCCCGTACTATGTCGTGATGACTGCTTGCGCCAGATGGTCGACATACTGGCTCGTCGACGCAAGAACAATCCGATTGTGGTGGGCGAGGCGGGTGTCGGCAAAACCGCAGTTGTCGAGGGACTGGCGCTGCGGATCGTTCATGGTGAAGTGCCTGATCTGTTGAAGAATGTCGAGCTACTGTCTCTGGATATGGGGTTGCTCCAGGCGGGCGCCAGTATCAAGGGTGAGTTCGAGCGTCGTTTGAAGGGTGTCATTGAGGAAGTCCAGTCTTCACTCAGGCCTGTCATTCTGTTCATTGATGAAGCCCACACGCTCATCGGGGCCGGTGTTCAGGCCGGAGGGTCGGATGCGGCCAACCTGTTGAAGCCTGCGCTGGCACGCGGGGAGCTGCGTACCATTGCAGCGACAACGTGGGCCGAATACAGACAATATTTCGAAAAGGATCCGGCGCTTGCACGTCGCTTCCAACCGGTCCGCGTAATGGAACCCACGGTGGAGCAGGCCATCACCATTCTGCGTGGGCTCGCGCCGTTATATGAACGCAGTCATGGCGTCTATCTGCGCGATGACGCTGTGGTTGCCGCTGCCCGGCTTTCGGCCCGCTACCTTTCCGGGCGTCAGTTGCCGGATAAGGCAGTTGACCTGCTCGATACAGCGTGTGCTCGTGTGCGAATCGGTCTGGTTGCCGTGCCTGAACGTCTTGAGCATCTGCGAGGTGAACTTGCTCGGCAACGAAGGCATTTCGAGGCAATACAGCGTGATGCCAATGCCGGGTTGTCGGTTGATGAAAGCTTGCTGAATACGCTGGTTTCTGACCTGTCACTAATGCAGAGCGACGCGGATGCGCTTGAGCGCAGGTGGGTTGATCAACTCGCAGCCGTCAAGCGGCTCATTGACCTGCGCAGTCAACTGGCCGACCGAAAAGTACAGCAGGCAGGCGAGGGTAGCGACTCTCAATACACGCAGGCGCTGGAGTCCGAGTTGACTGAGGTCCGACAGGCCCTGATCGATACGCAAGTGAATGAGCGTCTGGTGAGCTTTGAAGTGTGCCCCAGACTGATCGCAGAAGTGGTGAGTGCCTGGACTGGAATTCCGGTGTCGCGATTGGCTCAGGAACACAGTGAACGGATTGACCGTTTCTCTTCAGAACTACGTTTGCGCATCAGGGGCCAGGAGCAGGCGATGCAGACCATCGAGAAATCGGTGAGGGCATCGGCTGCCGGTTTGAATACACCCGGTGCCCCAACCGGAGTGTTTCTTCTGGTAGGGCCCAGCGGCGTCGGCAAGACCGAAACAGCTATTGTTCTGGCTGACCTGCTGTATGGCGGCGAGCGTTTTCTCACGACGATCAACATGTCCGAGTTTCAGGAAAAACATACCGTTTCCCGTTTGATCGGCGCACCGCCGGGCTACGTCGGTTATGGCGAGGGAGGCATGTTGACTGACGCTGTTCGACAGAAGCCTTACTCGGTGATTCTGCTTGATGAGGTGGAGAAGGCGGACCCGGATGTACTGAATCTGTTCTATCAGATCTTCGATAAAGGCGTAGCCAACGACGGAGAGGGTCGGGAAATCAATTTTCGCAACACACTCATTCTGATGACCTCCAACCTCGGCGCCGAGGTGATCCATGCCAACTGCCACGAGAGCACACGCCCTGATGCCAAACAGCTGGCGATTCACCTAGAGCCAGTACTCAGCGCACATTTCAAACCGGCATTGCTGGCCAGAATGCGCGTTGTGCCTTACTACCCCATCACGGGTGTAGCGCTTCGTGAACTGGTCGAACTAAAGCTGAGTCGCCTTGGAGAGAGACTTGAATTCCGTGGCCTCACCTTCAGCTACTCGCAGAGTCTGGTTTGTCATCTACTGGAGCATTGCACACAAAGCCACAGCGGCACCCGACTGATCGATCAGTTACTCGAGTCCTCCCTGACCCCGTTGATAGCGGACCGTTTGCTCAGCGCCATGAGCAGCGGTAAAGCCTTGCGCAGAGTTCATGCGACGCTGGACAGCTCAGGCGGAGTTGTCTGTGAATTCGAATAACTATGGGCTTACAGGACGTAGCGCTGCCCTGGGCCGAACAACCCATCTTCTGGGCAAGATTCTCGACAGCACCTGCACTGTATTGCTTACTGGCGAGACCGGAACGGGCAAGGAGGTCGTGTCTCGTGCTATCCACGAGTACGGACCTCGCCGTTCCAACGCATTTGTTGTACAGAATTGCGCTGCGTTTCCCGAAGCTCTTCTGGAAAGCGAGCTGTTTGGCTATTGCAAAGGGGCGTTTACCGGCGCTGATCGTGATCGACCTGGCTTGTTCGATGTTGCTCATGGCGGCACGCTTCTACTCGACGAAATTGGCGATATGCCGATGCTGCTGCAAGCAAAGCTACTGCGAGTGTTACAGGAAGGAGAGATTCGGCCGCTGGGCGCCAACAAGGTTCGCAAGGTCGATGTGCGAATCATTGCCGCTACTCATCGCGATTTGCCAACGCTCATTGCAGAAGGGCGTTTTCGTGAAGACCTTTACTACCGTCTGGCACAGTTTCCCATTGAGCTTCCTCCGTTACGTCAACGCGTGGGTGATATAGAAATATTGGCCCGGCATTTTTCCGATAAGGCATGTCAGCACTCACAACGAGATCCGTTGCAATGGTCGCGGGCTGCCGTGACTGCTTTATCGGGATACGCCTTTCCGGGCAACGTTCGACAGTTGAAGGGGTTCGTCGAGCGGGCAGTGTTGTTATGCGAAGACGGTGAGTTGAAACCGGAACACTTTCCCATCCCCGCCAACCCGATAAGCAATCCGACTTGCCTTTCGCTACGTGAGCGCATCGAACAGTTCGAACGCGACGTACTGCTTGAGTGTTTGCGCGATTGTAACGGCAACCGGAGTCGTGCAGCACGCACTCTCGGGGTGTCACGACGCACGCTGCTTTATCGCCTGGCGCATTTGAAGATCGGTGCTGCTCACGGACGGCCTGATTAACTGCTGAATCACCACGATTGCCTAACTCATTATCTGGGACCTTTTTCCAATGAACGTTCATTGTCGGCGCTCTGCGCCTTTTATGCTCGCTGCGATGATTTGCCTTGGAGGGTGCACTGGCCATTTCAAGTTCAGCGATGATCAATACCGGGCTTTGGGCAGCCCAGAACCCACCAGCCGAAACGAAGTAGCAGCCGAATCGAGTGTGGGGCTCCTGGACATTGCCCACCCCCGTGTCAGCGCATTCTATGGGCGTGAGCTGTTATGAGCCGCCGTTCGGTTGTATCGCTGCCTCCATCAGGATTTACAGGGCTGAATTCAATGAGTCTTCACGTTAGCCGAGTCAAACGGTCACTGTTGTTACTGCTGTTACTCATGCTCAACGGTTGTTCAGCTCTCTCACCGTACTCAACGCAAACCCGTATGGATATTCGACTGAATGCAGACAATCAGCTTAACCCTGATGTCAATGGCAGGCCCTCGCCGATTGTTCTCAAGGTCCTGGAACTCAGGCGTCCGGTGACCTTCGAGAATATGGATTTCTTTTCGCTTTACCAACGGACTGCTCAGGCACTCGGGCAAGACCTGATTGCAAGCGAAGAGTTTGAACTTCGTCCAGGCGAGAGTATTGAACTGAAGCTGAAACTGGATCAAGGCAGTCGTTACATCGGTGTACTGGCTGCCTATCGAAATTTGCCGGAAACCCAATGGCGTCACGTGATCAAGGTTCACCCCGAACAGCAGAATCGAGCCGTTTTCGTACTGGGTGAATCCGGCCTTCAACGGGCAGATAGCCAGACAGGCACAGGAAATCCGACATGAACGCGCACAAGGTTATCTGGCAGGAAGGCATGTTGCTGCGGCCGCAGCACTTTCAACATAACGATCGTTACTACGACCATCAATTGCGGGTTCGCACTCAGTTGGCGGGCACCTACAACTGGGGGTTCACAGCCCTTGAAATTGATCCGCACTTTTTGGGCTCGGGACAGATCGTACTTGCTCAGGCCTCGGGCATCCTGCCGGACGGTAGCGTGTTCGACATACGCGACCGTAACAGTCCATTGGCGCTGGATATTCCTGCAAACACTTCAAACATGCCGGTGTACATAGCGCTGCCGACAATGGCGGGCAATTGCATTGAGGCACGCAGCCATGAACAGGCGGAAGTGATCGCACGCTTTACAGCCTACGCAACGGATGTCCTGGATTCGAACGCCGGAGCAGACTGTTCCACTTCGGTGTTTTGCGCGCGCCCGGAATTTCGTCTGTTAGTGGGAGAGCCTCGGGGAGAGCACGCCTACACCCTGCTCAAGTTGGGTCATATTCTTATCTGCAGCCCTGACAAGGCAATAACGCTGGACACCGGTTTTTCACCGGCTTTCATCAGCGCCAGTGGTTCACGCTACTTGATGTCGTGCCTCAAGGAGGTTGTAGGTCTGCTGCAGCATCGAGGCGACATCATCGCCGAGCGCATCGGTACATACGGCCAGGCGCGTGGTGCAGAGACGGGCGATTTCATGATGTTGCAACTGATCAACCGCAATGCGTTGGTACTTCAACACTATCTCGATACCCGGCAGGTGCACCCCGAAGAACTGTATCGGGCGCTATTGTCTCTTTTTGGCGAGTTGTCGACGTTCGGCGATGAAAGCAGACGTCCTCGACTGGAGGGCAGCTATCAGCACAGTGATCAGGGCGCAACGTTCAAACGTTTAATGTTTGCCATTCGACAAATGCTGTCGATGGTTATCGAGCAGCACGCGCAGGAGCTTGAGTTGCAGCCCAGACAGTACGGCGTTCTGGTATCGCCTCGGGTGGATCGTGAGTTGCTGGGGGATGCCTCATTTGTCATTGCCGCTCGTGCTGATTGCGATACCGAAGAGCTGCGTGGGCGACTGCCTTCGCACCTCAAAGTAGGCTCTGTGGAAAGTATTCGCGAACTGGTGAGTCTGCACTTGCCGGGTATGCGGCTCAGGCCGCTGCCTGTGGCTCCGCGGCAAATACCGTTTCACGCTGCAAAAGCCTATTTCATTCTCGATATCGATGACCGGGACCAAAGCGGAATTAATAAGTCAGGGGGATTTGCTTTCCATGTATCAGGTGAATTTCCGGGGCTTGAGTTGCAGTTCTGGGCGATCAGAAATTGAGCAGGGTGATGGATATGCAAAGCAGTCGCGAAGACCATGCCGTTACCTATGGCCGGGACAATGTCTGGCCGGGTGATGACATGTTCACGAGTCCCCACGATGCGAATCTTTTCGAAGGTCTGCAGGAACGGTTGATCAACAACCCCCGGCAGGTATCCGAAAAGCGGGTCAGTATCCATGTCAATCCACTGGTTGCTGCCGCGAGCGAACTGCTGGCTCAGGTGTCCAGGCTGTCTGCAGCCGAAGGCTTTGGCGATATTGCACTGCTGAACGTACAGCTGTCGGACCAGATCAAGCTGTTCGAGGCCGTGGGCCGGCGAAACGCTATAGAAAATGATCAGCTGTTGGCTGCGCGCTATGTGCTGTGTACGGTCGTGGATGAAGCTGTGTTGAACACGCCCTGGGGCAGCAAGAGTGACTGGTCGAAGATCAGTCTGCTGAGCCGTTTTCACAAGGAGACATTTGGCGGCGAAAAATTCTTTCAACTCCTCGAAAAGCTTTCTGCCAATCCGTTCAAGCATCTGCCCATGCTCGAGCTGATGTACCTGTGTCTGGCGCTCGGGTTCGAGGGGAAATACCGCTCGCACCGCCTTAATGGCCATGAACTGGAAGACATCCGCGACAGCCTTTATCGGCAGATAAGGCATGTGAGAGGCGACGTGTCCCGAACGCTTTCACCTCGCTGGCAGGGCGCACCATCCAGGGCTTCTGAACGGCTGCGTGTCGTACCGGTATGGCTGGTCGTGCTGTTCACCGTTATCAGCCTGGCTGTGCTGTATTGCGGATTTACCTGGGTACTCGGCGAGCAGCGTGAGGTCGTACTCAAATCCTATCAGTCAGCATATCTGGCAGCGCTTGAGCTCCGATCTTGAAATGAGAAATGCAATGAAAACCCTGCTCAAAAAATTCATCGCGCTGCTGTGCAGTACCTGGGCCTGGTCGCTGCTGTTGGTGCTTGTGCTGGCTGTCTGTATCTGGATATTCGGGCCACTGCTGGCGGTGGCGGATAACAGGTTTTGGGAGAGCCCCATTGCGCGTCTCGTATCGATCAGTGTGTTGTTTCTGGTTTGGGGGCTCGGGATTGTCTTCAACAACTGGCGCGTTGGTTTGCAGAAAAAACAAGCGCAAGGCAGTCATGCAGGTCAAGAACTTCTGCGTAAGTCTGTCGCCGTTGAAAAAGAGCACCTGGAACTTGTCAGTCGTTTCAAGGATGCCCTGCGCGTGCTCAAGGATTCTGCGCTGTATGGCGAATTGGGTGCCCGGGGTCGAGTCGAGCTGCCCTGGTATGCACTGATCGGCCCGCAGGGCAGCGGCAAGACCAGCCTGCTGGATTTTTCCGGACTCGACTTTCCCCTCGACAGGGTCGGGCGCAAACTGACGCACGACACGAGCAGCACCAGCAGTTGTGGCTGGTATTTTACCGAGCAGGCTATTTTGCTGGATACATCGGGCCGCTATCTTGACCAGCCTGTACCCGAGGTCGACGGCAGCGCCTGGATGACCCTTCTGGGGTTGTTACGGGGCCGTCACCGCGTACAGCCGCTCAGCGGTGTGCTGGTGACATTGCCAGTGGACATTTTGGTTGACGAGCGTGACAAGCGTCTGGAGAAAACGGCTGAAGATGTGCGCGCGCGCCTGGACGAAGTTTTTCAGCAGCTGCATGTTGATGTACCGGTTTATCTGATACTGACCAAGGCCGATTCGATAGCAGGTTTCGATGATTTTTTTGATCAACTGTCCCGCGAGGAAAGTGAGCAGGTCCTTGGGGGCACATTTCAAAACGGTCAGAGTGGCACTGATAGCGGTGTTCTCATTCAGGAGTTTGAAACGTTGCTGCAACGGCTTGGCAGCCAGGTCATTACCCGCATTCATCAGGAACGAGACAGCCAGCGCCGCGGCAAAATGCTTGAATTCCCCAACTTGCTTGGAGGTATCGCACACAGACTGGGTGTTTTTGTCGAACTCGCGTTCTCCGGAAATCGCTATCAGCGCGCCAGTCACCTTCGTGGGTTCTATCTGACCCGTGCGCCGCAACTTGCTCAGAGCTCTCAAAGAGCTGATGGGGAGGGTGGTACCGGATTACAGGTTCCACAACCTGGAAAAGCACGGTTCATTCACGATCTGTTGCGACATGTGATTTTCCCTGAGTCCGATCTCGCTGTGCTCAACAAGGAAGCACGCGGAAAGATTCTTTGGCGTCAGAGGGCAGTGTATTGCGCTGCGCTATTGTTTTTGTCTGGGTTTGGTGTGCTATGGGCGACCGGTTTCAGTGCTAACCACGACCGGCTGGAACGGCTTCGTATTCTGGGTGAGCAGTGGGCGCAACAACGTTCATCGCTCACCGCCGAGGATGATCTACTGACAGTCCTTGATAGCCTGAACACCCTTTATCAGGCCGCTCAAGTCTTTCCGGACCGCAGTGATGTCACTCTGTATGAGCGCAACGGTCTTTATCAGGGCGAGCCTGCAAATGATGTGCTTTTGCGCGCTTATCATGCCCAGTTGCAGGGTCAGTTGCTGCCTCGAGTGGCGCGGATGTTTGAAGCCCGCATAATGGCCAGCCTGCAGGATCGCGAGCAGTTACTGGACAACTTGCGCGCCTATCTGATGCTGGTTCAGCGTGAACACCGGATACCTTCTGCGCTGAAGGAGCGGGTGGCGACCGACTGGTCAATTCGTTATGTCGGGCATGCACAGGCTCAGGACGAGTTGAATCAGCATTTTGGGCGTTTGCTCGAACAGTCTTTTGCCTATCCGCTAAACGACGCATTAGTGGCGCAGGCTCGGCAGGTGCTGCGTAACGAATCCTTCGCCAACGTGGTTTATCGGGTATTGCGTGAAAAAGCGCGTGTACTTCCGGACTACAGCCTTGGCCACCACACCGGCCCTCAGGCAAAGCATTTGGCTGGTACTGACTATCGGATTCCCGGGCTCTATACACGCCAGGGCTACGAGCAGTATTTCGTTACCCGTGGTACAGCCGTGGTAACTGAAATCATGCGTGACAACTGGGTCCTGGGTGAAAGTGAACAGTACAACGCACATCAGTTGCGAGCATTGATGGTCGAACTGGAAAAATTGTACTTTCGTGATTATGCCGATCATTGGGCCGAAGCGATCGGTCGGGTTTCGCTGCAGCCCTTTGAAGGAGCCAGCCAGGCTGCCGTGCAACTGGCCGGGCTGACGGCAGCGCATTCGCCTTTGCTGCAGTTGCTTGTCGAGGTGCGTGACAACACACTTTTCCCGGTCCTTGCAGACAGTCTCGGTGCTATGAAAACCGAGGCTGAAAAGATTGCACCGGGCCCTGTGGCGCTCACCCAGGTTGCCGCGATTGGCGATACGTTGCAGCAGACGGTGACCGATAGCCTGCCCACAACGGCGAAGCAATCATTGCAGCGTCGCTTCGATCCTTTGCACCGCTTGCTGGATGCCGAAAATGGTCCTGCCGCCGATCTGATTACAGCATTGAACGCCATCAATGAATTGCAGATGCAAATGGCCGCATTGGCTCGCTCCGGTCAGCCTGAACTGGCGGCCTACGAGGTGGCAAAGGGACGAATGTCCGGGCAGCGAGACGCCTTGAGCAATCTGCGCAATGCCGCGACTGTGTTACCCCAGCCTCTGGGCGGCTGGTTGAACGCGTTGGCTGAGGATACCTGGAGCTTTGTGCTGTATCAGTCTCACCATTACCTCAACCAACGCTACAAGGCAGAGCTTTACAGTTTCTATGAACAGTCTCTCGCCAAACGCTATCCGTTCCATGCGCACAGCAGCAGTGATGTGGCGCTTAATGATTTTCGCGAGTTCTTCGGCGCGCAGGGCATAGCCGAGCGCTTCTTCGATAGCTACCTGAAGCCCTTCGTCAGTGGCGATCCTGGCCGTTATCGACTGCGCACGATTGACGGCCACAGTCTGCCGATGAGTCGTGCCTATCTGGATCAGATGGCGGGTGTTTATAAAATCCGCAGTAGCTTCTTTGCTCACCGAACGCAGGAACCGCAGGTGCAATTCACTCTTGAACCTCACACCCTCGACCCTGCTGTACGCCGCGCCGAGTTCCGCTTGGGTGATCAGTCACTTGAGTATCGTCACGGCCCCATCGTACCGATGCTATTCAGGTGGCCCGCTGATACTGAGGATGGACGTACAAGTCTGGTGATGGAAGGCATGGTCGGCCGGCCGCTGGGCATCGAAAAGAATAGCGGCCCATGGTCATTGTTCCGCCTCTTTGACCTGATGCAGACCGAGCCCCTGAAGGGCCGTGATGTTCTTGTGCTCAAGGCCGATGTCGGTGGCATGCGTGCGAACTATCTGTTGTCGAGCCAGCGTGCGCCCAATCCGTTC
Source organism: Pseudomonas syringae group sp. J254-4 (assembly GCF_032586855.1). Lineage (NCBI taxonomy): Bacteria > Pseudomonadati > Pseudomonadota > Gammaproteobacteria > Pseudomonadales > Pseudomonadaceae > Pseudomonas > Pseudomonas syringae group sp. J254-4. The sequence continues at coordinate 166,636 of NZ_JAWHOO010000011.1, read as the reverse complement.
GATATGAGTGTATTACGTGATTTTCGTATGCCTGCTCAGCTTTGATGACATCCGAAAGCGAACTCGCACTCGACGCCGATCTGACCTGTCAGTCAACCAATTGCACCAGCTCAGGCTCCATCGAATTCGCGCCCATCTCAAGCAGCGCCAGCGTCACCGGCAACTTGAAACGCCGCCGCCCGGCGCTGCCCGGGTTCAGATACAGCGTGTCGCCGCGCCAATCGATAAGGGGTTTATGTGAGTGGCCGGTAACGACCAGCTTCACGCTTTCATCCAGCAGCGCCGGAACGTCAGCGATGTCGTGGACCAGCAGGGTTTGCCAGCCTTCGATGTCGAAGCGCAGGTGATCGGCGATGTTTTTTGCCCACTCGGCGTTCACGTCGTTGTTGCCGCGCACGATGTGCAGCGGGGCGATGGCGCTGAGTTGGTCGACGATGTCCTGGCTGCCAATGTCACCGGCATGGATGATGGCTTCGCAGCCCTCAAGCGCCGTAATGGCTTCAGGACGAAGCAGTCCGTGGGTGTCGGAAATCACGCCAACTTTCATCAGGGGCCTCGGGTCAGGAGCGGGGTAGGGAGGCAGTGTAACCCTTTGAGTTCGAATGGTTGATGGGGGACTGTGGCCTGCGACGCTCAGGAAGTACCCGCGCGTCGCAACCTCAATACCTTGTCAGGCCTGACCAACCTTGATCACCACCTTGCCAAACGCGCCTCTGGCCAAATGCTCATATGCCTCGCGAGCTTGCTCAAACGGGTAAGCGTGATCGATTACCGGACGAATCTTGTGCTCGTTAAGAAAGGCGTTCATCCGGTCAAACGACGAGCGAGGTGCTACGGCGATACCGCGAAAGGTAGTCTGGCGGAAAATCATCGGCATCAGGTTCAGCGCCGAAGTCTGGCCGGTCAGAAAACCGATCTGCGCGATGCGCCCGCCCGCTTTGGTGGCCGCAATTGACTGATTGATGCCGTCGCCACCGGCTACGTCCAGTAACAGGTCCACACCCTTGCCGTCGGTGAGCTTCACTACTTCGTCTGCCCACTCGGGATGGGTTCGATAGTTCACTCCGGCGACAGCGCCCAGCTTCTTCACCGCTTGCAGATTATCGTCCTTGCTGGAAGTCGCGATGACCTTGGCACCCAGGGCTGTCGCGATCTGCACAGCGAAGATCGATACGCCGCCTGAGCCCTGTACAAGGACAGTTTGCCCGGCTTCGATCTGACCGAAGTCAACCAGTGCGTACCAGGCCGTCAATGCGGCAATCGGCAATGTGGCGGCTTCTTCATCTGACATGGCATCCGGTGCACGTACGGCACTGTCTTCATGGATGATCATGTATTCAGCCAGGCCGCCCGGCAAAGGCGAGCCGAAGCAGTAATCCGGTTCGTCCGGGCCTGGCGGGCCGTCGATCCAGCGCGAGTAGAGGTGCGAGTTCACGCGATCACCTACTGCAAAGCGACTGACGCCTTCGCCTACCGCCACGACAGTACCGGCTGCATCGCTGACCGGAATCAATGGCTTGGGTACGCGATGCGGTTCGTAGATACCGTCGACGATGGCCTTGTCGCGAAAGTTGAGGGATACCGCACCGACTTTCACTAGCAGTTCACCTGCTTTGGGAACCGGCGTTTCAGCTTCTCCGAGCACCAGATTGTCGAGCCCGAAGTCTTTTAACAGCCACGCTTTCATTCAATGTCTCCAGCAATCATGTGTGGGCTCACAGAGGCGATTGCCTTGTGGGCGCTGAAGTCATTGTTGGTAAAACGCTGGTGCAGATAAATGGGCGCAAATCGACAGGATTGTTATCCTGTCAGGCAACAATGGCTCGGTATATGTTCCGGGGGATTCGTCGGTGGACCTTTTACAGTCAATGCAGGTGTTCGCGAAACTTGCCGAGCTGGGCAGTTTTACTAAAGTGGCGGAGGCCACGCAGATAGGGCGTCCCCATGTGACCCGGATCATTCAGGATCTTGAAGCGTCGCTGGATGTCCGGCTGTTTCAACGTACGACCCGCAGCGTAAAACTCACTGCGGAAGGTCAGCGTTTTTACGAGCGCGTGAAGAACAATCTGGCTGATCTTGCCGAAACTACTTCCATGTTCGACCGAAACGGCTCGACCCTGAGGGGGCGGCTTCGGATTGATATCCCGGCGGCATTCAGCCAGCGTAGTTTCATGGAGAGCCTGAAAGGCTTTACCCAGGCATTCCCCGACATCGAGCTGGCACTGGGAGTAACGGACCGCACGGTGGACCTGGTCGCAGAGGGTATCGACTGCGCGCTGCGCATCGGGGAGCTGCCCGATTCAAGTCTGGTGGTCCGGGAAATTGGCAAGGCCACGATGGTCACCTGCGCCGCGCCGTCCTACCTGCAAGCCTTCGGCACGCCGGAAACGCTGGACGAGCTGGCAGGTCATTGCGGTGTCAGCTTTCTGTCTGGTCAGAGCAACCGGCCGTTACCCTGGCATTTCTCGTTGAATGGCGACGACTTTCCTGTTCCGCCGCGTGGTGGCATTACTGTCAACGAGTCCAACGCTTATGTGCAGTGCGGCCTTGCAGGGTTCGGTATTCTTCAGGCTCCGGGCATTACCGTTGAGTCGTATCTGGCCAGCGGGGAGCTGGTCGAAGTGCTTGAAGCGTTTCGCCCGTTGCCGCGCCCGGTTTCTGTGCTGTACCCGAGCCGTACACACCTTGCGCCGCAGGTGCAGGCATTCGTCACCTGGCTGAAAGAGCATTTTCCGAAACTTCATCCTCGTTGGTTTGAAGTTCGCTAAATACGTGTAGCAGAGTAGAGAAGCGCCTCCTTGCAAAGGCGCTCCTGGCCAAGCGGGATTAATTACGCTCAAGCGCCAACACCAGCCGCTCCAGCCCGATGCCAAACCCGGCACCTTCCCTATAGGCTCCGCCGCCGACCACCTGTTGCTGTGCACCCAGGCGTGAGCAGCGTACCTCGAAGCCGTTGCCGTTCAGGTAGTAACTCAGGCCGCGTTTGACGGCGGTATTGAGTTCATAGTCCAGGCCCAGCGAATCCAGAAAACCGGTGCAGATGGCTTGGCTGCGTTGCAAGGCTTGCTGCGGTGACGGGCCGAGAATTTCCAGTCCCAACTGGGTGAACTCACGGTAGCGTCCGGCCTGCGGTCGCTCGTAGCGATAACAACGTGCGACATAGAAAAACACTGCTTCGCGTCGCCCGTTGAGCAGAGCTTCACTGCGCTCCTGAAACAGGGCCGTTGCTTCCGGGATCAGGCAACAGGCGCGTCCGGCCTTGTCGTTGAACGCCCACATCTGGCTGATAATCTCGCTGCCGCCTGCTTTTTCGATAAAAGTGTCCTGACCCCATAACGCGGGGACTATCGCTTCCTCAGCGCCCGCTTCGGTGAAGATAGCTCCGGAAACGGCTTTCTGTTTCACGCAGGGTTGCGGCTTCTGTTCCGGTCACGATGCGGGTTCCGCGTAGCATGGTCATGATGGTGATCTCCGTTGTTTTCCAGGTATTTGGTTTGCAGGCAGGTAGGTAATAGACAGGCAAAAAAAAAAGGCGCCGTGGGCGCCTTGGTCTGTTTCACTGATGGGTCAGAACGTGGATCCATGTCTGGCCAATCGATGAGCACAAGCAACCGCGGCACCTGAGGTGGGGCCGTGAGGGTGATGTCGGTTGCTTTGAGAAAATTGATTCATGGCTGATCCTTGCATGCTTTCAGCTATCGCTCAAGCAGTAGCTTCAGGGGTGGTGCCTCGGGATACATTTTTGCCACCGCCGTGAGCAGTCAAACTATCCCAGACTGGCTCAGATGCAACGTTCTGGCCCTGATGTTTCTTCGACGGGGTTCCACGGTTCGTTGTGCCTGATAATTTGAAGTCAGCAGTGACGAAAAACACGAGAGATGTGGTGACCCTAAATCGTGCCTACGCCGAGTTTCTGAGTACTACGGATTTCAAATTTACCCCGCCAGACCGCGTAAACCGCAGGACAAGCCGCTAGGTGAGCCGCACCCTAAGAGCGTCAGCTTGAAACGCCGGCGCTGCTGAAAGAACCATTCGATACATGGCTCGGTTTGATGATGGATGTCGAAAATAGCGAGCGTGAGAGCAGAAAGGTTGGGCGTTTGCTAAAGAACGCGCGGCGTCGTGAGAATGAAGCCACAATAGACAGCATTGAATTCAAGGCGTCTCGGGGCATAGACCGAAATACGGTCATGACTTGGCTCGCTTACGCACTCAGAAACGAAGCCCGCCGCCTTGTGCGAGCGACGCTGTATCGCACTGCCACGAAGCTTTTTGAAGAGATTTCACTTTATTACGCTGACCACACCATGCCCAAACTACGTCGGCAATTTATCCGCGCAGAGTTATCAATCATAGATGATTTGGGCATCGGTGGCATTGGCGCCCAGCTAGGCCCGTTCCTCCTGGACGTTATCGACCAGCAGTCACAGAACGGTTCATTGTTGATCGCAAGTCAGTACCCTTTGGGAAAATGGTATGACCTGTTCTCTGACCTCGCGATTGCCGATGCAATGCTTGACCGTATCGCTCACAAGTCCCACATCATCGAACTGAAAGGCGAATCAACGCGAAGGATCAAAAGTCGCAAACGGTCGTATGAGCATCCGACGCTTACCCAGGTGGGCAATACGAATGCAATTGGTCAAGTTGAATGCAAACAGGTGGTCAAATACAACGCAATCAGCTGTTTTTTAAGTAATTTATTCCTAACGGAATTAAGCTTTTTACTATGTTCCCTGGATCATCCTACCTGAATCAGATCTGTGGGTTGAAACCGTAATAAATCCCAGCCTCGCTGCTAGCCCCTATTGGAATTTAACAGCCCAGAGATGATCCAGACGGGTTGTGTAGATGGGGCTTAGCCCCTGGATGCTTCATACCCCAGTCTGGAGTTACGGGAATATGTCCAGCGTGTACGGTGCCTCGGCCCCATTTTACGTTGACCTGATCCATCAGGGCTTTATGAGACGCGGCGGCTGTAGGTTGGCGAAAATATCAGGTGTATACTCTTCTGGTTTGCGCCACTGACAAAGCCAGTGGCGCAAGCCAGCCTATTAATTATTTGACGTTACGGCTTGGCAACGTGCCAGACTTGGTTGACGCCGTCACCGGTTGTATCCCCTGGCTTGGTATCTTTGACCCAGCTGTAAAGGGGCATGCCTTTGTATGCCCATTGTTTTGTGCCATCGTCTCGAGTGACGACAGAGTAATCATGACCCGCTTTCGCATCTGCGGATACCGGTAAAGGTGGCCAGTTTGCAGCGCATGGCCCATTGCAGACCGACTTGCCCGAGGTGTCCTTACCGAAGGTATAAAGAGTCATTCCTTTCGCATCTACGAGTACTTTTCCCTTATCCGTTTCAGCAACCTTGACTGGCGCATCGGCGAACGCCAAACCCGACATGCAGCAGGCGGCAACAGCGACGGTGAGAATCATCTTTTTGAACATACGTATTTCCTTTGGTTTTTTTAATTTTTAGAAGACTCACCTGCTATTGGAAACAGCAAGCGATCAGACAGTAGACGAGCCACAAACAGTTTTATTCGACTCCGTAGAAAAAACGTCCCGATATCATTTTTTGCTGGAATCCTGAGCTCCCCCGACCCTGTTCTTTACTCAATTTAGCAAAGCGACGCTCACGGTCAAGCATCACTAGCTCATCTCAATGAGCGACGGCGATTCATCATCCAGAACTCATCACGTTCACGCATTATTATTCACTTGGTCGTGGAGTATCAGCAGGCCTCCATGAAGGCCTGCGCTGTTCAATCAGTCGGGCTTTAGCGTCGACACCACCTTGTTGCTGGCGAGATCGACTGTGGAGATACTCAAGTCCTCATTGAGGACATACGCTTTCGACTTGTCTTTGGTGAAGACAATGGCCTGGCGGGGTGCCTTCAAACCGGTCACAGTGGTGGTCACTTTCAGTGTTTTGGTGTCGATCACTGAAAGGCTGTTGTCACCGAGGTTACCCGAGTAGACGTGCAGCCCATCTGGAGTCAGGGCTGCGCCGTAGGGGTCTTTGCCAACCATGACGGTGGTTGTGATGGCGCGTTTTTGAGTGTCGACAACGGCGATGCTGTTACTGCCGCTGTTAGCCGCGTACAGCGTACTGCCGTCGGCCGATATGGAGATGGCGCGCAACTTGTTGAAGCCAGTGATCTCACCTTCGATCTTATTGGTCTTGCTGTCGACCAGCGTAATCTTGTCGCCAAGAAAGTTGGTGACATAGACGGTTTTGCCGTCAGGGCTTACTCGGATGCCTTGGCGCGGTTGGGAGAAGCCAGGTACTACAGCTACTGGTCGCTGGTGATCAAGGTCTATGACCGACAGCGTGCTGGCCGCCTCATTGTTGACGTACAGCAGGCTTCCGTCCTTGCTGAGTGTGGTACCAAAAGCACCTGCGCCCAACGGAATATCTGCGATCACTTTCAAAGTCTTGGTGTCAATCTTGCGCACGACCCCCAAACTGCTGTCGGAGAGGTAGAACACATCGCCAGTTGGCGAAAACACAATATTTCGCGGCGTGACGTAGCCGGTGAGAACCTGGCGAACCTTACCGGTTTTCAAATCATAAACCACTACATCTGGACGCTGACTGTAAGAGACTACCGCCGTCGTTTCATCAGGGCTGACAGCCAGCGAGTTGTTGTGAATATCGCCGTCGAACGTCCAGCGATCTTCCGCGGCCAACGCGCTCATCGTTGTGGCCAACGCAACACCCAACGTCAGGGCTGTGACGGTTTTCTTTATCACATTCATCAGGGTTTCCTCATAAGGGTAAGCCAGGCATCCACTCGCGCCTTGGCAGATACAACTCGTTCATCGCTGCAGGACGATGAGTTGACCTTATGCGTATTTGATAAATGCCGGAAACAACTTGTTTTGGTAGCTCTTACCTGTTTTATAAATAGATCTGGCTATTTCTGGCTCACGAATTGACTGCAGTTTTCCCAGAATCGCTCAAGCCCAGGCGAGATGTATTTGTCCCGGTGGCGGATCAGAAAAAAACGTCGGGTCAGTGCAGGCAAGGCGTGCGGCAGCTCAACCAGGACTTCAGAGGCCAGTAGATCCCGGACGACCCAGCGGGACAGGCAACTGATGCCGATGCCTTGTGCGAGGGTATGCTTGATAGACTCTGAACTACCGATCTGGCGCGTTTCGGAGAGATCGTGCAGATGACGCAGCAGCAATTGCTCGACTTCTTCGCGGGTACCAGAACCTGGCTCGCGCAGTAGCCATTCAGCAGTACGAAGGTCATCAAGTGTGACCTGTTGCTTTAGTGCCAATGGGTGCCGTTGGCCTGCGACAATAAGCAGCTCATCAACAAGCCAAGGCTCGGCACTGAGTTCGGGGAGGTGGCAAGGCCCCTCGATCAGGCCCATATCAATCTCGAAATCAGCGACTCTTCTTGCGATAGCCATGCTGTTGGCCATGTCGACATCGACCCTCAAATGTGATGCTGATCGACGCAGCTCACCGAGAATCAATGGCAGAACATAATTGCCTATCGTGGTACTGCATCCTACCCGCAAGCGTGTTTTCAGCCCGGCATGGCCTGGTAAGAAACTGGCCTCTATCTGTTGTGCATTCTCAAGCATCCTTCTGGCTTGAGGCAGTAAGGCATGGCCGTTATCGTTCAGCACTAAACGCTTGCCCACACGGTCGAACAGCCTGGTATCCAAGGCGTTTTCCAACTCGTTGAGTGCGGCGCTGGTTGCAGATTGGGACAGTGACACCGAAATGGCTGCGCTGGTGGTGCTACCGTGCTGCGCGACGGCGCAGAAAATTTGTAGCTGACGTAGGCTAAGCTTCAAGGGATCTACCTTCTTAATAGGTAATATAAACCTATACTATCCGTTTTTAGCGCTATGCCCATCAAGCTACACTCCAACCATGTCATATTGAACGCACACTGACGCGGGAGCGCGAAAATGAGTGATACACGACTCGCATCTATAATGGGCGGCAGCCATCCACTGGCCGCTTTGTCCAATCCACGAGAAGCGATCCGGCAGTTCACACCCAACTGGTTCGCCGCCACGATGGGCACCGGGATTCTTGCTCTGGCTCTGGGCCAACTGCCCTTCATTGCGCAGTGGCCCAAAGCGTTAGGGGAAGCCTTGTGGTTTTTTAATATCGTGCTGTTTTGCCTGTTTACGCTGATGTACGCGAGCCGTTGGGTGTTGTTCTTCGATGAGGCCAAACAGATTTTCGGCCACTCCACTGTATCGATGTTTTTTGGAACCATCCCCATGGGATTGGCGACCATCATCAACGGTTTTCTCCTTTATGGTTTGCCACGTTGGGGGGATGGGGTAGTCGCTTTAGCCGAAGTGTTGTGGTGGATCGATGTCGCCATGGCATTGGCCTGCGGGGTGCTGATCCCGTACATGATGTTTACTCGCCAGCAGCACAGCATCGATCAGATGACAGCGGTATGGCTGCTACCAGTAGTTGCGGCTGAGGTAGCTGCCGCCAGTGGCGGTCTATTGGCTCCGCACCTCGCTGACGCGAGCGCACAATTCACCATGCTCATCACCAGCTACGTGCTGTGGGCCTACTCGGTCCCTGTAGCCTTGAGTATCCTGGTGATCCTGTTACTGCGCATGGCGCTGCACAAACTACCTCATGAAAGCATGGCAGCATCGAGCTGGCTGTCTTTAGGGCCGATCGGTACCGGGGCTTTGGGGATGTTGGTGCTGGGCAACGATGCTCCAGCGATCTTTGCTGCTCATGGAATGGCAAGCATCGGCGGTGTAGCCGAGGGCATTGGCTTGATCGGTGGTGTGCTGTTCTGGGGGCTGGGATTGTGGTGGATGGTATTGGCGCTGCTAATTACCGGGCGCTACTTCAGGGAGGGTATCCCCTTCAACCTCGGCTGGTGGGGCTTCACCTTTCCGTTGGGGGTGTACGCCGTAACAACCCTCAAATTGGGCTCTATGCTGCACCTCACGTTCTTTAGCTTCTTTGGTGTGGTGCTGGTGTTGATGCTGACAGTCATGTGGATGATCGTCGCGGCCAAAACGCTGGCGGGTGCCTATCGCGGCAACTTGTTCGTCTCGCCGTGTATCGCCTCGCTGAACAAGGCGAGCAAGACCTGAGCAAATACACCTACGCATCCTGTCCACGGTTTACGTAAGCATCATGTGCACTGGTCAAGTCCATGCAATTGACCCCATAACGCGGGCACTATCGCTTCCTCAGCTGAAGATAGCTCCGAAAGCGGTTTTCTGTTTCGCGCAGGGTTGCGGCTTCTGTTCCGGTCACGATGCGGGTTCCGCGTAGCATGGTCATGGTGGTGATCTCCGTTGTTTTCCAGGTATTTGGGTTGTGGGCAGGTAATAGACAGGCAACAAAAAAGGCGCCGTGGGCGCCTTGGTCTGTTTCACTGATGGGTCAGAACGTGGGTCTATGTCTGGCCAATCGATGAGCACAAGCAACCGCGGCACCTGAGGTGGAGCCGTGAGGGTTATGTCGGTTACTGCCAGAAAATTGATTCATGGCTGATCCTTGCATGCTTTCAGCTATCGCTCAAGCAGTAGCTTCAGGGGCACCGCTCACCTCAGCCGCGCCATGCTCAAGGCATCGACGAATACGCCATCGCGCACGGCGTAGTTGCGCAGGCGTCCTTCCTGTTCAAAACCGTACTTGCGATAAAGGCCTTGTGCTGCCTCATTGTCGGCAAACACGGTCAGTTCTACCCGGTGCAGGTTCATCCAGTTGTCTGCGATGTCCAGCGCCGCCGCCAGCAATTTCGAGCCGATGCCCTTGCCTTGCCAGGCAGACGCTACGCCCATGCCTATAGCGCCGACATGGCTTTGTCGGCTGCGCGAGTATTGTTCCAGGCCGAGGCTGCCGATGACTTCGCCGCCACTGAGCGCGACCAGCTTCACATGTCGCTCTGTGCTGGCTGCCAGGCGTTTGCGCCATACGTCGATGGACTGAAACGGCATTTGCAGCACCTGACGACAGACCGCAGGCTCGCTGTAGAGCGCAGTGACGCCTTCAAGGTGGGTTTCGGCCATGCGCTGAATGAGGATTTGCGGGGCAGGGGCGTGCACGTTGATTCATTCCTTGAACTGTCAGTGACTGGCCAGTGTAAGGCGCAGGCAAGGTGTGCGGCCAGTCTGCTCAATAAGGTGTTGCGCAGATTTTTCCATAAGTGTACCGTTGTGTTCACTTATGAAGAGGGTCGCATCATGTTAGCCACTTCGGTCGTTCAGCTGTCCCAAGAGCCCATCAAGCCAGGTATTGGCACGCGTATTTTCAACAGCAAGCAGGAGCTGCTGTCGGGCCAATTCGCCGGGGAAATCCGGGAACTGCTGGAGCAGCGAGGTGTGCTGGTGTTTCCGCAGATTGATTTTTCCGATACAGAGCAGATCGCTTTCACCCGCACGCTGGGCACTTTTTGTCCGGAAGCCAGTGATGGCCAGAACATCACCAAGATCAGCCTTGATGTCAAAGAGAACCCGGCAGGCGCTGAGTTTCTCAAGGGCTCGCTCTACTGGCATATCGACGGTACGAGCAGCGATGTGCCCATTCTGGCATCGTTGCTGTCTTGCAAGGTGCCCGCCAGTTGGGGAGGCAACACCGGTTTCTGTAATACCTATGCGGCTTACGAAGCGTTATCGAGCGCTGATAAACAACGTTACGAAAGCTTACGAGTAATTCACGCGCCATGGGCATCGTTACTCTATTACAATCCCGAGCCTGGCCTTGCGATGCTCAAGGCCATGCAGGCTATCGGCGAGAAGGAGTTGCCGCTGGTCTGGAGGCACCGGTCCGGTCGCAAGTCGCTGATTCTGGGATGCACTGCGCAGCAGGTCGTTGGCGTCAGCCTGGCGCAAAGCGCGCAGATTCTGGTTGGCCTTCGCGAGTGGGCCACAGCCGAGGCGTTCAGTTATAGCCATGCGTGGCAGACGGGTGATCTGGTGATATGGGACAACACCGGCACCATGCACCGTGCGGAAGCTTACGACCCCGCGTGCGGGCGAATGATGCACCGCACCAAGTTGCAGGGCGAAGAGCCTTTCGAGTGATCTGCCGGGCGCGACACACGGGTGACGCCGTGGCTGTTATATAGAGTTGCTCATTGTGAGCTGAATCGTTTTGCCGGATTGGAGAAACGAGAATGTGCAGACCTAAAGAGCCCATTGCGGGCGTATTTCTACTGTTGGTTCTGGCTGCTGGAGGCTGGGTGGCTCAGGAGCCATTTCCTCATTTCGGGATTGATCTGCCTGCCGAGGCGTTATTGGAAGGGGAGCGCCCGGTCAAACCTGTGTCGCCCCGACACCGAACGCAATTTGATGAAAGCCAGTTCAGTAGCGCCATGCTTGAACTCGTGCCCATGTATGCGACCGTAGAGTAATCCTAAGGCTGTGTACGAAAAGTCGGCCAGCGCGGCCACTTTTTGTACAGAGCCTGCTTGAAGCGCTCAGGCCGCCCGTTTGCGCAGCAACTTCAGGCGTTTCAGCCAGCCATCTTTCTTGCCGGTCGTCCGGACCTGAACGATTTCCGGCATGTCGCGCAACTTCACCCAGATATCCCCACGCCATTGCAGCGTACCCAGGGTTGTGCCCTGCCACTGCATTTGGCAGTGAGTGGGGCCGTCGTTATTGATATCAAAGGCGCGGGCGCTCAGTGCGGGCAGCACGTCTTGTGTCAGCCAGCGTCGCAGGGCGCGGTTTTCCGGGATGTAATGGTGAATCAACAGGGCGAATACCGCAGACTCGCTGATCAGCAGGCATTTTTGCCATTCGCCGTGGGTCAACAACCATGCGGTGCGGCGCTGATCGGCGTCGAGCTTGCGGGTGTTGCGCTCGTCCAGACGCTTGCCCATCAGGCGGGCGATATCTTCCAGCGGGAACCAGGCTTCTGCGTGCATGACAACAGCACGCAACATGCGACGGTGGCGCAGGAAGAGGGTGGGTTCGTGGTTTTCGGTGCAGGGAAGAAGGGGGAATGGGAGATCCATTGATTAAACGCTCCATAGCGAACATAGAGCCGCAATCACGTCGCTAAACGAGAAGGTGGCAGCTGTGCGAAGGTTAGCGAACCGGTCTCTAATCTTTCGCACACCGGCAGACCCGAAGGTCTCCGACGCACAGCCGCCATAACGCGATGTTCATGTTGAGCATGAAACGCGATGTCGAGAATAGAGATTCGGATCGCTAAATCCGGCCGCTGATTTTGCAGCGACGGCGCACCTTAAATCCTCGATACAGCCCGCGCAAGCAACTGAAGTCTTCTCGGAAACTTCACACAGGGCGAAGAGATTTTTCAGTCGAGCGGCTTCATCCTTTCCTGCAAAATCAACGCTTCGTCCGCATGAAACGTGTTTTTCACCCGCATCAAGCGGCAGCTACATCAGTCTGTTTCGCTGATGTTGGCGAAGAAAATACAGCCGATCAATCTGGCAAACAGAGTCAGTGTTTCCGCCAGATCGGGGTCGTCAAACAACGTCACGTCGGAGTCGAGCGCACATAGCGCGCCGTACAACTGTCCGTTCGGAAGATGGATAGGCACGCCTGCATAACTCTCGATGGCGTAGCGCTTTACCACCGGCCGGTTCGCGTAGCGGCCGTTTTTGCTGATCTGCGGTACGAACAACGCTTCGGGGTTGACGCAAAACTCACTGCACAGCGTGGTCTCCAGTTTGAACACGTCCCCATCGTCGATGCCCAGGTCAGTCGGGTCGTATACAGAACAGGCGATCCAGTCCGCGTCGGTGAACTTTGCGATACTTGCAAAGCGCATGCCTGTCAGTCGGGTGACCAGCCTTAAAATGTTGGTCGTTGCCTCTATTTCGGCAATCGCAGAACGTTCCTCTGTGGTCAGGCCGTCTCGAGAAGCTGTCAACTCCAGACTCATGCAATTCTCCGAAATACTCGATGTGTAGGTACAGCGGCCCATGCTAACCGACTCGCATGAAAGGCCACAGGAGTTATTCGAAGCGTCGCGGTTTATTTTCGAACATGAATATTGACGTCAACTTTTAAAGTTTGAGGCTGCCCTGCCGACAACTGTGGGTTGTATCAACGGCAAGGACGAGCCTCTTATAACCCTCACGATGACCAGACAAGAGCAATTTAGGGTGAACGCTATGCTGAATAATATTTCTGTCAGGTCCAAGCTTGTGCTCGGGTTTGCTTTGGTCATTGTGCTGACCGTGCTGATTGCACTCACAGGCTGGTCGGGGATCAGTTCGCTGAGCGAACGAAGCGAGAGGATTGCCGATATCGGCAAGCTGAGCACGCTGACCCGTGATGTCCGTATAGCCCGCCTGGCTTATACGCTCAACTACGATGCCGAGCGCGCCAGCAACTGGCTGAAAGCTATCGATAGTCTCGAAAATCATGTGAAGTATGCGCAGAAGGTTTTCGACTCGCCGCTCAACACCCCTCTGGTAAATGCTTCTGCTGAAGGGATGAAGGATTATCGTGTCCACTACGACAATCTGATGCAGGCCACTGCCGCCCGCGAGGCGACCCGTTCAGTGTTTGGCCAGTACGCTGATGCAGCCGCTGACGATTTGCAAAAACTGAACGCCATTGCCCGATCAGATGACGGCAGCGCCTCGCAGCGTGACGACATTATTCAGGCGATGACGTTGTTTCAGAAAATGCGCTTCGACTTGCGTGGTTACACCTATTCCCTGAAAACCGAGAACCGGGCACCGGCGGAAGCGTCGATGAACGCGGTGATTAATTTTGTTAAAAATCTGAAAGGCTTCGACGGCCAGGCAGGGACGATCAAGCACCTTGTGGACGCGCTGCTCGGCTATCAGAACACGTTGACTCAGTTCACCGCGGCGCAGGAGAAGATCGATCAGGCACAGGCAGCGATCAATAAAACTATCGCCATTCTGTTTGATTCCGCCGATAAGCTTTCGGCAAATCAGGTCAACCTGAGAATAGAAGACGTGGGCGAGGCCAAGACCCTTCTGTCTGTCTGGCTGATTGCAGCATTGATCATGAGCGCCTTGGCGGCCTGGGTGATCACTCGCCTGATCGTCGGCCCGTTGCTGGACACACTGAAGCTGGCCGAGCGTGTAGCGGATGGCGATTTGACGTACAACCAGCCTGTCACGCGCAAGGATGAACTGGGCTTGTTGCAAGGCAGCATGCTGCGCATGACCAGCAACCTGCGCGAGCTGATTGGCGGCCTGCGCGATGGCGTGACACAAATCGCCAGCGCTGCCGAACAGCTTTCGGCCGTCACAGAGCAGACCAGTGCCGGGGTGAACAGCCAGAAGAGCGAAACGGATCAGGTTGCCACTGCAATGCACGAAATGTCTGCGACTGTTCAGGAGGTCGCGCGCAACGCAGAGCAGGCTTCCCATGCGGCGGTTAATGCTTCGAAGGAAGCCCGTGATGGCGAAGGTGTGGTTTCCAAGGCGGTTGCCCAGATCGAGAAACTCGCGACTGAAGTCAAACACTCCAAATCTGCAATGGACGAGCTCAAGAGCGAAAGCAACAAGATTGGCGGCGTTCTGGACGTGATCAAGGCGGTTGCCGAGCAGACCAATCTGTTGGCGCTCAATGCGGCCATTGAAGCGGCGCGTGCAGGTGAAGCCGGACGAGGCTTTGCGGTGGTGGCTGACGAAGTCAGAAGCCTGGCCCAGCGCACGCAGACATCGACGGAAGAAATCGCCGCGTTGATCAGTGGCCTGCACAGCCGTACATCGCAGGTGGCTACGATCCTCGACAACAGCCAGGCCCTGACTGAAAACAGTGTCGAGCTGACACGCAATGCTGGCGTTTCCATCAACAACATGACCCAGGCGATCTCGACCATCGAGACGATGAATCACCAGATTGCCGCTGCCGCCGAAGAGCAGAGTGCGGTTGCCGAAGAGATCAACCGCAGCGTTCTGAACGTGCGCGACATTTCCGAGCAAACGGCGTCCGCCAGTGAAGAGACCGCGGCATCCAGCGTCGAGCTGGCGCGCCTGGGTGTGCATCTGCAGAGCATGGTCAGCCGCTTCAAGGTCTGACTGTCAGCCCCGACAAACT
This sequence comes from Pseudomonas syringae group sp. J254-4, assembly GCF_032586855.1. NCBI lineage: Bacteria > Pseudomonadati > Pseudomonadota > Gammaproteobacteria > Pseudomonadales > Pseudomonadaceae > Pseudomonas > Pseudomonas syringae group sp. J254-4. The sequence continues at coordinate 151,618 of NZ_JAWHOO010000011.1, read as the reverse complement.
CCGGTGCGGTCGGCAATGCCACGCACCGGAATCGGTTCGATGATAGTTGGGCGGTAAGCGCATACCGCCCCCAGAGCCCGCAGGCGTACTCCACAAAACTTCTCACTTTAGGCAGCCGATAACGATCCTGCACATACAGCAGGTTCATCGGTCGCCTGGGCAAGTGATAGCCTGGCAGCAGTGCAACCAGTCGGCCTTCCTGCAAGTCTCGCTGAACCAGTGCATCCGGTAGCATCACTACACCCATTCCAGCGCACGCCGCCTGATAAAGACCGGCAGAAGTGTTGGCAACCATCGAGCCGTCGACATCCACCAGCACTTCGCCTTCGGGGCCGGTCATACGCCATTGGGTGCCAGCCGTGCGCCACTCGTCTCCTGCCGGGTAGGAGAACGCCAGGCAATTGTGCGCACCAAGGTCCTCGGGGTGCGCAGGCGCTCCATTGCGAGCCAGATAACTCGGCGCAGCGCAGATGGTCAGGGTGTAGTCCTGCATGGGGCGCGCAATCAGCGGCGAGGATTGCGGGATGTTTCCCAAGCGTATGGCGATATCGAAACCATGGTCGATCATGTCCAGACGCTGGTTGGTCAGCACCAGATCAAGTTTGACCTCGGGAAAGCGCAGCGAGAACCCGACAAGGGCCGGGGCCAGCACTTCCGAACCGAACGTCAGCGGCGCGGTGATGCGCAACGTGCCGCTGGGATCGCCCTGGGCCTGCTCGGCCAATTGCTCGGACTCGGCCACCAGCCCCAGTACTTCCAGGCAACGCTCGTAATATGCGGTGCCGAATTCCGTCAAGCGCTGACGGCGGGTGGTGCGCTGCAACAGGCTGACGCCAAGGCGCTGTTCCAGTGCGCGCAGGTGGTTGCCAACCATCGTGGTAGAAATCGAACACGCCTGCGCTGCCGCCGTCAGGCTGCCTGCTTCGACCACCTTTACGTACACACGCATCGCCTGAAACAAATCCATTATCAAGCCCTGCTTTAAAATGATTTAAGTATTTGGCTGTTTATCCATAAGGAGTGGTTAACGATACTGCAAAAACCGATACATACCCAAGGAGCTTCACGTCATGACCACTGCCTGCCTGATGAGCACTTACCAACCTCTGGCCCTGAGTTTCACCCGTGGCCTGGGTACGCGTCTGTGGGACCAGAGCGGGCGCCAATACCTGGATGCTGTGGCGGGCGTGGCAGTGACCAATGTCGGCCACTCGCATCCGCTGCTGGTTGAGGCCATTCGGGATCAGGCGGGCTTGCTGTTGCACACTTCCAATCTTTACCACATTGACTGGCAGCAGCGTCTGGCGCAGAAATTGAGCGTTTTATCGGGGCTGGACCGGGTGTTTTTCAACAACTCCGGTGCCGAGGCCAACGAGACTGCGCTGAAGCTGGCGCGCCTGCACGGCTGGCACAAGTACATCGAGCGGCCTTTAGTGGTGGTTATGGAGAACGCCTTTCACGGCCGCACGCTGGGCACACTGTCGGCCAGTGACGGACCGGCTGTGCGCCTGGGCTTCAGCACCTTGCCGGGGGATTACGTCAAAGTACCCTTTGGCGATCTGGCGGCGTTTGACAAGGTCTGCGTGACTCACGGGCACCGCATCGCCGCCGTACTGGTGGAGCCTATTCAAGGCGAAGGCGGCGCACAGGTCGCGCCAGCCGGGTATCTCAAGGCGCTGAGGGAGCGCTGCACGCGGCGTGACTGGCTGTTGATGCTCGACGAAATCCAGACCGGCATGGGGCGGACCGGCAAGTGGTTTGCCTTTCAGCACGAAGGCATCGTGCCGGACGTCATGACTCTGGCCAAGGGTTTGGGCAACGGTGTGCCGATAGGAGCCTGTCTGGCAAGGGGCAGGGCGGCGCAATTGTTCACCCCCGGCAGTCACGGCAGCACGTTCGGCGGTAACCCGCTGGCCTGTCGGGTCGGCTGCACGGTGATCGACATCATCGAACAGCAGGCGCTGGTGGAAAACGCTGCGCTGCAAGGCAGCCACTTGCTTGAGCGGCTGCGCAACGTGCTTGGTGCTCACCCGCAGGTGCTGGAGATTCGTGGGCTGGGGCTGATGATCGGTATCGAATTGCGGCAGGCCATACCCGAGCTGACCCGGATCGCGGCTGAAGAATACGGCCTGTTGATCAACGTCACGCGCGGTAAGGTCATCCGTCTTCTGCCGCCATTGGTGCTGAACGCTGCCGAGGTGGAACAGATCGTTCAAGGCCTGCTGGCAAGCCTCGACAGCGCCCTTTTCAAATCGCTTGAGCGCTCTGCCTGAAGCAACGGATTAAGGAAAAGGACTACATCGGGCTGTACCGGGATGACCCATATGCGGTAGAACAGTCCAGCATCGCGTATGTCTGCACGCGATGGCTACCCAATGGATTTGAAAGGAGCCCACCATGTTAATCCGGTCCCTGACCCTCGCCACCCTGCTTGTCGCTGCCGGTACAGCGCTTGCCGCTGACAGCGATGGCCCTTTGGCCCAGGAGCGCGGCAAGTCGCGCCCGCTGATCATCATCGCACCGAGCCCGGCTGATCCGGCGCTGAGCCACCTCAAGGACGCGCTGAAGGAGTCTGCCAATCATAAAGACTTCACAGAGCGCAATATGGTGCTGTTCACGGTGGTGAACACCATCGGCGAGCGTGACGGCAAGAGCATGGACCCCCAGTCGACCATGGCCTTGATTCGTGAATTGAAGCTGGGCGCGGGTGTCGGCACCAAGGTCATTCTGGTGGGCAAGGACGGCGAGAAAAAGATCGATAAGACTATCGGCAAGTCAGAGTCGATAGACCTGAAAGAGATCTTCGCCACCGTCGACCAGATGCCAATGCGCGAGAAAGAGGCCTCCGCGCCGCCGCCAGAACCGGAAGCCAAGCCTGCACCGGCGGAAAAACCGGCCAAGCCAGTCAAGGGCGGGGCACCTGGCAAGACGCTGGATGACTGAGTGACCGACGCAGCGCGCGGTGATCGCGCGCTGCGCCTGGTGTGCCGTTCAGCTCACTCGCCGCGAATGTACTGCTCAAGCTGCTGAATGAGACTGGCCTGTGCGGCAATGGCTTCCTTCACCAGGTCGCCGATCGACAGCAGGCCCAGCAACTGGCCGTCTTCCACGACCGGCAGATGGCGCAGATGGCTGTCGGTCATGATCCCCATGCACGCTTCGACGCTCTGTTGCGAGTCGACGGTAATGACTTTGCTGCTCATGATTTCTCTGACCGGCGTGCCTACCGAGGAGCGCCCCTTGAGGATTACCTTGCGTGCATAGTCGCGCTCACTGACGACGCCGACCACCACGTTGCCCTCGACCACCGGCAGCGCACCGATGTTCTTTTCCGCCATCAGCTTGAGCGCATCCAGCACCATCTGGTCCGGGCCGATGGTATGCACTTGCTGGTTTTGCAGGTCTTTCAATTTCAGTAGTTGGGCGACGGTTTTCATGCTGTTCTCCGTGATCGGGACCTGTAAGACTGTAGTGCATTTTCAGGCGCACTACAGAATCGTGCAGCGCGCAGAGTCGAGCAACAAATAAATAGGGATAAGGGGCATAGACGCAATTAATTGACGGCACCTGAAAATGGCCTGAATTCGACTGCCGACCGCGCGCTTGACCTCACAGCCAAGTAGAATCAACGGTTTCGCCATGCGGTCGAGGTAGCAGCGTTGGATTTACAGCAGGGCTTCATCCTGAGTCGGCACTGGCAAGATACGCCCGCCGGGACCGAGGTCGACTTCTGGTTGGCCACTGATCAGGGGCCTCGCCATATTCGCCTGCCTTGCCAGCCCTCTGTCGCCTTTATTCCCGCCGAGCAGGGCGAACGTGCGCGGTCGTTGTTGCGTACCGAGCGTGGGGTGGAATTGCGTCCGCTGGAGCTTTGCGATTTTCGCCATCGACCTGTGCTTGGTGTGTATTGCCAGCAGCACCGCCAGTTGATGAACATCGAAAAACTGCTGCGCAGAGGCAATGTCGACGTTTACGAGGCAGACATTCGCCCACCCGAGCGCTACCTGATGGAGCGCTTCATCACCGCGCCAGTGCAATTCAGCGGTACGCCGAATGCCGAGGGCGTGCTTTGCGACGCGCAGATCAAGCCGGCCCCCGATTACCGTCCCAACCTGAAGCTGGCGTCGCTCGATATCGAAACCACGGCGCGTGGCGAGCTGTATTCGATCGCGCTGGAGGGCTGTGGTCAGCGCCAGGTGTACATGTTGGGGCCACCCAATGGTGGCGACGAGGTGCTGGATTTTCAGCTCGATTATTGCGATACCCGCGCGCAGTTGCTGGAGTGCCTGAATGGCTGGCTGGCGCTGCACGACCCTGACGCAATCATCGGCTGGAACGTTGTGCAGTTCGACCTGCGGGTTCTGCATGAACATGCCCAGCGTCTGCAAGTGCCATTGCGGCTCGGGCGTGGCGGTGAAGCAATGGGCTGGCGCGAGCATGGCAGCCGTAACAATCATTTTTTTGCCGAGGTCAGCGGGCGGCTGATCATCGACGGGATCGAGGCCTTGCGTTCCGCGACTTGGAGCTTTCCGTCGTTCAGTCTCGAGAATGTCGCGCAGACCCTGCTGGGCGAGGGCAAGGCCATTGATACGCCTTACCAGCGCATGGACGAAATCAACCGCATGTTCGCCGAGGACAAGCCTGCGCTGGCGCGTTACAACATCAAGGATTGCGAGCTGGTGACGCGCATCTTCGCCAAGACCCAGTTGCTGACCTTTTTGCTCGAACGCGCCACCGTAACGGGCCTGCCCGCTGATCGCAGCGGTGGTTCGGTGGCCGCGTTCTGCCATCTGTACATTCCGCTGATGCACCGCCAGGGCTTCGTCGCGCCCAATCTGGGCGAACGCATGCCAGAGGCCAGTCCTGGCGGTTTTGTGATGGATTCCCAGCCCGGGCTTTATGAATCGGTGCTGGTGCTGGACTACAAGAGCCTTTATCCGTCGATCATTCGCACCTTTCTCATCGATCCTGTGGGGTTGATCGAAGGCATGCGTCATCCCGAGGACAGCGCGTCGGTGCCAGGCTTTCGCGGCGCGCGCTTTTCCCGCACTCGCCATAGCCTGCCAGCGATAGTGGAACGTGTGTGGCAAGGTCGTGAGGCCGCCAAGCGCGAGCAGAATGCGCCGTTGTCCCAGGCTCTGAAAATCATCATGAATGCCTTCTACGGCGTGTTGGGTTCGAGCGGCTGCCGGTTCTTCGATCCGCGGCTGGCTTCATCGATCACCTTGCGCGGGCATGAAATCATGCTCAAGACCCGCGACCTGATCCAGGCACAGGGCTATACCGTGATTTATGGCGACACCGACTCGACGTTTGTCTGGCTGGGCCGTCCTCATGGGCAGGAAGAAGCGGCAAGTATCGGCAAGACGCTGGTGCAACAGGTCAACCAGTGGTGGCGTGAGCATCTGCACAATGAATATGGCTTGCACAGTGCGCTGGAGCTGCAATACGAAACACATTTCCGCCGCTTCCTGATGCCAACCGTGCGCGGCGCGGAGGAGGGCAGCAAGAAACGCTACGCCGGACTGGTCACTCGCGCCGACGGTTCCGAGGAGATGGTCTACAAGGGCCTGGAAACCGTGCGCACCGACTGGTCGCCGCTGGCTCAGCAGTTTCAGCAGGAGCTATACCTGCGCATCTTCAAGCGCCAGCCGTATCAGGATTATGTTCGTGACTACGTGCAGCGCACCCTGTCAGGCGAGCTGGATGACCTGTTGATCTACCGCAAGCGCTTGCGCCGCAAACTCGATGATTATCAGCGCAACGTGCCGCCCCACGTGCGCGCTGCGCGGCTCGCCGATGAATACAACGATCAGCAGGGGCGTCCACGTCAATACCAGAGCGGCGGCTGGATCAGCTACGTGATGACCACCGCCGGACCGGAACCTCTTGAGATTCGTCACGCGCCGATTGACTACGATCATTACGTGACGCGCCAGTTACAACCACTGGCGGATGCGATCCTGCCGTTTGTCGACGATGATTTCAGTACGCTGGTCGGCGGGCAATTAGGCTTGTTCTAATGCGCACCAAGCTGTTCGACGATCCACGGCAGCACCTGTTCGCATGAGGCGTCGATCTTCATTTCAAGCAATTCGTCTGCGCGGGTCTTGCCGTGGTTGATGGCGAAGACCGGTTTGCCCTGTTCGACCATTGCCTTGCACAGACGGAACGCCGACCAGGCCATCAATGACGTGCCGACCACCAGCAAGCCTTCCGCCTGCTCGACACTCGACGTTGCCTTGGCGGCGGTCTGCGGCGCGACGTTTTCACCAAAGAACACAACGTCCGGCTTGAGTCTGTCGCCGTCGCAATGCGGGCAGCGGGGCACACTGAAACCGGCTTCGAAAGCCGGGTCCAGCAGGGTGTCGCCATCGGGTGCCTGTTTGGCATCAACGCCGAGCAGATAGGGGTTTTGCTCGAGCATCTGCTCTTGAACATCCGCCCGCTCGCTGCGCTGCTGACAATCCAGGCACAGCACGCGGTGCAGGCTGCCGTGCAGTTCGATGACGTCCTGGCTTCCGGCCTGACTGTGCAGTGCATCGACGTTCTGGGTGATCAGTCCGCTGATGGCATTTTCAGCCTGCAACGCAGCCAGTGCCCGATGCGCGGCATTGGCCTGCGCCGCACGAATACGCGGCCAGCCCAGCATCGCCCGCGCCCAGTAACGTTGGCGAGCAGCGGGGTTGCCGACAAACTCCTGATACATCATCGGCTGTTTGCCACGCCGCACGCCGTCCTTGTCGCGGTAGTCCGGAATGCCGGACGCAGTGCTGATGCCTGCGCCGGTGACGACCAGAAAGGACTTGTCGGTCATTGTCTCGCATAGCGTTTCGAGCTGACTGTGGGTTGTAGTGTCCAGCATCTTCAAACCTCGAATGACCCGTATTGTCCGGACCTGTGTCTGCCAGATTAGCAGGCAGGTGCGAGCTGTGAGCGGCCAAGGCGGGCGTTGGTTCAATAGACCGTTGTCCACCCGGGGGCACACGTGGCAACCTTGGTTCTTTAACGCCTTGCCAAGGAAGCTCAAATGCGCTCGTTTCATTTCAAACAACTGGATGTGTTCAGCGATCAGCCTTTGCTCGGTAATCCGCTGGCGGTGGTGCTGGGCGCGGACGGGCTGAGTGATGAACAGATGGCCGCCTTTGCACGCTGGACCAATCTGAGTGAAACCACGTTTCTGCTCAAACCGACAGACCCGCGCGCCGACTATCGTGTTCGTATTTTCACGACCTTTAGAGAGCTTTCGTTTGCAGGTCACCCCACTCTGGGCAGTTGCCACGCCTGGCTCGAAAACGGTGGTGCAGCGCAGGGTGAGGAAATTATCCAGGAGTGCGGGATCGGTCTGGTGCGCATTCGTCGCGAGGGCAGCGGGCTGGCATTCACTGCGCCGCCTTTGTTGCGTTCGGGCCCCGTAGACCCTGAATTGATCGAGCAGATCCGCCTCGGTATGAAGCTGGAGGCGGGCGAGATTCTGGATGCGCGCTGGGTAGATAACGGCCCGGGTTGGGTCGCCTTCAGGCTGGCAGATCGCGCCAGTGTTCTGAGGTTGCAGCCGGATTACACACTATTGAGCGGCCTGAAACTCGGCGTCGTTGCGCCATGGGACCCGGCAGTCGATGGTGATGAGGCGCAGTTTGAAGTGCGCGCTTTTGTACCGGGCGACGGCGTGGTGGAAGACCCGGTGACCGGCAGCCTCAATGCCGGAATCGCTCGCTGGTTTCTGGAAGAGGGGCTGGCACCGGACAATTACATCGTCAGTCAGGGTGCCGCGCTCAGCCGCAAGGGACGAGTCTCCATTCAGCGTGTAGGTGAAGATATCTGGGTGGGCGGCTCGACGGTTACCTGTATTGAAGGGCGCGTTTCGCTTTAGGCGCTCATCGTCATAAACAACACTTGAAGAGCTCGGAATACCGGGTAACAAGAGCCCGAGAGCGAAAGACTCAATCTCTGTGCGCAATCTTTTTGCCACGTCGGGCGGCGATATCGCTGGCCTGGCCGTCGCGTTGTTTGCCAGTCCGGGCCTGGGTGATCAGCGCTGGAATCAAAGGGCCTTCGGGCAGGTTCTTCCAGAAGCGCGAAGGGAAGTGGCCTTCCATGACTTTGGGGTTCAGACGTGCAGGGTTGAATATGTGGCTGTAATAGGTGAGCCACAACTCGCCATGCGGGTCTTCGACCTGCCGGGCCATGGTCTGCCACGCGTCAGGGCAGCGGCGCTCGTGGATCAGCTGCTTGCCGTCGTAATACACGCCGTCCTGGGGAGTCGCGATCATCCAGCGGTGCTGGCCCATGCGGCCGATGAAATGCTCACTGGCACTGAGCAGAATATCGTGCGCTGGCTCATGCCAGGCCACGTACTGCGGGCGCATGATGGCCACGTCATCAGCGACAGGCGGCAAGGCGACAAAGCGTAGAAATGCGTGCAGATGATGCGCCTCACGTCTGACCGACTTGAGACGACGGTGCAGCTCGCTGCCAAGCTTGTCGCCAGCCATCATGGCCGTGCGATCACCGTGGGTGACGCGCCACAGTACTTCGTACAACAGGCTCCAGCGCTGATCGCCCCGGTAGCGCGAGGCGCTTTCCAGCAGTTGCACCAATTCCAGTGGAACCCTCGCCTGAAAGGGGCCATGTTCCCGCGGGTACTCTTCTTCGCTGCCAAACAGGTCGGCGGCATCCGGTGACTTCCAGCTGACCTGGCTGGGGTCGATTTCATGGCTCAGCAGCCAGCGTGCCTGTTGCCGCCAGGTGCCGAACATGTCGTCGCAGTCGAGGCAGATCATCCCCACAACCCCATTTGCTGAGGCTGCGGCCTGTCACGCAACTGGTGATGCAGAAATTCGCTGGTGGTTTCCGCATGCGGCGGGTGGTAATCGCTGGTAATAATAAACGGCTTGGCCTTGGCCAGTATGCAGCGCATGCGGGTGAGGTCTTCATAGCGGATACGCCGTTGCCTGCGCAGCTCGACCAGCCGCTGTGTGGTACGAATGCCGATGCCTGGCACCCGGGCAATCAGCGCCGCGTCGGCCTTGTTCAGGTCCAGCGGAAACACCTGTCGGTTGCCCAGCGCCCAGGCCAGCTTGGGGTCGATGTCCAGTGCCAGGTCGCCGGGGCCGTTGAGCAACTCGCCTGCAGTAAAACCGTAGCCACGCAAAAGGAAGTCGGCCTGATACAGCCGGTGTTCGCGCATCAGCGGCGGTGCAGCCAGTGGCACACTGTTGGGGCTGTTGGGGATAGGGCTGAACGCTGAGTAGTAGACCCGGCGCAGTTTGAAATTGCTGTACAGCGACTGCGCGCTGTGCAGGATGGTGCTGTCGTCGGTAGCATCGGCACCGACGATCATTTGCGTACTTTGCCCGGCCGGGGCAAAGCGCGGCGACCGCGGTTCGTTGCGCACGGTCTGCTCGCCGGTGTAAATGGTCTGCATGGCCTGCTTGATCGACGCGACGTCTTTTTCCGGTGCGAGGGTCTGCAGGCTCAGGTCGGTCGGCAGCTCGATATTGACGCTAAGGCGGTCGGCATAGCGACCCGCTTTTTCGATCAGCGCCGGATCGGCGTCGGGGATGGTCTTGAGGTGGATATAACCGCGAAACTCGTGCACTTCGCGCAACAGCCGGGCGACCTCGACCAGTTGCTCCATGGTGTAATCCGCAGAGCGGATGATCCCGGAACTCAAAAACAGCCCACTGACGCAATTGCGACGGTAGAAGTCCAGCGTCAGGGTGACCACTTCTTCGGGTGTGAAGCGCGCACGAGGCACGTCGCTGGAGCGGCGGTTGACGCAGTATTGGCAGTCGTAAAAGCAGAAATTGGTCAACAGGATTTTCAGCAGCGACACGCAACGCCCATCCGGCGTATAGCTATGGCAGATGCCCATGCCGTTGGTGGAACCCAGCCCGGATTTGTCCTGCGAGCTGCGCTTGGGTGCTCCACTGCTGGCGCACGACGCATCGTACTTGGCGGCGTCCGCCAGAATGCTGAGCTTGTCGATAAGCTGCATGAAGTGCCCCTTTACTGTTTGCATGTACAGTATAGGGTCGGCTGCAGCTCGACAAGTACCGTACAGCGGGCCTGCACGTATCGCTATGGGTTAACGATTTTCAGCGAGGGTGAAGGTTTGTCCGGACGGGCGCACTCAAGGATGAATGTTATTTAATAACATTTACGTGACCGGTATGTAATACTGTAACAAATAGTTGCAGGTTACTTTCGCGTGAAAACTCCTTTTGCCTCGATAGCAGGCTCCGTGCTGGCCCAATCGGCCTGGAAGCGGGTCCTGTTTTCTCTTGCGGTGCTGATATTGCTCTGGCTGGCCATCGGCTGGTCGGTGGCCATTCCATGAGTGCAGCCATTGCTCTGGAAAACCTTACTGTGGCCTATGAGCGCCGCCCGGCGGTGCACCACATCAGCGGGCGGTTCGAGGCGGGCAGCCTGACGGCCATCGTCGGCCCGAACGGGGCGGGTAAATCGACCTTGATCAAGGCCATCGCCGGCACCATGAAGCCCGCTCAGGGGCGCGTCGACCGTGGCCGCCTGGCGACCCGCACGATAGGCTACTTACCCCAGGCCGCAGAAATCGATCGCAGTTTTCCGCTGAGCGTCGCCGATACCGTTTCGATGGGGGCCTGGCACAGCATCGGGCCGTTTCGCAGCCTGACACGCAATCATGCACGACTGACCGGGGAAGCGCTGAGCACGGTCGGCCTGGAGGGCTTTGAAGGGCGCAGCGTCGGTTCGTTGTCATCCGGCCAGTTTCAGCGGGTGCTGTTTGCCCGACTGCTGCTACAGGACGCTTCGGTGATTCTGCTGGACGAGCCATTCACCGCCATCGACGCACGCACCACCCGTGATCTGCTGGAACTGGTGCGCGCCTGGCACGGGCAGGGGCGCACAGTTATTGCGGTCCTGCACGATATCGAACAGGTGCGTCAGCACTTTCCGCAAACCCTGCTGATGGCCCGTGAAGCCATTGCCTGGGGCGAAACCTCGCAAGTGCTCAGCGCCGCCAACCTGCGCAAGGCGCGCAACATGGCCGAGTACTGGAGCCCGGACGCCTTGCTGTGTGATAGCGAGGACGAGCGCTCATGATGCTCTATAGCCTGGTCGTCGAGCCTTTTATCGAATTCGGTTTCATGCGCCGCGCGCTGGTGGCGTGCCTGGCGCTGGGGATTGGTTCCGGGCCGGTGGGCGTGCTGTTGATGCTGCGCCGTATGAGTCTGGTGGGCGATGCCATGAGCCATGCGGTGCTGCCCGGCGCGGCGGTGGGCTTCATGGTCGCCGGGCTGTCGTTGCCCGCGATGGGCTTCGGCGGGCTGATCGCTGGGCTGGCAGTGGCCTTGCTGTCAGGGCTGGTGAGTCGGTTGACCTCGCTGCGTGAAGACGCCAGCTTTGCCAGCTTTTACCTGACCTCTCTGGCGGCCGGGGTGCTGATCGTTTCGCTGCATGGCTCCAGTGTCGACCTGCTGCATGTGCTGTTCGGCACCATTCTGGCCATCAATGACACCGCTATCTACATGGTCGGCAGCATCGCTTCCTTCACGCTGATTCTGTTGGCAGTGATCTATCGCCCATTGGTGCTGGAATGCTTCGATCCGGGCTTCCTGCGTGCGGTCGGCGGACGCGGCTCGCTGTACCACGTGTTGTTCCTGCTGCTGGTGGTGCTGAACCTGGTCGCAGGTTTTCAGGCGCTGGGCACCTTGATGGCCGTGGGCATGATGATGCTGCCGGCAACCGCGGCACGTTTCTGGACCAACTCGCTGAGTGGCCTGATGGTGATTTCGACACTCCTGGCGACCTTGTCAGGCCTGATCGGCCTGATCGTTTCCTACCACCTTGGCGTCGCCTCGGGGCCGGCCATCGTGCTTACCGCCAGTGCGTTCTACGGCCTTTCCCTGTTGTTCGGGCGCACGGGCATCGTGCGCCGACTATTTCCCAAACCTCACCTGGCTAACTGAAAAGGTACGTCATGAAACGATTGATGGTGTTGAGTTCCATAGCTGCACTGGCGCTGTCCGCATTCGCCAGCCTGGCCCAGGCCAAACCGCTGGAAGCCGTCGCGTCGTTCACGGTCATCGCGGACATGGTCAGTACGGTCGGCGGCGACCGTGTTCACGTAAAGTCCCTGATCGGCCCGAACGGCGATCCGCATGTCTACGAGCCAACACCAAGTGATGCCCAGGCGTTGAAAAATGCCGACCTGGCGTTTGTCAGTGGACTGCATCTGGAAGGCTGGATGGATCGTCTCATCAAAGCGTCGGGCTACAAGGGCAAGCCGGTAGTGCTCTCTGAAGGGATCAAGACCCGCAGCATGGACGAAGACGGCAAGCGCATTGTCGACCCGCACGCCTGGAACAGCGCCGCCAACGGGGTGATTTATGTGCGTAACATTATCGCCGCGCTGAAGAAAGCCGACCCGGACGGGGCCAGCGAGTATCAGGCCAATGGCGATCGCTACATCGTCGAGCTGCAGCAACTGGACATTTACGCCCGCGATCAGATTCAGTCGATTCCGGCCGCCAAGCGCAAGATCCTCACCTCTCATGATGCGTTCGGCTACTTTGGCGATGCCTATGGCGTAACCTTCCTGTCACCGTTGGGCTTGTCTACCGAATCGGAAGCGTCGGCAGCTGATGTCTCGAAACTGATTCGTCAGATCAAGGCCGAGCATGTCAGTGCCTACTTCTTCGAAAACTCCAGCGACCCGCGTCTGGTCAAGCAGATTGCCGAAGCCAGTGGTGCCCAGCCAGGCGGCGAGTTGTACGTTGAAGCCTTGTCGCCAGCCGATGGCCCTGCGTCGACCTACGCGAAGATGTTCCGTTACAACGTCGACACCCTGACTGCGGCAATGAAGCGCAATCAGTAACCTTGAGAGTCGCCAGCCCCTGGGTTTCAGGGGCTGGGCGACTTTCAACCAACGTCACTAGTTATTGAGAAACTTGAACACGGTGGTCTGGGTGTAGGTTTTGCCTGGGTCCAGTCGTGTGCTGGGGAATTTCGGCTGATTGGGCGCATCAGGATAGTGCTGGGTCTCCAGGGTAAAGGCACCCCAGTGCGGGTAGACCTTGCCCGCCTTGCCGTGAATGCTGCCGTCCAGGAAGTTGCCGGTATACAGTTGTACGCCTGGCTCGGTAGTGAACAGCTGCAACCTGCGGCCTGATTGCGGGTCGCTGACCTCGGCGGCCAGTTTCTTCACATCACCTTTAGTGTCGAGTACCCAGTTGAAATCAAAGCCGCCTTGTTTGGGTTCGGCATATTTCAACTGCTGGTGATCGTCCTTGATGTGCTTGCCGAACGCGGTGGGCTTGAGAAAGTCCATCGGCGTGCCCGCGACGGCAGGCAGTTCGCCGGTCGGGATCAGCTTGTCGTTGACCGGTGTGTAGTGCGAAGCGTGCAGGGTGGCGACCTGTTTGAGGACATCACCACTGCCTGCACCCGCCAGGTTGAAATAGCTGTGGTTGGTCAGGTTCAGCACTGTCGGCTTGTCAGTGGTGGCACGGTAGTCAATCTTCAGCTCGTTTTGCTCATTCAGGCTGTAAGTGACTTCGGTTTTCAATGTGCCCGGAAAGCCCATCTCGCCATCCGGCGACACGTACGTCAGCTTCACGCCGACCGAATCACCGGTCTTGGTTTCTTCTGCCTTCCAGAGTCGTTTATCAAAACCCTGAGTGCCGCCGTGCAGGGCATTGGTCTTGTCGTTGAGCGGGACCTGGTAGGTCTTGCCATCCAGGCTGAACTTGCCGCCTGCCAGACGGTTGCCGAATCGGCCGATGGTCGCGCCGAAGTAAACCGTGCCGTTGTTCTGGTAGCCCTGAACATCGTCGAAGCCCAGGACGATGTCCTCGACCTTTCCGGCCTTGTCAGGCACCAGCAGCGACTGCAGCGTCGCGCCGTAGGTGATGATGCTGGCCTGCACGCCGTGACTGTTGCGCAGGGTGAATTTCTCGACGGCAGTGCCGTCGGGCAGTTGGCCGAAAGTGCTGTGTTCGCTGGAGAGTGCCGCGGCCTGTGCAGTCAAGGTGCTGATCATCAAGGACAGTCCAAGGGTGCTGAGGAGAGCATGTGTTTTCATCTGATCTGCCTGCTTTTATTGTTATTGGTAAGACTATTTGATCGGATTAAAGCCGATGCATGGATTTATAGCCTATAAAATGCCACTTGAAAAATAAATTGTAATACTATTTAGTAGTGCCAGCTTCACTGAGGCGCGGTGCCCGTGGCGGTCGATCCGCTGGGTGCCTGCGAAACAGGTCGACTGGGCACGCAGGTTGGACAAGACTGCGACGCAAACATCCAAAAAGTGCCTTTACAACAATAACAAAGGACATTTTTCATGAACTGGTTGCCCGTTTCCGAGCACCGTTTCAAGCTGGCCGAGGGCTCCTTCTGGGACGCCGCAGAGCAGGCCTTGTACTGGGTCGACATTGCCGGTTTTCTGGCTTGTCGGCTGGTTGCCGGGGAGTATCGCCAATGGCGCATGCCCGAGCCGGTCTCTGCGTTTATACCGACCGAGCAGGGCGACGCACTGGTGACTCTGGCCAGCGGTGTGTATCGCCTTGACCTCAAATCCGAAAAAACCTCACTGGCGTTGTTCTGCGTGGCAGACCCGACCCCTGGCAATCGCGCCAACGAGGCCCGTTGCGACGCGCGCGGCCGCCTGTGGCTGGGCAGCATGCAAAACAATATCGATGCCGAAGGCAAAGACTTACCTTTGGTTCGTCGTTCAGGCGGGCTGTTCCGGGTTGAACCCGACGCCCGCGTGACGCGTTTGCTGGACGGGCAGGGCATCGTCAATACCCTGCTTTGGAATACCGACGGCAGCGTGCTGTACAGCGCCGATACCCTCGACGAAGTGATCTACCAATACCCTGTGCAGGAAGATGGCTTGCTGGGACCACGTCAGGTATGGGCGGCCGAGCAGAGCCAGGGTTCGCCCGACGGCTCGGCAATGGATGCCGAAGGTTATGTCTGGAATGCGCGCTGGGCAGGCAGTTGCCTGATCCGCTTTGCCCCCGACGGCAGTGTCGACCGGGTTATCGAGCTGCCCGTCAGCCATCCCACCAGTTGCGTGTTCGGTGGTCCTGACCTGGAGACGCTGTATGTCACCAGTGCAGCGCCTGCCGATGCTCATGGACGGTTCGATGGCGCGGTGCTGATGGCGCATGTTGGCGTCAAAGGAACGCTGTGTCAGCGCTTCAGCGGTTGAAAAAAGTACCGTGCCGTCGCCTTTTCTGCAGCGGCGTCGCGATGGGAAATGCAGGAGTGACATTCGGTTACATAGCGGTCATTCATTATATGGTATGACTATTTAATCGGTTCTCGAACGCCTATGCGTTTGCAACCGCCACCTCGCTGAACGCTGTAGCTATTCAATAAAAATAAGGAGTTAGCTATGTTGAGTCGTCACGGGATTCGTTCCCTGTGCTGTGCCGCCGTCACCACCGCCATTCTGGGCATGAGTGGCATCACCTCCGCTGCTGATGAAGTCAAAATCGGCTTTCTGGTCAAGCAGGCTGAAGAGCCTTGGTTCCAGACCGAATGGGCGTTTGCTGAAAAGGCAGGCAAGGAGCATGGTTTTACCGTGCTCAAGATTGCCGTGCCAGACGGTGAAAAGACTCTTTCCGCTATCGACAGCCTGGCCGCCAACGGTGCCAAGGGCTTTGTGATCTGCCCGCCTGATGTCTCTCTGGGCCCTGCAATCGTGGCCAAGGCCAAGGCGCTCGGTTTGAAAGTCATGGCCGTGGACGATCGTTTTGTCGACGCCAAAGGCAACTTCATGGAGGACGTGCCATATCTGGGCATGGCAGCCTTTGAAGTGGGCCAGAAGCAAGGTGCCGCCATGGCCACCGAAGCGAAGAACCGCAAGTGGGATGAGGGCGGGTGGAAAGGCACCTACGCGATCATCAACACCTACAACGAGCTGGACACCGGCAAGAAACGCACTGACGGTTCGGTGAAGGCGCTTGAAGAGGCCGGTTTGCCGAAAGATCACATCCTGTTCACCGCGCAGAAAACCCTTGATGTACCAGGCAGCATGGACGCCACCAACTCGGCGCTGCCAAAACTGCCGGGCGATGCGAAGAACCTGATCATCGGCGGCATGAACGACAACACTGTTCTGGGTGGCGTACGCGCGACGGCGAGCAATGGTTTCAGCGCGAAAAACGTTATAGGGATCGGCATCAACGGCACCGATGCCATTGATGAACTGAAGAAAAAAGAGAGTGGCTTCTTTGGTTCCATGCTGCCAAGCCCGGACAAGGAAGGCTACAACACCGCGCTGTATATGTATAAGTGGGTCACCGAGGGCGTCGAACCGCCTAAATATACCGCTATGGACGATGTGACACTGATCACCCGCGCCAACTTCCAGGAAGTATTGACCAAGATCGGTCTGTGGAAGTGAGTTGACTGAGGGGCCTGATTTTCAGGCCCCTCACACGTGCGAGGAGGTTGGTTTCATGCAACAGGCTATCGAGCAAACATCCATAAACGGTGCCTTGCGCTTCAACGGCATCGGCAAGGTTTTCCCCGGCGTAAAGGCGCTTTCGGACATCAGTTTCGAAGCGCGTCCCGGCAGTGTTCACGCCTTGATGGGAGAGAACGGTGCCGGTAAATCCACGCTGCTGAAAATCCTCGGCGGCTCTTATCAGCCCAATAGCGGCACCTTGCAGATCGGTGAGCAGAGCTACCAGTTCAAATCCACCGCCGAGAGCATTGCGGCGGGTGTGGCGGTGATTCACCAGGAATTGCATCTGGTCCCGGAAATGACTGTCGCCGAGAACCTGCTGCTTGGGCACATGCCCAATCGTTTCGGTTTGATCAATCGTGGCGCGATGTACCGTCGGGCAGGCGAGCTGCTCAAAGGCCTGGCTGACGAAATCGACCCGCGCACTCGCCTGGGTGATCTTTCACTGGGCCAGCGGCAATTGGTGGAAATCGCCAAGGCCATGTCACGCAATGCGCACGTCATCGCTTTTGACGAACCCACCAGCAGCCTGTCGGCACGTGAAATTGACCGGTTGATGGCGATCATCGTGCGGCTGCGCGACGAGGGGCGGGTGATTCTTTACGTATCCCATCGCATGGAAGAAATCTTCCGTGTCTGTGATGCCGTAACGGTATTCAAGGACGGTCGGTTTGTAAAAACCTTCGAGCAGATGGCCGATCTGGATCATGACCGGCTGGTGACCTGCATGGTCGGCCGCGATATTCAGGACATCTACAACTACCGTCCGCGTCAGCATCAAGGGCCTAGCCTGCGAGTGACCGGGTTACTGGGGCCGGGGTTGCACGAACCGGTGAGTTTTGCCGTAGAGAAGGGTGAAGTGCTGGGGTTCTTCGGGCTGGTGGGCGCCGGGCGTACCGAGCTGTTCCGTCTGCTGTCGGGTCTGACACGCAGCACGGCAGGCACGTTGCAGCTGGACGGCAAGCCACTGACGCTCAAGTCCCCGCGTGACTCGATCGAAGCGGGCATTCTGCTCTGCCCGGAGGACCGCAAAAAGGAAGGTATCGTGCCGCTGTCCAGCGTCGCGGAGAACATCAACATCGGTGCACGGCCCCGGCATGTAAATCTTGGCTGCCTGATCCAGGGCCGCTGGGAGCGCGACAACGCGCGCAGCCAGATCAAGTCGATGAACGTCAAGACACCATCGCCCGAGCAACAGATCATGTTCCTCTCTGGCGGCAATCAGCAGAAGGCGATTCTCGGTCGCTGGCTGTCGATGCCGATGAAGGTCCTGTTGCTGGACGAGCCCACCCGCGGGATAGACGTCGGTGCCAAATCCGAGATCTACGAGATCATTCACAACCTGGCCGCCGACGGGATTGCGGTCATCGTGGTGTCCAGTGACCTGATGGAAGTCATGGGTATTTCCGACCGCATTCTGGTGATGAGCGAAGGCGCGATCACCGGTGAACTCAACCGCGATGAGGCTGATGAATCGCGACTCCTGCAATTGGCTCTGCCTCGTACGCGCAGCTGATAACCGGTCCCCTGACCATGAACAATAAGAAAGAGGTGCATATGTCTACCGAATCCAGCCTGCAGGCTCCCCGTCAGGGCATGAACCTGCGTCGTTTTGCCGATGACTGGGTGATGCTCCTGGCTGCCGTGGGAATCTTCCTGCTGTGCGCCGTGTTCATCGACAACTTCATGTCACCGCTGAACATGCGGGGGCTAGGCCTTGCGATTTCCACTGTAGGCATTGCTGCCTGCACCATGCTCTTTTGCCTGGCGTCCGGGCACTTCGACCTGTCGGTCGGTTCGGTGCTGGCCTGTTCCGGGGTGATCGCCGGGATTGTTATCCGCGACACCGACAGCGTGTTTCTCGGTGTTTCTGCCGCGCTGGCGCTGGGGCTGGTGGTTGGCCTGATCAATGGCATCGTGATTGCCAAGCTGCGCATCAATGCCCTGATCACGACTCTGGCGACCATGCAGATCGTGCGCGGCCTTGCGTATATCTTCTCCAACGGCAAGGCCGTCGGCGTCTCCAACGAGGATTTCTTCATCTTCGGCAACGGCCAGATATATGGCGTGCCAGTGCCGATCCTGATCACCATCGCCTGCTTCATATTCTTCGGCTGGTTGCTCAACTACACCACCTACGGGCGCAACACCATGGCTATCGGTGGCAACCAGGAAGCTGCGTTGCTGGCGGGTGTGCATGTCGATCGCACCAAGATCATCATCTTCGCGGTTCACGGGCTTGTCGGGGCACTGGCTGGCGTGGTGCTGGCTTCGCGTATGACCTCGGGGCAGCCAATGATCGGTCAGGGTTTCGAGCTGACCATCATCTCGGCTTGCGTACTGGGCGGTGTTTCGCTGAGCGGCGGCATCGGCATGATCCGCCATGTAATCGCTGGTGTGTTGATTCTGGCGATCATCGAGAATGCGATGAACCTGAAGAATATCGATACGTTCTACCAATACGTGATTCGCGGCACGATTCTGTTGCTGGCGGTTATCATCGACCGACTGAAGCGTCGCTGAACCTGTTGGCCGCTGTTATGGCATTGCTGTTTAGTCGCGAGGGCATGAGCGACATGGATGGAGATGCAAGTAGCGGCTGAGTTCAGGGGGCTGATCACTTGCAGAGTGGACAGGTAACAACGGTATTGTTCTATAACAGTGCAGCCGCAAAGTGACTACTTTGCGGCTGTTTTTAACCGGTGCTTTTAGCCGCGAGGCGGGCAAGGGAGGCCGGTATCGTCACAGGCGTTGTTGATACGGAAGCCGTTTTTCAGCCTCGTCGCTACTTGCAGTGGTGCAGATGTGGTGCGAGTGGCTTCAGTCTTGCCGGCCTCTTGCACGAGCGCGTGTTTGCCATCGACAGCTGGTGCGGTTTGTATACCGGTGGCGGCAAATGCCGTGCCCTGCAGGCCGATGATTGCAATGGTTGTCACAACGAGAGCTTTCAATGCGGACTTTGCTGTTACTCGGTTCATGATGTTTTCTCTGCGTGGCTTAATGATGGGGTGGCTACAAATAACTGCATTAAAGTTGCTGAATAGCAGGTTGTTGGCCACGTGAATAATGTCTATTTTTTTTATGACGGTAAGGCTGTTTTTTGGCCTGTGAAAAAAATTTAACTTGGCGTGCTTATTAATAGTGTCGCACCGTTAATCTCATGATGTTTCTCATGCCATTCATGACGCTGAAGTTATAGAGGCTTGCTGTCGAATTTACCGGTACTGCACTAGCCGAGTCCGGAAATCCAGCTCCGCTCTGGTGCCTAGCGTCGGCATCGACTCCAGGGTCAGCGTCCACCGAAATCGTTCGCAGATGCGCCGCACCAGAAAAAGCCCCAGGCCTTTCCCGGTGCCCGCTCTGGTCGAGTTTCTCAGCAGAGACAGGTAGTGGAGGGACGCCTGCGCAGTGTCGAAGCCCCCTCCAGCGGGAACATGCAGCCTTATCAACTGCACTGGGTCCGCGATCCTGGGCTCAGAGCGAATTTGGCGGTCGCTTGCAACGGCCAGAAAGCTGCAGCATCAGCGGCCGAGCTCATCGTGATCGTGGCGAGTCCTGCGCTGGGGTTGCGTACAGCCAACGCACAACTTGACCACGTTGAAGGTTCGTCTGTGTTGGGAGCAGATTCAAAGGCCTATTACCGCAAGCAGATAGGTATGTTCAAGAAGATTCTCGGAGTGGGATCTTCTGTTTTATGGTCGCCGATCGTTTCGCTTGCAGCGCTGATCCGACCGACCCTCTCGCTACTCCCCATCGGCCATATCGGCGGTCGGCAATGGGCGGCACGCAATGCCATCTTTGCAGCTCAAACCATCATGCTTGGCGCAGCCGCGAAGGGCATCGATACGTGCCCGATGGAAGGATTTTCAGGTGCGAAAGTTGCCAAACTTCTCAAGCTGCCACGTGGTGCCGTCACACCGCTGGTTATCGCTCTTGGCTATCGAGCAGACGACGCGAGAATCGAAGAGCGGTGGCGCAATTCGATTTCAGACATCGTCGTTACACACTGAAGTAGAGCCTTAATCACGCGCGTGGCATGCATCACAAATGCCGTTCAGCGCGGGTGTGAAACCAGCACTGAGCTGCCTAGCCGGGTGAGCCCATAAAGCGCGGCTCCGACAGCGAGCATCATGCCGGCACGCAGCCAGGTTTCAGGGCCTTGCTGGGTCAGCAAAAGCAGGCAGGAAAGGATCGCCAATACCGGAATCACCCAGTGAACCTGAAAATGGCCGGCGTCGACCTTGTCGCGCTTGAGCACCAGAACCGCAATATTGACGCTGAGAAACACGAACAGCAGCAACAGCACCACGGTTTCAGCGAGCGTCGTCAGGGTGCTGGTAAACGACAGCGCGATGGCAACCACTGTGGTTGCGAAAATGGCCACGCCGGGTGTGCGCCGTTGAGGCAGAACCGAGCCCATCACAGCGGGCAACAGCCCTTCACGAGCCATCCCGAAGGTCAGTCTGCTGGCCATGATCATGGTCAGCAGTGCGCCATTGGCAACCGCAATCAGCGCGATCACCGCGAACCATGGGGCAGGTATCCCCAGCCCCGACGCACTGACCACGTCCATCAACGGGGCCTGCGAAGCCTTCAACTGTTCGACGGGCAGCACCATGGCCGCGCCCACGCCGACCAGCATGTAAACCACGCCTGCAATAAGCAAGGCACCAAACAGCGCCCGTGGATAAACCCTGCGCACATCCTTGATCTCTTCGGCCAGGTTGGCAGACGTCTCGAAGCCCACAAATGAATAAAATGCCAGCAACGATGCAGCAAGAATCGCGGTGGCCGGTGAGTTCGTGTCCAGTTCGAATACACGTTGCGGCACACCATTGCCCTGACTGACGAACCAGACTGCGGCCGCAATCACCATCGCCAGCCCGCTCAACTCAATCAGGGTCATGACCAGATTGGCCGACAACGACTCCTTGATGCCACGCGCATTCAACAGCGCGACAATCACCAGAAAGCCCACACATACCCACTGCGCGGGCCAGCTTACCAACGCCTGGAAGTAGTCGCCGGCAAACGCGACTGCCAGCCCGGCAGCACTGGTGACGCCTGCCGCCACCATGGAAAAGCCGACCAGAAACGACAGCAGCGGTTTGCCGAAGGCTTTTTCGGCATACACCGCTGCACCGCCCGCACGAGGGTATTTGGTCACCAGTTCCGCATAGGACGCAGCGGTCAGCAAGGCGAAGCACAGGGCAATCAGCAGGGGTGCCCAGATGGCTCCGCCGACACGTCCGGCGATAGTGCCTGCCAATGCATAGACGCCGGCCCCCAGCACGTCACCGAGGATGAACAGTGTCAGCATCGGCGCCGTGATTGCCCGGCGCAGCGATGGAGTTTCGGGAGGAGTGGCCATGGTGAAAGAATCCTTTCTCGGCAGGTATAAGAGTTGTGTAAGGGAAGATCGTCAGGGTGAGGGTAAATTCAACGTGATCGCAAAAGGCCCGGATCAGCGGTGTTTTTTGCCGGAACAGGTATTTGAATAACCCCCTGCATTTGAAAATGCAGCATGAACCAAGAGGTTTTTTCAGGGTCTTATTCGGGCCTTGAAATTCATGGCATGCCTTTTACTTTTCGAGTCTGTCTTCATGCCTGAATCGCACCGTTATTTCTGGCGCATGTGCCTGTACTTCGTGCCTCTGCTGCCCATGTACGCCAGCCATGCCAGTGCCAGTGACGAGCGACAGCTGGTCCAGGCCATCAACGATTTTCGTGGGCAACCTCAGCGCTGCGAAGCACGGATGACAAAAATCTCCAGAGCGCTGACGCTCAACGCCAGCGTAGCGTTGCCGATCAATTTCGCTGGAAGTTCACGCGATGCGCTCAAGGCATCCGGTTATCAGGCGGTCACCGTCCGGACCATACGACTTGCTGGCGCGCAGAGCGCCGGTGAAGCGTTCGGCATGCTCGAAAAACGCTATTGCGGCGCTTTGCTTGACCCGCAATACGCCGACATCGGTATCACTCGCGAGCGGGGCGATTGGCGTGTGGTATTGGCAAAACCGTTGATCGACGAAAGCCTGGAAGATGCACGTTCGGCTGGCCGCATACTTCTGGCGCAGGTCAATGCCGCGCGTGCCAAGCCGCGCATGTGTGGCAAGCAGCCGTTTCCTTCGGCCAGACCGCTGAGCTGGAACACGACCCTGGAAATGGCTGCACAGGGGCACAGCCAGTCGATGGCCAGTGAGAATTACTTCACGCATCGCGGCTTTGATAACGACTCACCGGCAGATCGCGCCCGTGCAGCGGGTTACGGCGGACGGCAGATCGGTGAAAACATCGCAGCAGGGCAGAGCACCGTCAGCAAGGCAATGGCCAGCTGGCTGGCCAGCCCGGGACATTGCGCCAACCTGATGAACCCGATGTTTACCGAGGTCGGCGCGGCCTACGCGACGGCTACCAACGCTGATTACGGTGTGTACTGGACCATGCTGTTCGGCGCTCCCTGATCAACCGAAAAGCCGCCTGAACGGCGGCTTGTCGAACATGCATGAATGGCTCAGACCTTCGAGCCGCTCCAGCGCGGTGCTTCTCTCAATTCGTCACGCTTCTGTTGATCCGGAGATTTGTGTGGCTCGCCGTATTCCACGTGTAACGTATCATCAAGGCGGTTGGTGGAAGAGCCGCCTTCCTGCGGCGTTTCGTCGAAATGCTTCCACTCGGCACTCTGGAAGCGGAACAGGCTGTCGTCTTCAGGCGCTTCGCGTTCGCGATAGTGGTGGATCGAGTAGTGTGCATATTCGACCTTGTCGCCCCAGTCGGACTGCAGCAAACCGTCTGCCGCCAGATCGCGATACCAGTCGTTTTCCTTTTCGGATGCTTTCTGCTTTTTGTTATGGTCGACGAAATAGCCAATGATCCCGCCGACGACAGCAATTACAACGCCAACGAGGAAGAATGGCCCGGCCAGCGCGGTGGCCGCCGCGCCGCCTGCACCCACCAGCGCCGCGGTTCCCAGTACGCCGGCTGACGCGCCGAAGGCACCGCCGGCAATTTGCAGGCCGCCTGCGGCCTGAGCCAGCTTGTCACCTGACTTCACGCCGTCCTTGATGGTGAATGCACCCAGTACGATATCGGCAAAACCACCAGCCAGATCCGTTGCAGGCCCCAGCACTTTGACGACCGAGCCTGCGATTTTATTGGCAGTTCCAGAGGGCAGCTTGGCCCCTGAAGCCTGCACGGCATCATCCAGCCGCTGGGTGATGCCGCCCATGGCCTGGCGTTCCGCTTCTGCACCGCCAGCCATGTCGCCCAGCGTCGAATTGAGCCGATATTCATCAGTCGCATCCAGTGCGGTGCGGATCTCGCTCAGTTTGCTTGCGGAAATGCCGCTGACCCTGACTTCCTTGGCCTTGCCAAAGCTTTCCTTGCCCCAGATCTCCGGTAACGTCTTGTCCAGCCCCAGCATGTCCACCAGGCCGCCTTTGCCCATCAGGTCGCCAACCTGATCAGCCAGGCGTACGAAATGGCTGGCACCGCCGGCAAAGCTCAGGAAGTCCTTGGCAATGCCCAGGCGCTGAATCGGTGTCTCGCCCAGTTTGCCGCCGTTGCCGACCAGTTGATAAATCGCCGAGAACAGCGACACGCCTGCTGCAACGGAGCCCATGACGCCTTTGCTATTGAGCGTATTGAAGATTTCGCCCAGTTTGCCGCGATCAGCGACCGGTATGTAGGGTTTGGAAAGAGCTGTCTTGATGTCTGCTTCGCTGACCTTGCCGTTTTTCTGATAGGCATCACCGACCTCCTTGAGCGCCTTGGCGATGTCTGCGGGCTTGGCGTTGCCCACGACACCTTCCTGAAGGAATTTCTCGAAGGTGGGCTGCAGGAAGCGCGGCATATCGACCAGAAAGCCCTTGAGCTCTGCCTTGAGCAGGCCGAACAGGTCCTTGGTGGCGAGGGCGTTATTCTCGTCGCTTATCTTCGACGGGTCGGCGACCAGATCGTTGAGATCGCTGGTCAAACCATCGGCCTGAATAGACTGTGCCGCCTTGCTGGCACCTTCTGGATCGACCAGCGCAAGTGAGGACAGGGTGTCGCTCAGGTCTTTCTGCGCCTCCTGGCCAAGGCCCTGCTTTTTCAGGTCCTTGAGGTAAAGTACGTAATCAGGATTGGCGGTGAGGTCGAGCAGCTTCTGCTTGATTTCGTCCTTGTTGGGCACTTTGCCCAGTGCATCGGTCATCTTGCTCTGGTAGTCCTGCTGCACGGTCGGATCAGAGAACAGTGTGGTCAGTTGTTCTTGCAGCTTGCCGCCATCAATGATGTCGTGCATGTCGGCCGAACTGAGTTGGGTCTGTTTGCTGTCGAATTCGCGCCAGGTGCCGCCGAAGGCGCCTTTGGCCTCTTCATAACCGGTCAGGCCGCGACCGTTGTCATAAGCAGCCTGCGCCTCGATCGCCCTGACCAGTTTTGCGCGAGGGTCATCCTTGGCAATATCCCCTTTGTTCACGCCATCGCGGTATTGGTCGAGCAGTTCCTTGGTCGCCAGTTCGCCGACATTCAGCTCTTCGGAATTCTCATCACCCTTATCGGCTTTCACGCCGGTTTTCTGCCCCATCAGATCCAGCTCGGCCACGGGCGGCAGGTTATGCCGACTGCGGGTTTCACCGATATTGCCGGTGCCCAGCTCATTCCATTTCTCCACCACATCATCGTACAACTGCGGGCTGGCATCCCTGGAGACGATGAACTTGCCATCGCTGTTCTCGAAACGAATCAGACCCGCGCCCAATTCGTCCGGTGAACCGATGGTTATGTCCTGATTCTTCAAAAAGTCATGAGGCTCAGCCAACGTGTAACCTTCTTCCCGGCTGCTGTTGATCTTGTTCCAGGCGTCATGGAGGGTGGTTACTTTGTCGAATAGTTCAGGGGTCAAGGCTTCAGTGACGACAATCCGTTCACCGCTCTGATTCTGATAGGTGATCTGGCTTCCTTCCTGGCCAGACACCCAAGTGAACTGTGTAATGTCGTTCAAGCTGGGAATGGGGGTGTTGCGGTCAGCAAGAATCTGCCCTTCGTTGACTGCGGTTTCCATCGCAGTTCTTTTTTGCGGGTCCGACACTATGGTTTGCAGCGCTGCCAGATAATCGAACAACTTCGGATTGTCGTCACGGGTGACCACGACCTTCTCTCCGTTGTGCTCGTAACGAATAGTGTCCGGGCCAACCTCATTCAACGGGCCGACGGTGGTGCCGAATACGGGTGGCCATACTTCGTTGTCACCCGCCCTGCGATAACCTTGCGCTTCGCTCGTGTTCAGCCCGGTCAGGGTATTGAAGGCGTCTTTGGCCGCACTGTACAGCTCAGGATTGTCGCTCTTGGCCACAACGATTTTATTGCCTTCACGGTCGACATAACGCATCACGCCCGGCCCGACTTCATCCACCGGGCCGACCACTGCAAAGCCTGCAATGTTTTCCGGCGGCTTTTCGTCCGCACCTGCCACCCTGTAGCCTTCCCGCTGACTGCTGCCTACGCCGGATAGCGATTTGAAATCCGACGCCACCTGTTTGAAGAGTTCCGGGTTCTGTTGCTGCGAAACGATGACCTTGCTGCCATCGGCGGCTTCATAGCGAATCAGCCCCGGCCCCATTTCGTCCGGTGCTCCGATACGGGCATAGCCGCTCAGCGTCGCTGGCGCGGCAGCATCAGCCTTGGCCGGGGAGTAGCCAGCAGCCACACTGGCCCTGAAGCCTGCCACTCGGGGTTGGTCTTCGACGACCTGACGATAGAGCTCCGGGCTGGTGGATTTGCTTACCAGTACCTGATCGCCTTCCTGAGTGACGTAGCGCACGGTGTCAGCCGCCACAGTGCCGGGCTTTTCTATCGATGCGTAACTGCCCAGCGCAGGTGCCTTTTCGTCTGCGCCCGCTGGCCGGTATTGGCCGCCATTGCGGTTGCTGGTCTGCAGCACCTGGTTGAATCGCGTTCGGGCATTCGCGCCTGGTGCGAGGGGCGGAAGAGGGCCAGGCGCCGGGCTGATCGTGGACGTCGACATAGCATATAACTCCTGTTGTTAACCGCTGGACGTGGAGCAGGCGACTCAATAACTGAGTGCCACGAGGCAAACGAAACCCTGTGTTCAACGACGAACTCTTTATTCGCGTGAATAGTTTGAACGGCGTCTCGTTTTCAAATCAAAAGAACAGGGCTTATGGGCCGACACTATCATTCCGACAAGTGAAGTGGCGGATCGGTAATCTCTTTTCACAACAATTCACACGCGTCGATAAATAATAAAGGCCCTGGCGAACACCCCGTAAACGTTGGAGCCCCGTCTCGTGGTACATAAAAAATTAATATCACCAGAAATAAACCAGAAATAAATATCACTTTGATATCACTGTTGGTTTGCGGTATTAATTTGTTGTGAAATCTGATTTCACAACGTTTCACAGCATCGAACAAGTTTCGCTGATTACTATTAATTGGCAACGCGGCAAATAGCGTAGTGTCTCTGCATCGCTGTTGTGTAATGGCACATTGACCTGTTCTTGAGCCGGTTGTTAATCCGCAGATAGATCCCTACTCGAAGCAAGGAGAAACAACATGAGTTCGACTCCACCCGTAAGCTCCGGCAATTCAGACGCAGCAATCGAAAAAATGTCGGCGACCTTTGATATGGCTATCGAGAAATCGGCCAAGATCACTGAAATCTCCACTGCCAAGAAAGCAGAGCTGGATGCTACCAAGCAACGTCCACAGAACTGACGTTGTCATGCAGGCAGCGCTACAGCTGCCTGCATTCACTGCGCATCGAAATTCTTCCGATCGACAGTTTTGCCCGGCTTTGACATGCCGTTTCCGGTAGATCACACGGTGGTGACTCGATCATGACAGCCTTGATCTCATTGAGCGGAACGCCCGACGCTTCTGTGCAAGAAAGCGGCGTAGCCCGGCTCGAAATTCTTCATGGTTTGCATCAGGGCGTTTCGCTGCTCCTGGACAATCCTGTCTATGTGATTGGCAGTGCCGCCCCGGCCGACCTTGTGCTGGGCGATGCTGATGTGGCCGAGCAACATGTTCGTCTGCGATTCTCCGTTGAATACGTCGCAATAGAAGCCTTGGGCGGCGATGTGACGGTTTTCGATAGCCTTGGCCAACGTCGGGTTGTCAACGTCGGCCACGGTCAACGAATCTCCTTGCCTGTCGAGTTGCTGGTCGGACAGAGCAGGTTGTGCTTGCGCAGCACACGAAGTGCCCGAGCCATCCCCTCTGTGTCCCGCCGCCTGGTGCTGCTTAAATGGCCAGCACTGGCTGCACTTTTGTTGCTGGTGACATGTGCCACTGCATTTGCCTTTCGTGCACCTGCCGAGTCGGCCCGGCACTCCATTGCAGATCCCGTCCCTGGTTCGTCAGTGCCCGGCAAGAACGCCCCTACACTTAGCCAGGCTAGAAGCTGGCTCGAGGGCGCGTTGCAGGACGCCAGGCTCACGCAATTGCGGGTTGAGGAACAGGGCGGGCAGCTCAGTGTCGAGGGCGCTTTTCCCGCTGCCCAAAAAAGCAGCTGGCTGCAGATTCAACAGGCCTTTGACACTCGGTTTGGCCAGCATATTGTCTTGACGCCCAACGTGCAGGCAAGCGCGGCGATTGCGGCACCTCGCGTGCGTTTTCAGGCGGTGTGGTTTGGTCGCAATCCCTACGTGATCGATGAGCATGGCAAGCGTGTTTATCCCGGCGCACTGTTACCTGACAACTGGAGGCTGGAGAGCATTGAGGGCAATCAGGTCCGTCTTGTGCGCGGTGATGAAAGGTTTGCCTTCACTTTATGAAAGTCGATCTGCGGCCCGTAGCGCCGCCTTCAGCCGATTCTTTGCCCGCAGTCGAGCGCGTTGCTCCGGCGCAGCCGCGTCAGGGAACCCGTTTCGAAGCGCTGCTTGATCAGCGCGAGCGCAAGGTTCGTCGTTCGTTGCGTGGCGAGCTGGAGCAGACCGGGCAGGCTTCTGGTGTCAATGCGCAGCTTTTTGGTACGGCGCGTTCGCTACAAGTACTGCGCTATGTGCTGGACGAAGTATTACCGGCACTGGACGCCGAGCCGGAGATCCGCGAGCTCGCCGAAGACGTGATTCGTGAAGAGATCGACATGCGGCTGCTATTGGAACAGCAACGCGCCGAGGTGCAGTCGTGAGCATCAGTCAGGATCGCGAATGCATAGAGTTGCTCCACGGTATGGGTGATCTGTACCGGCGCAGCGGCCAGCCACAACGTGCGCTGGTGATGTTGCTGATTGCAGTACAGCTGGCACCCACGAACAGCGCGCTGCTGCACAGCCTGGTGCTGGCGTTCACCGACAGCGGAGACACCGACCGGGCCATTGCGGCACTGGACAGGCTGGTCGAGCAGCAAGGCGAGAGCGCCGCGCTGCTTCTGTTGCGTAGCCGCGCGTTGTGGAAGGCCGGCCGCAAGGACGACGCGCGGCAATGCTTCAGACGCTACCTGGAAGCACGGAGGGCTGCGCAATGACCCTCATGAATGCCCTGAATCGCCTGGCGGTAACTGCGTCTAAACGCACAGATGTGATCATCGTTGCTTTCATGCTGATGGCTATCGCGATGATGATCATCCCGATGCCGACCTATCTGGTGGACGCGCTGATCGGAGTCAACATCGCCCTGAGCCTGCTGATTCTCATCGTCGCGTTCTACATCAACCACTCGGTGGAGTTTTCCGCGCTGCCGCCGCTGATCCTGCTCAGCACGCTGTTTCGTTTGTCGCTCTCGATCACCACCACTCGCCTGATTCTGCTGGACGGCAATGCCGGTCATATCGTCAAGGCGTTCGGTGATTTCGTGATTGCCGGTCAGGTCGTTGTGGGGCTGGTCGTATTTCTGATCATTACGGTTGCCCAGTTCGTGGTCATTACCAAGGGCGCTGAGCGGGTCGCCGAAGTCGCTGCGCGTTTCACCCTGGATGCGATGCCCGGCAAGCAGATGAGCATTGATAACGACTTGCGCAACGGTGACATCGACCAGTTCGAGGCCAGACGTCGTCGTTCACGCCTGGAGCGTGAAAGCCAGATGTTCGGAGCCATGGACGGCGCCATGAAGTTCGTCAAGGGTGATGCCATTGCCGGGTTGGTGATTCTGTTCGTCAACCTGCTGGGCGGCATGATGATCGGTATGGTCCAGCGCGGTATGCCGTTCGCCGAAGCCGCGCATGTCTATTCGTTACTGACCGTCGGTGACGGCCTCATCGCGCAGATCCCGGCACTGTTGATTTCTGTAGCCGCAGGGACCGTGGTGACCCGCGTCAACAGCGACGGCGAAGAGCGTGACCTGGGCACCGAGATTGTCAGGCAACTGAGCGCCAGCCATCGTGCGCTGGGTCTGACTGCGCTGATCCTGCTGGGCGTAGGCATGCTGCCGGGGTTTCCATTGCTGGTGTTTGTCGGTCTGGCCGCCGTGCTGGGCGGCAGTGCGTTTGTGCTCTGGCACCGGGATCGTCGTGCTGCCCGGTCACTGGTCAAGGACGAGCTGCCAGAGCATGAAACGATGGCCGAGCCCGGTGCTTCCTCTGGCGCTTCCGGGGCTTCGAACGATGCTGCGGAAGATGCCTTGGAAAGCGCCGAGCGGCCACGCGATAGCCAGGTGCTGTTGAGTATCGGAACCGGACTGGCCGAGGCCGCCCCGTTGCAGCCCCTGCGTCAGCGTATCGAAGCGTTGTGTCACGACATTCGCATCGATCTGGGTGTCGAGGTGCCGCTACCCGAGGTTTATCTGGACCGCAGCCTGCCAGTCGATCGTTTCCAGGTCGAGCTTGAAGGTGTACCCGTCAGTGAGGGCGAATTCAGCGGCAAGGCGCTTTTGCTGCAGGACGATCCGGTGCATGCACAACTGGTTTCTGTCGAAACCTTTGAAGCGCCTTCGCCGATCGGTTCCCGTCCCGGCCGCTGGGCAGGGCGTGAGCATGCGGAACGTTTGCAGGATGCCGGTATTGGTTTTCTGTTCGCCGATGAAGTGTTGCGCGAAGTACTGGACCGTATGTTGCGCCGTTATGCCGCCGACTTTCTGGGTATTCAGGAAACCCGCCTGATGCTGGAACAGCTTGAGGGTAAGTACGGTGAGCTGATCAAGGAAGTGCTGCGCATTCTACCGCTGCAGCGTATCGCAGAGGCCTTGCGTTTGCTGGTCTCTGAAGGGGTATCGATACGCAATCGTCGCGGCCTGCTGGAGTCGATGGTGGAGTGGGGCAGTATTGAATCTGACGCGGGCAGACTGACCGAGCATCTGCGCGCAGGACTTGCGCGGCAGATCAGTCATCAGTATGCCGATCGCAACCGGGTGATCAGCGCCTTTGTACTGGCACCTGCGCTCGAAGAACAACTGCGCGCCACGCTGGCTCGCCAGGAAAAGAGTCGCGATTCGCTGCCCGATGACATCGGCCGGACCGTACTGGTACAGCTGCGTCGCCTGTGCGACATGCTGCCGGAACATGATTCGACGGTGTTGCTTGTGCATTCGGAGCTGCGTCGGTGCATGCGCCGTCTCATCGTGCGCGGCGAGCTGCAACTGGCGGTTCTGTCTTTTCGCGAGCTGGCCAGTGAATACAACCTTCAAGCGGTCGGCACTGTCAGCCTGACCGATGTCCTTGCACGCCCGGCATCCAGGGCCGGTGCTGTCACTCCTCTGGCGACTGCCTCATGACCTCAGTAAGCGTAATCCGGATGTTTCTCGTGGGTGTGGGCGCGTTGCTCATGGCCACAGGTTCGTTTGCCGAAAACATTGCCAAAGGAGCCAAAGGCACAGTCGATCTGGCCATCGGTGAAGGCCGCGTTCTGCATTTTTCAGCCCCCGTGGACTCGGTGATGGTGGCCGAGCCGGGTATTGCCGACTTGCAGGTGGTGTCACCCGGCGTCATCTACGTGTTCGGCAAGGCCGCAGGGCAGACCAGTCTGATTGCCCTGGACAGCGAGGGCCGGGAGACCGCTGCGTTGAGTCTGGCGGTAAGCAGCGGCACTGCTGCTGTGACACGCCCGCTCAAGGCGTTGCACCCGCAGAGTCAGGCGCGGATCAATGCCTCCGGCAGCCGGGTGATTGCCAGTGGCTCCGTGCAGGATGTCGGTGAAGCAACCGATCTTAATGCCTTGCTGAGCACCGAGGGGCAGAACTTTCAGTCGACGATAAACAGTGCCACTTACGCAGGGTCGGCCCAGGTGAATATCCGCGTGCGTTTCGCCGAAGTCTCGCGCTCCGAGCTGTTGCGCTATGGCGTGAACTGGAATGCCTTGTTCAATAACGGCACTTTTTCATTCGGTCTGCTGACGGGGGGCGCTTTGGCCGCCGATGCAGCGGGCGGCGCGTCGAACGTGATCAGCGCCGGGCTTGCGTCGGGCAATATCAACATCGACGCGATGCTGGAGGCGCTGCAAAGCAACGGTGTGCTCGAAGTTCTGGCCGAGCCGAACATTACCGCCATGACCGGGCAGACTGCGAGCTTTCTGGCTGGCGGTGAAGTGGCGGTGCCGGTGCCGGTCAACCGTGAAGTGGTCGGTATCGAATACAAGCCTTACGGCGTGTCGTTGCTGTTCAGCCCGACGCTGCTGCCCAACGGGCGCATTGCGTTGCAGGTGCGTCCCGAGGTCAGCAGCCTGATGAGTACCACCACACTGGACGTTAACGGCTATCAGGTGCCGTCGTTCAGGGTGCGACGTGCCGACACTCGTGTGGAAGTCGGCAGTGGTCAGACGTTTGCCATCGCCGGGCTGTTCCAGCGTGAAAGCAGCCAGGACATGGACAAGGTGCCGATGCTGGGCGACATGCCGATTCTGGGCAATCTGTTCCGCTCCAAGCGCTTTCAGCGCAACGAAACCGAACTGGTGATTCTGATCACTCCGTATCTGGTCGAGCCGGTCAAGGATCGCGTGGTGGCGACGCCGCTGGACAAACAGCGCGCCACCAGTACCGCGTCGGCAGGTCCGCGCAGTGGTGGCGCATTCGGCTTTTACATGAACTGAAAGGGAATGGCCATGAACCTTATCTGCGCTATGTCACGCCCGCCGGTTCTGATGCTTTTATGTCTGCTGGCAGGCTGCAAGACCCACCTCGACCCAGTGAGCTATTCACCGGATTATGCGGCGATCACCCGTGCCGATGGCCGTGTGGAGCTGGTGCCCCAGGCCTGTGTGCAACCAGCTGCACAGGACGAGATCGGTGTAGGTGAGGATTTTCAGCCGTTGTTGCCGCCGGGCTGTGCGAGCAACCTGATTCTGCTGCAAATGGTCGAGCAGCGCGCAGATGTCATGCACGGCCGTAACACCGGGCCTGTCATGGCTGCACCGGTCGGGCGCGCCGCGCAGGTTTACATCGACGGGTATGACCGCGAAGAGCTGCGTCGGCGTCAGGCAGAGCAACAGGCCAGCACCGACACACAGGAGGCCCGATGACCTCAGTTAGCGTCAATCAGCCCCAGTTCACGAGCCTGCTCGGCGCGGTCCGGTATGGCCTTGACGCGCCGGGCTTCGGCGATCAGCTTGCCGCGTTCGGCCTTGGGGATGTCGTCGAAGGTCATGTTTTTGAGATCTTTCTCTTTTCCGGCCAGGACCATGACCAGCAGCTGGTTGCGTTGATGCCGGGGTTGCGCAAGGGGCGACTGGCTGACGCTGCGGATGGTCTCCAGGGCCTTTTGGTCGTCATCGCCCAGAGCGTATGCCAGAGCCAGATTACATCGGGTGTCGAGGTCGTTCGGGGCCAGGCGCAGGCTGGTGCCGAAGGCGCTTTGAGCGGCGTCGGCCTGACCACTCAGAATGTGCGCGATGCCCAGACGGTTCCAGGCCTGTGGCTGCTGCAACGCATTGGCGGCCTGGGTCAGCGCAGCGATTGCGCGTTCCAGCTTGCCCTGACGCAACTGCGCAGTACCCAGGCCCAGCAGCGCATCCGGGTCGTCGGCTTTCAGCTCAAGCGCCCGTTGATAAGCACGCTCTGCGCCACGCGTGTCGTTGCTGACGAGCAGGGCTGCACCGAGTTTGCGCCACGCCTCGACACCCGCTTCGGGCTGCTGCGTGGCGCGCTGGTAGAACGACGCTGCCGTCGTCGAGTCGCCGCGTTTCTCCAGGTCGGCGGCCAGTTGCATGAAGCGCTCGTAGCTGGCGTCGGATTTGGGCTGAGTCGAACACGCCGCCAGACTCAGGCAGCCGAGCAACAACAACGTGGGGACGGAACGAGGTGGCATGGGCAGGGCTCTTGTGAAAGGGGGCGGGGCGAGGCGTTTCAGCCATCGACAGCCTTTGAGGACGAGCGCCATTTTATAGCCCCTGCGCTGAATAGCGACCGTTTTCTGAAGCCTGTCTGCCAGCGGCCGTCGCATTGTCACGGAGGGCGTCATGAAGCACTTCAGGGCTGACCCGCCAGTTTCAAAATTGCTGATGCTGATCCTGCTGTGCCTGTTATCCGGTGTGCTTAAGGCCGCCTCGGAACGTCAGCCAGACTGGTTCTCAGAGCCTTACGCCTACGTGCTGGTCGACCAGGATATTCGCGGTGCGCTGACTGAGTTCGGTCAGCACCTTGGCCTGATCGTGGTGTTTTCCGAGAAGGTCCGGGGCAACGCAAGAGGCACGGTACGTGGCGAGGATGCCGGTGAGTTTCTCACCCGCTTGTGCGATGCGAATCAACTGAGCTGGTACTTCGACGGCAACGTACTGCACATCGCCGGTGCCGATGAGGTCGCCACCCGTGTGTTCGACCTGCAAGGGCCGCGGCTTGAAGAGTTGCAGCGTTATATGGCGCGGCTGGAAGTGTCCGGCCAGCCGATGTCCAGCCGCGTCAGCCCCGATAGCGACAGCCTTTTTGTTTCAGGGCCGCCAGCCTGGCTGGCGCAGATTCAGCACCATGTGGATCGTCAACCTGCCGCCGAAATCGCGCCTGTAGTGCGTGAACGCGGCGTGCGGGTGTTTCGTGGCGGTGTCGTCACTCAAGTCGCTACCGACCGTCAGTAAACCGAAGAAGGAGCACTACCCATGTCCATCAACGCCGTAGACAGCAATGTAGACATCAATGTTTCCAGTCAGGAATCGCGCTTCAACGCCGCCGTCGAAAACGCCGAGCAGGCTGCCAGCGACAGTGAGTTCAACGATGCCCTGATTACCCAGGCGGTCACCATTGGCGGGCAGTTCATTATCATGCCGCGCGCTCAGGAAATGCTCAACGAAGCCCAATCTGACGACGACTCTGAATAGGTTCCGACCATGACCGTCAATCCAGCTGCATCACCGGCGGCGGCTGCCTTGCCTTCGCCGGGAGGAGGCGGGGTTCCGCAGGCTTCCCAGAACCTCTTCGAACACATGGCCGAGACTTCCAAAGGCATGCCGCAGGGCGCCAGCCCGCATCAGATCGGTAGCAACCTGATGGAGCGACTGGATGGTTTTATTGACCGCTCGCGGCAGTTCTCAGAGCGGGCCGATGCGCTGACCCAGGGTAATGCGCTGCAGTCCGCCAATCATGCTCCGAGCCCAGCCAGCAGCGCTGCTCAGGCGCCGGGCAAGGTAGGTGAGCCGCAGGTCGATCGCATCGTCCAGTCGCTTGGACGGATGTTCGATTACTCCATCGAAACCCAGATGGTGGTACGCGGGGCAACCCAGATATCCGGTTCTGCCAACACCCTTCTAAAAGGTCAATGAACCATGTCCAAACGCCGCCGTGTTTTGCGCCTGTTGATAGTGGCAACGCTTGCCAGCCTGTTGCAGGCCTGCGATATCGATCTTTACACCAACCTCGGCGAGCGTGAGGCCAACGCCATGCTGGCGGTGCTGTTGCGTGATGGCATCCCGGCGTCACGCAAGGTTCAGGACAACGGTCAGCTCAAGGTGATGGTCGACGAAAAGCGCTTTGCCCAGGCGATGGCGGCGTTGGACGACGCAGGCCTGCCAGGGCAGAGCTTTTCCAATATGGGAGAGATTTTCAAAGGCAATGGCCTGGTGTCCTCGCCGGTGCAGGAGCGCGCGCAGATGGTGTATGCGCTGAGCGAGGAGCTGTCCCATACCGTTTCGCAGATCGATGGCATTCTGTCCGCGCGGGTGCATGTCGTGCTGCCTGACAATGATTTACTCAAACGGGTGATTTCGCCGTCCTCGGCATCGGTGCTGGTCCGTTTTGACCCGCGAACCGACATCAATGTGCTGATCCCGCAGATCAAGACGCTGGTTGCCAACGGTATCTCCGGTCTGGGCTACGACGGTGTTTCAGTCACGGCGATCAAGGCGGTCATCCCCGACAAGGCCAGTGCCCAGCCGCAGTTGGGCAGTTTCCTGGGTCTTTGGATGCTTGAAGATGACCTGCCAGCGGCACGCTGGCTGTTTGGCACTCTGCTGCTGGTTGCGCTGGTGCTTGCCGGACTGCTGGGCCGACAGTTCTGGCAGCGACGCCGGGGCGAGGGCTCATACGTGTTGAGTGAAGCGTCATGAATACGGCGCTGACCAGCCAGTGGCACGTACTGGTCGAA
This sequence comes from Pseudomonas syringae group sp. J254-4, assembly GCF_032586855.1. Lineage (NCBI taxonomy): Bacteria > Pseudomonadati > Pseudomonadota > Gammaproteobacteria > Pseudomonadales > Pseudomonadaceae > Pseudomonas > Pseudomonas syringae group sp. J254-4. Next base: position 115,710 of record NZ_JAWHOO010000011.1, on the reverse strand, counting down.
CGTCCCTTGGCCTTTGTCCGCGAGCGCTGTCTGGCCGAATGCCTTGAACGTGACGTTGATGCGGCCCGACTTGCAGCGTTACGCGATTCACCGCGTTTCACCGCACGCCTTGAACAATTGCTGACCGGACATTTCAAGCTACAGCCCCTGGCGCAGCTGGACCTGCCTGCGGAACAGGATCTGGCTGTACTGCTGCTGAGCGAAGGCGATTTTTCGCATTTGCCACGCCTGTGTGGTGCGGTCTGGCACGCGGCAACGCTGAGTCAGGAAATTCGTGGCGAAGTGGTCAGCGAGTACCGTCGTCTGCTGGGTAACGACACATTCTCGCTGGCCCTCACTCATCGGCATCTGGCCGGTGCGGCCAATCTATTGCGTGCACCTGCCGAGTTGCTCCAGGCCATCGATCGCGATGGCGCTGCCTGTGTGGCCGCCTGGCTGCAGTCCTGTCCTGCACAACTGCAGGCCTGGTTGCGGCTGCGGCTGGCTGAACCTGTGCACGCTGCACAAGATGATGCAAAACAGGTGACGGTGGTGCAAACCGTTGCTCGACACCTGACGGAGATCAGCAGCCATGAGTGATCTGCCAACCCGACCAGGCTCCCGGGTGTTGCGTGCTGCCGATGCCGCTCGCTGGATCGACGGATTTGCCTTCATCGAAGCCGCACATGAAGAGGCACGTTGCGTGCGGGAAAACAGCGCGCAATGGCTCGAACAGGCTCGCGCCGAAGGCTTCGAGCATGCCAGACAGGAGGGCGCCGAACGGGCCGCTGCATTGCTGGCACAGACCAGCGTCGATGTCGACCGCTACCTTGCCGGGCTGGAAACCTCGCTGGCTGAACTGGCACTGGGTATCGCCCGACAGGTACTGGGAGAGATTGACGAGCGCGAGCGGCTGTTGCGCTGTACTGCGCAGGCGTTGGCAGCGTTTCGTCAGGATCAGGCGTTGACTCTGCATGTGCCCGGAGCTGAAGTCGAAGGTCTGCGCCAGCACCTGGCCCACGCGCCGCTGCCCCTGCATTCGCTGAGTATCGAAGGCGATGATCAGCTTGATGCAGGGCAGGCGCGGCTGGATGGCCCGGCGGGGTCCGTGGAGCTCGGGCTGGAGGCCCAGCTGGATAATCTGCGCCGTGCGCTGTTGCCGCTGGCAGAAGGTGATTCGCGATGACTGAGGCCCTGACGACGCTGCTGCCCAACCTCGGTTTGCGCTTGCAATTCGCCCAGCCCAGGCCCATGCGTGGGACGCTGCGCAGTATTCGTGGCGTGTTGCTGCGCGCCAGCGTCGCCGGCGTAGGCATTGGAGAGTTATGTGTGCTGCGCGATCCGGGTAACGGCCGAGAGCTGTCGGCGGAAGTTATCGGCTTCGATGAAGATGACGCGATCCTGTCGCCTATCGGCTCGATGGAGGGCCTTTCGACGCGCACCCAGATCATCGCCACAGGCCAGGCGCTCGGCGTGCAGGTTGGTGATGCCTTGCTGGGTCGTGTGATCAGCCCTATGGGCGAGTTTCTCGACGGACCTGCGCCGACTGCCACGCTCGGGATGCAGCATTATCCATTGCATGCAGAACCTCCGGCGCCCTTCAGCCGCCAGCGAATCGTCAAGCCACTGTCATTGGGCATACGAGCTATCGACAGCCTGCTGACCCTTGGCCAGGGGCAACGCATGGGTATTTTCGGTGAGCCGGGGGTGGGCAAGTCTTCCTTGTTGGCGAGTATCGTTCGCAATAGCGATGCCGACGTGATCGTCATCGGGCTGATTGGCGAGCGTGGCCGTGAAGTACGCGAACTGCTTGAAGGGCAACTCGACGCCACGGCCCGGGCACGTACCGTGGCGGTGGTTGCCACCTCCGACCGGCCCGCCGCCGAACGGGTCAGGGCGGCTTACGTAGCGACCACTCTGGCTGAGTATCACCGTGATCAGGGGCGCAATGTGCTCTTGTTGATGGACAGCCTGACCCGTTTTGCCCGTGCCCAGCGCGAAATTGGTCTGGCAGTGGGGGAGCCGCCGACCCGGCGCGGTTATCCGCCTTCTTTTTTCTCGGCATTGCCGCGCCTGCTGGAGCGCGCCGGCCCTGGCCCGCAGGGCAGCATCACGGCGCTTTACACCGTGTTGACCGAAGGTGATGCGGCCATGGACCCGGTGGCCGAGGAGACTCGCTCAATTCTTGATGGCCATATCGTGCTGAGCGCCGAACTGGCGCAGCGCGATCACTTTCCGGCAATCGATGTTTTACGCAGTCGCAGCCGCTTGATGGACCACATTGCGACTGCCGAACACAGGCAACTGGCATCACGGCTGCGTGAGTTGATTGCCCGTCGTCAGGAAATCGAACTGTTGATTCAGGTGGGTGAGTACGCGGCTGGCAGTGACCCGATAGCCGACGAGGCCATTGCCCGCCATTCGCTGATTGAGGCATTTCTGCGTCAGCCGCCCTCCGAACATGACAGCCTTGCGCAAACTCTGGCCCGCCTGCGCAAGGTGCTGGCATGAGCCCGTTTTTCGATTCGGCTCCTGCTTCACTCTACGACTCGACGCCGATTGGTCTTTGCTATGGAAAAAAACGATGAAGAAGGCCGACCTGTATAGCCTGCAAGCCTTGCGTCTGTTGCGTGAGCAGCGCGCTGCCGCTCATCTTGGCGCTCAACGGGAGCGCTGCCGTGATAGCCACACCGAGCTGGATCAGGCTCGGGAAAAGTTACGCCTGCACCGGGAACAACTGGCTCAGGAGGCCGAGCAGGCGGTCGGCCAGCTCAGCGAGGGCCTGTCGGTCAGCGAGTGGAAGGTCGTTCAGGAGCGCTTGAAGCAACTGCATGACGAACGCAAGGCATTGCAGGCCGATGCCGATAATGCGGTGTTGAACCTTGAGACTGAAGAGCAGGCACGCAAGCGGCTCAGGCAGGCGCACCTTGAACAGCTGAAAAAGTCCCGAGCCTGGCAGAACCTCGTCGAACAGCGCATGCGCAACGATGCGCGGGCCAGTGAGCAGCGCGATGAGGCCGATCAGGCAGACCTGCCCGTCAAAGGATCCCCACCTGGAGACGAGCGATGACGGTGTGCGTACAGCCAATGCCTTCGCCTCCAGGTATTGGTTCAGTCCGAAGCCGGCTTGCCCGGTTCGATGCTGATCTGCTGAGTTTGCATAACCTGTTGCATCGCCAGACAGCACCGTGGCGGATCGTTCTTGGGCAGCGCCCCATGCACGTGAGCTTGGCCAGCGCAGGTGGCGAGTGTCGCCGACCGGTGAGGGTGGCCATCAGGTTCGGACAGGTCTACCTCGAACTTGTCGTTCCGTCGCGTCTTTTCGAGCTGTCAGGGCTGGGCTGGCTGCCAGGTGCGTCAGTCGATACCCAGACCGACACCTTGTTACTGGAGCAGGCCTGGCTGAGCTGGATCGAGCCTCTGGAAGCATTATCGGGCGAGCCTGTTCAGGTGCTCCCGTGGCCTGCACATCCGCTCGAAAATCCACTCAGGCTCGCGTTGGAAGTGCGGCCTGATGAGGGGCAGGCACAGACGCTGGAAATACATTTGAATGCTGACAGCGCCCGGCACGTCATCGCGCTGCTCGACCGTAACGCCGTTACAAGACCGCAGCCGCTTGATGCATTGGTGCTCACGTTGAGTGTCGAGGCCGGACAGGCGCCATTAACCACCACAGAGCTGCACAGTCTGGTGCCGGGCGATGTGGTCATGCTCGACACCCTGGCCGACACGCAGGTGCTGCTGCGGCTGGGCAAGCGCTACCAGACGGTTGCCAGGCACCAGGGTGAAACCCTCGAATGGCTGGGTCCTCTGCGCACCGTCAGTCCCCATTATGTTTCCCACACTTTCAACAGGAACGATTCGATGAGTGAAATGACCGACGGTTCCGATCTGGATACTTCGCTGGATGAGCTGCCGCTTACGCTGGTCTGCCAACTGGGCAGCGTTGAACTGACGCTGGCGCAACTTCGCGAGATGGCGCCGGGCAGCCTGTTGCCGCTGGCCGGTTCGAGGCACGATGAGGTGGACCTGATGGTCAATGGCCGCCGTATAGGCCGTGGCGAGTTGGTGAGTATCGGCGACGGTCTGGGTGTGCGACTGCTGGGTTTCACTGCCTCATGAACGGTTACCAGCCGAACCTGATCGAAATCATTCTGGTCGTCGCTACTATCGGTTTGATTCCTCTGGCCGTCGTGACGCTGACGGGATTCATGAAGATATCCGTGGTGCTGTTTCTGATCCGCAATGCGCTGGGCGTGCAGCAGACGCCGCCCAATCTGGTGCTTTACGGCATTGCGCTGATTCTGTCGGTGTACGTGACCACGCCGCTGATCGGCGACATGTACCGGGAGGTGCAAGGCCGCGATCTGAGCCTGCAGAATGTCCAGCAACTGGAGGAACTCGGCAGCGCCTTGCGCCCGCCATTACAGGCGCACCTTTCGAAGTTCGCCAATGAAAGCGAACGCGGTTTTTTCGTCCAGGCCACCGAAACCATATGGTCGCCCGAGGCGCGAGCCGATCTGCGCGATGACGATCTTGTCGTGCTGATTCCGGCGTTCGTCAGTTCTGAACTGACCCGTGCCTTCGAGATCGGTTTTCTGCTCTATATCCCGTTTCTGGTCGTCGACCTGTTGGTCTCCAATGTGCTCATGGCGATGGGCATGTCGATGGTCTCGCCCACCTTGATTTCAATCCCGTTGAAGATTTTTCTGTTTGTGGCGCTCAGTGGCTGGTCAAGACTGATGCACGGTCTGATCCTGAGCTACGGAGGCTGACGCCGTGGGCCAGGATGTTTTTCTCTCGCTGATGAACAAGGCGCTGATGACTGTCTTGCTGCTCTCCGCTCCGGCGTTGATCGTGGCCATTGTCGTCGGCCTCAGTGTGGGCCTGTTACAGGCACTGACCCAGATCCAGGACCAGACACTGCCGCAAGTGGTCAAGCTGGTAGCGGTATTGCTGGTGATCGTGTTTGTCGGGCCGTTGCTGGCCGGGCAGGTGGCAGAGCTGGGCAATCAGGTGCTGGACAACTTTCCCTTGTGGACCCGATGAGTCGTCATGGGCGCTGATCTGACCAATGCGTTCATCGAAATCGCTTATCCGGTGATCAGTTCCGCATCGCTGGCAGCTTCGCGGGCGATGGGTGTGGTGATCATTACCCCGGCATTCAATCGTCTGGGCCTGACCGGCATGATTCGTGGCTGCGTGGCAGTGGCGATCTCGGTGCCGATGATCTTGCCGGTGTTCTCGGCGTTCACTTCTATGCCCGAGCACAGCGGTTTTTTCCTCGCGGGGCTGATGATCAAGGAGTTGCTGATCGGGCTGCTGATCGGCCTGTTGTTCGGCATACCGTTCTGGGCTGCCGAGGTGGCTGGCGAACTGATCGACCTGCAACGGGGTTCGACCATGGAGCAGCTGGTCGACCCTTTGGGGCAGGGGGAAGCGAGCGTGATGGCCACGCTGCTGACCGTCATGCTCATTACACTGTTTTTCATGTCGGGCGGCTTTATTCTGATGGTCGATGGTTACTACCACAGCTATCAGCTCTGGCCAGTCACCGAGTTCACGCCGTTGTTCAGCAGCGCTGCCCTGACCTCCATTCTGGCCATTCTCGACCAGGTGATGCGCATTGGTGTGCTGATGGTCGCGCCCTTGCTGATTGCGATGCTGATCACTGATCTAATGCTCGCGTACCTGTCGCGCATGGCACCCAGCCTGCATATTTTTGACCTTTCATTGCCGGTCAAGAACCTGTTTTTTGCGGTGTTGATGGTGGTTTATATCGGGTTTCTGATTCCGGTCATGATTGACCAGCTGGCGCAATTTCGAGGAACGGTCGAGGTTCTGAAAACGCTGGCCAGCGAGGGCCCGGGATGAGTGAGTCGAGCGAGGAAAAAAGCCAGCCGGCCTCGGACAAGAAGCTGCGCGACGCTCGCAAGAAGGGGCAGGTTGCCAAGAGCCAGGACCTGGTGTCGGGCATGGTCATCCTGCTGTGTACCTTGTGCATCTCGGTGCTGCTGCCCAAGGCACGTGCGCAGGTCGAGGCACTGATAGATCTGAGCGCACTGATCTATATCGAGCCGTTTGCAGAGGTCTGGCCACGGCTGCTCGATCACGCCGAGCAGATTGTCATCGGCATTACAGTGCCAGTGGTAGCCGTGACTGTCGGCGCGGTGATCCTGACCAACATCGTGACCATGCGCGGCGTGGTGTTTTCGATCGAGCCGATTCAGCCGGATATCAAACGTATCAACCCGACCGAGGGTTTCAAGCGCATTTTCGCCGTGCGCAACCTGATCGAGTTTTTGAAGGGACTGGTCAAGGTTGTGTTACTGGCACTGGCATTCTACGTCGTCGGCCGCCAGGCGCTTCAGGCCCTGATGGAGTCATCGCGATGCGGCGAAGGCTGTATCGAGTCGACGTTCTATCTGGTCCTCAAACCACTGGTATTCACCGTGCTTGCAGCGTTTCTGCTGGTCGGCGCGGTAGACGTGCTGATGCAACGCTGGCTGTTCGGCCGTGAAATGAAAATGAGCCATAGCGAGCAGAAACGCGAGCGCAAAGATATTGATGGCGACCCCATGATCAAGCGCGAACGCCAGCGTCAGCGTCGCGAAATGCAGGCACTGGCCACAAAGCTTGGGTTGGGGCGCGCCTCCTTGATGATTGGCGACAGCGGAGGTTGGGTGGTGGGCGTACGCTATGTGCGCGGTGAGACACCGGTGCCGATAGTGGTCTGTCGTGCCTCGTCACAGGATTCGAGCACCTTGCTGGCAGAGGCCTTGTCGCTGGGCATTGCCCGCTGGCCCGACGCAAGTCTCGCCGAAATGATCGCCCGGCGCAGCGTAGCTGGTGATCCGGTGCCGGAAAATACGTTTCAGGCAGTGGCCGATGCGCTGGTGGCGCAGCGGCTGATCTGACGCCTGACGCCGTATTTCAATGTACCGCCGGGCAATGGCGAGGGGCTGGTGTACCGGGCGCGATTTTCAGGCGGTTGAGGTCTGCGTTGATGCGCCAGGCCCAGAAATGTGTACCGTCCTGCCGAGCGATGTCCAGCGCCTGGGTCAGCATCTTGCGTACCTCTTCCAGCGCATGAGTGTGTGGCTGACTGAGCATCAGCTGTGCCTTGACTCTCATGATCTCCGGCAAATACCAACGATCATGGTGTTCAACAGCGTTGATGTGAATTTCATCCAGCGTTTCCAGCGCAAGGGGTTCAAGCCGCAGTGCGGCCAGACCTGATACGTACTCGGTGTGCAGCATCGAACACAGCGGCGTTTCCACATGGTTGCGCAGCTGTTGAAGGGCTTCTCCCAGCAATGGCACGCCTGCTGCCGGGTTGCCTTCACGGATCAGCAGGATACTCTCGTAGCAACTGGTCAACTGACGCCAGATATGCAGCGGTTGCCGTTCGCTGCTTTTTTTAAGCACATCCAGAAAGTGACGTGTCTTGTGCAGCGTGCCTGCAATCAGCGTTGCGGGTATCGCACTGATGGCCAGGGTATACCAGAGCGTTGCGGGGTGACTCAGGGCAATGGCCTGCTTCACGTTGGTGTCCAGGGCAACCATCGCCTGGCCGGTATTGCCAACCAGCAACTGTACCTGGGCACGCAATGATTGTGCGGCAATTCGCTGGTCGAAATGCATGTCGATGATATGTGACGAAGCAGACCTTGAAGCGCCCAGAGCTTCTTCGATCGCCTGCCCGGCGGTTTTCATATCGCCCATGTAAAACGCGCTGGTGGCGCGCATTCGCCTGCCCAGCAACTGGCAGTCGGCGATTCTGTAATCCTTGCCCAGCGCGAGGAATCGCAAGGCTACCTCTTGAGCCTCGCGGTGCCTGTTGCTACAGGTGTGGTCGTTCCATTGGCCCCACAAAGCGCGCAGGCGATACTCGGAGTCGTTGAGCACTTCGGCATCCTCACTGACCTGTTGCCAGACCTCGCGCATTTTCTGCCCGGCGCCGTAGGTAAGCATCAAAATACTGCCGGACATGGTCAACAAGCGCATACGCTGACGACGATCCATCTGCGCCTTTTCTTCGACGTGACGCGGTGTACCGAGGCTGACCCAGTCCTGGTACTCGCGCACCAGCGACAGCCTGAGCCACAGGGGTGAGCTGCTCAGGGTCAGTTCTACACCAAGTTGTCGATCACCCGCGGCCGAAAAGGCCCAGGTCAGTGCTGCGCGAATGGTGTCGATCTCTGCGGCGTAGCGTTGGGTCCAGACGTCTTGTGTCAGCTGATCGAGATCGATTCTGGCCTGGTTGAGCAGGCGCAGTGCCCACTGGGCGTGGGCGCGGCACAAACGCGGCACATCATCGAGCTGAACGAGCTTGTCATGAGCATACAGACGCGTGGTTTCCAACAGTCGAAAGCGCTTGCCCTGGCTGTGGTCAAAGGTTCCGAGCAGGGATTTTTCGAGCAGGCTTTCCAGCATCGGTAGCGTCATGCGTACATCCGGCAAGCCGATATTGACGATTGCCATGACGCCATCAAGCGTGAACGAGCCATTGAAAATGGACAGTTGACGCAGGAGTGCCTGCTCGTGCCCGGTGAGCATGCCGTAGGTCCAGTCCAGCGTGGCGCTTAGCGAACGCTGACGCGGTAACGCGGTGCGCAGTCCGGTCATCTGCAAGCGAAAACTCCCGTCCAGCAGCCCGACCAGATCGGCAATGCCGAATGTCCTGACGCGTGCAGCGGCCAGCTCGATTGCCAACGGATTGCCGTCCAGTTTGCGGCAGATGGCTGCGACCGCTCCGGTATCGCTGTCAGTCAACACAAATGCGGGGTCCTGCTCTCGGGCACGTGTGACAAACAGTTCCACACCCGAGTAGGCAATGGCAGTCTCGGCGCTGATAGTCTGGTTTTCGTCCGGTACTTGCAGGGGGCTGAGTTCATGCACCCATTCGCCTTGTACGCGTAAGGGCTCACGGCTGGTGACCACTACGCAGCACAGTGGGGCATTGGCCAATAATGTTTCTACGGCAGAGGCGGTTTCATCAAGTACATGCTCGCAGTTGTCCAGTACCAGCAATTGCGGCCGCTTTGCCAGTGAGGGCGGGATGTCACGCAGCGGCTGTTCGTTTTCAGTGCTTAAACCCAGGGCGAAGGCAATCCTGCCCACGACAGGCTGAGCGCAGCTGACCGGTGTAAGGTCGACGAACGCGGTGCTCAACGAGGCATGTGCAGCCAGGCTATCAGCCAGCGCCAGCGCCACGGTGGTCTTGCCCACGCCGCCAGGACCTGTCAAGGTCAGCAAGCGACGCTCCAGCGTCAGTTCATGCAGCTGCCGGATCAGCGCGTCACGGCCAAGCACCTGGCGCTTTATCGCCGGTGCCGCAGCAAATGTGTCCTTTGCAGGTGCAGGTAGTGCAGGAGCGGTTGCTGGTTGCACGCTCACCGGTGCGCTGAATCGATAACCCCTGCCTGGCACGGTGACGATATAAGTGAAATCGTCCTGCTCTTCCAGCGCTCTGCGCAACGTCACGATCTGCGCGCGCAGGTTGCATTCTTCCACCACTGCCTTTGGCCAGGCCAGTGCCAGCAATTCGGCCTTTTCCAGCAGTTCGCCGGGGCGTGTTGCGAATGCCACCAGCAGAGACATGGCGCGACTGCCCAGCGGTACCTGCTGCGAGTGCCTGAACAACAGCTGCTGCTGCGGGTGCAGCACAAAAGAGCCGAAGCGGATAGCTTCCTGCCCCTGGAGAGCGTCACGTGTTCTGATATCGACCGTTGTACCCGGGCCGCCTGTTTCAAAATCCATGCTTAGACCTGTATCAGAAGTAACAGCCGTGCTACCGCACCTTGCAGGAGCATGAGGTATTGATCTGTAAACGGTTTTTTTGATCTGCTTACATCCCGTAACGTCAGCTCGGTGAGCTTGACGCGCCTGTTCGGGTGGGACGCTGAATCTTAATTAGCTGATGTGACCGTTTAGTTAGCCATGCATAAACCACGCCCGTAGTAATGGACATCATTTGCCGGTCAACCCGAGTACCGTCTGTCGACTGAGCGATAATTTTCTACAACCCTCATAAAGCGTCTCGGTGAGTTCGACGACTTCGGGCCCTGGACGGTTGAGATATTCATGCGAAAAACCGGCAATGTGCTGTATTGACCCTGCCTTCAAGCTGTATGGCTTGTCAGCGTGTCATCAGAAGTAAACCGTCTTGTTACCCGTAACGCGTTGCGTAATGAGGTCGCTGAGATAACTGTTCGAGGTAACTTTCCGGTCTGTGTCATCCCTTCTTAACGCAAGTTCGATTTAATCGCGTGTGATAGCGGATGCCTGGTCTTTGATCAGGTCCCGTGCCTCTGCCTTTTAGTCAGGCCCAGCTCGCACCAGTCTGACTCATGGCGCAGCTCGCTCTTTTGCGCGGGCAGCAGTTGTCGCTGTGATTTTTCTGGTGACCAATGGAAGGATAAAGACAATGACCTCCGTCAGCAAAATCACCACTGAAAAGCCAAAAGACCCGGTAGACGCCAAGGCCTGGGAGCAGGCCGTGCAGCAGTCCAGGGATGCCGGTATCCAGTGGGAGTTACCTTCAGATGACAAGCGCTCTGCACAGGAAATCATTGACGACAACCCGTTGCTCAAAAGTCTGGGCGGACGAGGCGACCGTGGCGAAGCCAAAGAGAACCTGATCGCTCAGGTGGGCGATTACACCAAGGATGCGAGCGCCGCATTCCGGGCTGTGCAACTGCTTGAACACATTGAGACCTTTGACGCCAATGGTAACCGTCTGGCCAGCAACGACATCGGCAATAATCGCATCGACGGGTATACCAGCAGCAGCGACGCGAAGCATGGCAGCGAAGCTGGTCGTTTGAAGGATTTCGGCAAGTTCGGTTTTTCCAGTCTGAAAGGCAAACTGCATGAGGTGCGATCCCCGGCTGACGACCCTGCCATCCGTGAGCAGGCCGAGAAACTGGGCATTCAGTGGGAGCGACCGAAAGGTGACGAGCGCGACGCGCAGGCCATAATCGACAGTGACCCGTTGTTGAAAAATCTGGGTAACCAGAGTGACGTCAAGGACATGCTCAAGGAGCAGGTCGGCGATTTCGAGCGCGATGCCGACGCAGCCTATCGCGCGACCCAGGTGCTGGCTCACATCGAACAGTTCGATGGCAACGGCGTGCGGATTGTCGGTAGCGATGTAGCGAACGGTAGCATTAACGGTTTCACCAAGAGTGGCGAGGCGAAGAACGGTACTGAAGCCGGTCGCCTGCAGGACTTTGGCAAGGACGGGTTTGCAAGCCTCAAGGGCGAGATGACCAATGTGTCATCAGCGGGTGACAACAAGGAAGCACGTGAACAGGCCGAGAAACTCGGTTTTTTGTGGGAGTTGCCCAAGGATGACAAGCGTTCGGCCGAAGAGATCATCGACGCTAATCCGTTGTTGAAGAATCTGGGCAACCAGAGCGGCGTCAAGGACATGCTCAAGGAGCGGGTCGGCGATTTCGAAAAAGATGCCAATGCCGCGTTTCGTGCGGCCCAGGTGCTTGACCGGGTGACCCTGTACAACGAGAAGGGCGAGGCTCAGTCAGGTGGCCAGGTGTTCAACAGCAGCATTGATGGCTTCACCAAGGGCGCCGAGGCAAAGCATGGCACCGAGGCCGGACGGTTGCAGGATTTTGGCAAGCTGGGCTTCGCCGCGCTGCCCGAGCTGAAAAAGACCGAGGAGATCGGTAGTTACAAGGACTTTCTCAAGGCCAACCCTGACGCCGATGAGGCTTCAAAGCAGATCGCCAGATATGCGGCGATCATCGACGAAAATTATGACGCGATCAAAGGCAAGACCGGCTCTTCGGATTTCAACGCTGAAGCACTGACAGCCTACAAAGAGAAAAACCCTCAGTTGAGTGATGAGGTCAAGGAGGCGTTGGACTTCTGGTCGCAACCCGGTGCCTTTGCGTTGCTCGACAATGCGAAGAGTCCCCTGGAGCAGGGCACAGATGGCAAGGCCAGCCGCGGTGACATTCAGGCCTTCATCAAGACGGCTTCGCCGAAGGACGTCGGGGCGGTAGGTACATTGCTGGAAGCCGTTGCCGAAGGCAATCTGCTGGACAAGGTCAACACCGACCCGCTCAACAAGGATGTGTTCGATAACCCGCAAAATTACAGCGCAGAGCAGAAGGCTGCCGTACTTCAGGAACTCAAGGCTGCACAGAGTCTGATCGTGCAGGGCAGCGGTGCCGGGATGTGGAAGGACGACAAATCCAAGGTCCAGATCGCCAACAATGTACGCAGTCATCCCGATGCGCAGAAGCTCCTCGATGATGTCAACAAACATGTAGCGATGCTTGAAAAGGATGCCGCAGTAGTCAAGTTCTATAACGAGAATGCCACCAGCGAGGCAAACAAGGTGCTGGAGGGCAGCGACGGGCTCAAGCGCGCGCTGCAAAGTACTTACGACAACGATATCAAGACCGGTGCTGCGCTGGACAAGCTGTGGGACGCCAATACCAAGGATGGCAAGACCGACCAGCAGACAGCGCTTGCTCAGTTCTACAGCTCGGCGCAAAGCGTTCAGGGCGCGCTGGGTTTCAGCAAACCGGGCGAAATTCAGGAAGCAGTGCAGAAATCCTCGCATAACAAGGATTTCGAGGCCTTCTATGAAAAATCGCTGGTGTCCGGTGAGCGCCTCAAAGAGCTGTTGAAAACTGAAAGCTTTGAAGTGGCGACCAGCCAGTTCAGCATGGAAGTGGCGATGTACAACGCCGCGCTGAACCCAGAGTTCACGGGTAAATACGACGACAAGCTGACAGAGAACTACACCGCGATTGCTCAGGAGAACGTCTTCAACGATGCCAGCTTCGAGGACCTGAAAAAAGCGTTCGGCAAGGAAGGCAGTGAAGCGCTGGATGAGGAGAAGGTCAAGGCACTGATCGACGAGATCAGCAAGAGCAACCCCGAACTGCTGATGAATGCCGATGGCAAACCCGCTACGTCTGACCAGATTCTTGGCGTTTTCAGGGGCAATTGGGATTTGCTGCGTCAGGGCACCAAGTCCATTTCCGAGCTGGGCCTGTTCAGCGATAACTCGTCGATAAAGGCCGCTTCCGGTGCCGGAGTCCTGCATGGTGTCAGCGGCCTGTTCATGGCCGGTATCACCATCGCCAAAGGCGCAAATGGCGCGGGGGCCCTGACTGATCGGCAAATCGTCGACATCACTACCGGTTCGGTACAAAGCGCAACGTTGCTGGTCGAGGGCGGCATCAAGAACGTCACGACCATGTTCAAGGACATCAAGGACGTACTGGAGCCGGACGTTTACAAGGACATCACGACTAACCTGTCGAAACTGGAAAACGCCGCGAAGGGGCTCGGTGGACTTGCCGGTGTGGCTGCGGGTGCTTACGGCATCTTTGATGGAGTGAAGTCGATCAGAAGAGGCGAGCTGGTTGCCGGTGGCATGAGCATCACTGCCGGATCTCTCGGCGCTATGGCAGGTCTGGCATCTGCAGCTGAAGGCGCTGCGGGCGTTCTGCAACTGACGGGCAGCGTGGTCCGTGCCTTGCCGCTGCTCGCTGGCAGCCTTGGTATTGCCGCAGCCGGCGTGGGCGCTCTGGCGTTGCTGATTCCCGGTCTGATCGAGGAGGGCAAGCAGGAAACGCGCGTTGACCGCTTCTCCGATCACCTCAGGGACTACCTGACCCAGTACGAGATCGACGGCGTCGAGAACGGCGACATCTATGATGTGCCGGACAGTGAGTGGCCCGGCCCAGAGGAAACCACGATCGCTTCGTGATGTGAACAGGCTGGGGCAACCCGGCCTGTTTTTTATGCGAGTCCCTGCCTGCTTCAATCAGTTTTTCATTTCGGCCTCACACATTTCAAACATCTGGAGCCTGATCATGGCGACATTCGCGCTCTGCGAAACACGCCTCCATTGATCATCCAGGTAGACACAATGAACAAACTGCCCCAGATAACCCTGGCGTTCTGGATCATGAAGATCTGCGCGACCACACTTGGCGAAACGGCGGGCGACTTATTGTCGATGACGCTTGATGTCGGGTATGCGATCAGCTCTCTGATACTGATAAGTCTGTTTGTAGCCACGCTCGTGACACAGCTTGCCGCAAAACGTTATCACCCGATGCTTTACTGGTTGGTCATTCTTTCCACCAGTACCGCAGGCACCACGATGTCGGACTTCATGGACCGAACACTCGGGCTTGGCTACGCAACGGGTTCTGCAATCCTGATTACCCTGCTGATGGCCATTTTTTGCGCGTGGTATGTCAGCGAGAAATCGTTGTCGGTAGACAGAGTATCGACGCTGAAAGGTGAGCTTTTTTACTGGTTCGCGATTCTCATCTCCAACACGCTGGGCACAGCGCTCGGCGATTATCTGGCCGACGACTCGGGGCTCGGCTTTGCCGGAGGTGCGGTGCTGATCGGTTCTGCGATAGCGTTGGTCGTTGTCCTGCATTTCACCACCAGACTGTCCTCGATCATGCTTTTCTGGATCGCCTTTGTGCTGACGAGGCCATTCGGGGCGACGTTGGGCGATGTGCTGACCAAGCCCTACGAGAAGGGCGGGCTGGATTTCGGCACGGTAGGGTCGTCCGCCGTGTTGCTCGCGGTGTTGCTGGTGCTGGTGGTGGCGGCGACTTACCGCGAGCGTAAACCTTCGCCAGCCGATAACAGGCTGATTGAGAGCGGACCTGGTCAGGCCTGAAGCAGTTCGCTCAAGGCCTCATTCAACTGCTCTGCACTGAACGGTTTGGCGACGCAGCGCCGGTCAACCCATACCTCGGGAATGCCCAGTCGCCCATACCCGGAGCAAAACATGAAAGGTATGCCGCGATGGGCAATGGCCGCTGCGATCGGGAATGAGTTACCGCCGATGATATTGATATCCAGAATGGCCAGGTCGTAGTCGCCGTTGCGCGCGTATTCAATGCCTTCGCCAAGCGAACTGGCGTGGTAAGCGGTAGCGAACCCCAGGTCCTCAAGCATCATTTCCATGAGCATTGCGAGCATTGTTTCGTCCTCGACCAGCAGCACTTTGGGGAGCGAGGTCTGGTCGTCTGATTCTGAACTCATAAGCTGCTTTCCGGTTTGTCTGGCCAGGGGATCAGCATCGACCAGATGATGCCTGTGCTGGCGAACCGAATGTCGGCCTTGCCTTTGAGTTCCCGCTCGATACTGCGGCGTATCAAGCGAAAGCCAAAGCCTTTCACTGTGCTTGCGGCAACGGGCGCGCCGCCCGTTTCCTTCCATTCAATCTTCAGCGTAGGAGGGTTGTGCCCGGCATTCAGGGTGGAGCTCACCGTCACCTGACCTGCCGCTGATGAAAGTGCACCATGCTGCACCGCGTTAGTCATCAGTTCGTGCAGAACCATTGAGAGCGTCAATGAAAAACGCGGCTCCAGAGTGACCGGATCGCCTGTGAAGCTGATCTTGTACGTCCCTGCGTTTACCGCTTGAAGCTGCTCGATCAGGTCGACCAGTTCCGTGGATATCCACTCTGCCCGCGCCAGTGCATCATGCGCCTGGCTCAGTGCGAACAGACGTGCATCGAAGCTTTTGCGAAAGGACTCCAGTGAGGCAGAGCTGTTGACCGTGAGAGAGGCGATGGCCTGAACGGTTGCCAGGGTGTTTTTGACCCGATGGTTCAGTTCGTTCAGCAGCCCCGCGCGGGTCAGGCGATCTTCCAGTTGCTGGCGCTCCAGTTTGCTGGAGATCGATTGCGCCAGTCGATGAGTCGTGCCGCTCTGTTTTAAAAACGTCGCCTCACCAACGATATCCTGACCCTGATGCATAGGCAGCGTGAAGGAAAACACACTTCCCGAATCGAGTGAGCTTTCGGCCCACAAGCGCCCACCGTGGGCGGTGATAATACCCTGACATATATAAAGACCCAGGCCGTTGCCTCGCGGGTTGCCTTCCTTGACAGACCAATAGCGCTGGAAAATATAGGGCAAGTGTTCCGCCGGGATACCTATCCCGTCATCACTGACCTTGAACAGGACTTCATTTTCACTGGCGACCGCATCGATGTTGATTCGGCCACCTTTGGGGGTGAACTTGATGGCGTTGCCGACCAGATTGGAAAGCACCTGAAAGATTCGCTCCGGATCCGCATTGATGACCAGGCCCTGCGCGGCGGTGCAATTGAGCTCGATATTCTTTTCAGTGGTCAGCATGACCAGAAGGCTGCACGCCTCTTCAAGCAGGCTGGTGACACCCAGCGGCAAGCGCGAAAGCTGATAACGGCCCGCTTCTATCTGTGCGGTATCGAGCAAGTCTTCAAGAAGACTGTTCATGCGGGTTGTCGCTTTCTCGATGGTGCCCAGTGCGCGTCGGATGTTGCGGTTTTCAGCGTGCGTATCGCCGACTGCCCATCGCTGCATCATGCCGCACTGCATGATGATGATCGACATCGGGTTGCGCAGGTCATGGGACACCACCGCGACCAGTTCATCGCGCAAACGCACCGCCTCCTTTTCGCGCTGGACCTGGCGCTCAAGGTCGTTCTCCAGCGCTGAGCGGCGTATGTCTTCGGCACCATAAAGATCGCCCCGCGACCAGGGGCTGGCGATGCCTGTTACCTGCTGTTCCCATACGTCGAAAGACTGTCTTGGGTGCAGGCGATGGGGTGCGGAGCCCTCCGGGCTGGTACTCACATGATGGGCCGGGTTACCGCTCCAGTTCATTGTCGAGGTGAGTTGGGCACGAAACCACATGACCGCGTTATCAATCGGCTTGGGCAATGTAAAGGCTATGACGCCGCTCGCGACGTCTCTATAGGCGGCGCTTTCGGGATACTCCTTGTGCATGGCGTTGGTATGAAAAACGCCCAGCCCCTGCAAGCCTGTCGCGCGCTGCGCCGACTGCTGGCGTGCCAGGCCTGTGTCCCGAATCCAGAGGTACAGCGCTTGCACCTGCTCGGTGGCAGGGCACACGCCGAACAGGTGAACCCGGTCGTCAATCAGAACCGCGGCGCCGTCTGCCAGCGTCAAGGACTGAAGCAGCTCGGGTCGGCTCACCAGCCCGTCGAGGATGTCATGGTCGGCACGACTCATTGCATCTGCCAGTTGCCCGAGCAGGGCAACTTTCTCTTCCCGTTCGCGCCGGATATCCGCTGCGACAATTGCGGAAATTTTCACCGACAACAGTTGCCCGATCATTGCACAGGCATCGCGCAGCTCTCTGGGCACCAGCAGCGGTTCAGGATGCCCGCAGGCAATGAGGCCCCAGAGTTCGCCGCCGTCCAGCAGCGAGATGCTCATCGATGAGCGCACGCCCATGTTCTTGAGGTATTCGCAGTGAACAGGGGACACGCTACGCAGCGTCGAGAAGCCCAGATCGAGTGGCTGGCCTGTTGCGGGTCGCAGTGTCGGTATCAGGGGGACCGGAACGTAGGTTGCATCCGGAATCACCCGAATCCAGTTCAGACGATACAGCTCTCGCGCCTGGGCAGGAATATCCGAGCCCGGGAAGTTCAAACCACTGTAACTGGGCAGCAGCCCGGTCAACGCCTGGGCAACGACTTTGCCATGCCCCTCGGGCTCGAACCGGTAAATCATCACCCGGTCATAACCGGTAAGTGCCTGAATCTCGTGAACACTGATATCGAACAGCGTTTCCAGCGTGGTCGCTGCCTGCAGGTTGCGCAACACACGGGTAATGATTCTGGACTGTTCGTGGCCGGCTTCGACGAAGGGTTCCAGTTCGATAATCAGCACGTCATCGCTACGGTGCAGCGAAGCACTGTAGTGAGCGCTTCCCAGCGTCAGTCGTATCGGATCAATGTGTGGGATAGCAGGGTGGTGGTACGCATTTTCGATAATCGTCGCCTGCTCGGGCGATAACAGCACTGACAGAGGCCTGCCCAGCAACGCTTCGCTGTCCAGCCCAAGCTCGTTTGCGCAGTTGGCGCTGACTTGCTCGATACACAGCGGGTTGCCTGCAACGCTGAGTAATACGCCATGGGGCTGAATTGCGCCGGGGACCCGAATCGGTTCACTGGCACACTCGGCGAGCGCAGCTTCAAGCGCTGCATCAGGACTTGCATCCAGAATGGGCTCGATCATTTGCGTGAACTCCATAGGGTATTTCAACCGGAAACAGCCTGCCGCCGCCTTGGTACGACATGCAGTCGTCAGGCACAAAGAGCGATTCGGACAGGTTTTTGTCAGCCGCAACAAGACTTTGAACGGCCAGCGGCCCGGGTGGACAGCGCAAGAAATGCGAGGTTGCCGCGAAGGTGCGGCGTGGAGACCTGAATAAGGCAGCCCTGCTGATGCAAGCCAGAGAGTGTAGGAAGCTTGCCACCATAACAGGTGCCAAGAGGATGCGTGGTTTTAACTGTTTTTTCGGCCAGCAGGTGCCAATTACAAAAAAGCCCCGCCAGACAATGTCTGGTGGGGCTTTGCTTCAAGCTGTGAAAGCCTTAGAGCGCCATGTCACTGGCTGGATTGCTTTTCGCTGGCTGGGCAGCAGGTGCAGGTGTTGGAGCATTACCTGTCTTGTTCACCGGCGGCGGTGGAGTCAGCTGCAGGACTTCGGCTGTGTAAGCCCATTCCTCGGCAACGCGATCCGGGTTGTTGTTCAGCTTGGTGCCGTAGCTAGGCACGATCTGGTGCAGTTTTGCCTGCCATTCCGGAGTCGCTACCTTGTCCTTGAAGACTTTCTCAAGCACGCCCAGCATGATCGGCGCTGCAGTCGAAGCACCTGGCGATGCGCCCAGCAGACCGGCGATGGAGCCGTCCTTGGAAGCAACGATTTCGGTACCCAGCTTCAGAACGCCGCCTTTTTCTTCGTCACGCTTGATGATCTGTACGCGCTGACCGGCTTGCATCAGGCGCCAGTCTTCTTTCTTGGCGTTCGGGAAGTACTGCTGCAGAGCAGCGAAGCGATCGTCGTCAGACATCATCACCTGACCGGCGAGGTATTCGATCAGCGGGTACTGTTCGATACCAACGCGAGTCATCGGCCACACGTTATGCGTGGTGGTGCTGGTCAGCAGGTCGAAGTAGGAGCCGTTTTTCAGGAACTTGGTCGAGAACGTTGCGAACGGGCCAAACAGGATTACGCGCTTGCCATCCAGAACACGGGTGTCCAGGTGCGGAACCGACATGGGTGGCGCGCCAGTCGACGCGATACCGTAGGCCTTGCCCATGTGCTGCATGGCCAGAGTCTGGTTGTCGGTGACAAGCCACGAACCGCCGACCGGGAAGCCGCCGTATTCCTTGGCTTCAGGAATACCGGATTCCTGCAGAAGGTGCAGGGCAGCACCGCCAGCGCCGATGAACAGGAACTTGGTGTCGGTCTCGGTGACAGTACCGTCTTTCAGGTTCTTGTACTTGACGCGCCAGGTGCCGTCGTCGTTGTGATTGATGTCTTCGACTTCGCTCGACAACTGCAGATTGAAATTCTGCTTGGCTTTCAGATTGGCGACGAACTGGCGGGTGATCTCGCCGAAGTTGACGTCGGTGCCAATCGGGCTCCAGGTCACGGCCAGCTTCTGCGCCGGGTCACGACCTTCCATCATCAATGGAACCCACTTCTTGATCTGCTCGTGGTCTTCGGAGTACTGCATGCCGCTGAACAGCGGACTGGCCTGCAATGCTGCGTAACGCTTGCGCAGGAACTGGATGTTGTTGTCGCCCCACACGAAGCTCATGTGCGGCGTGGAGTTGATGAACGAACGCGGGTTCTTCAGAACGCCGGTCTTGACCTGCCACGACCAGAACTGACGGGAAATCTGGAACGCTTCGTTGATCTCGATGGCCTTGGAGATATCAACGTTGCCGTTCTTGTCTTCCGGGGTGTAGTTCAGCTCGGCCAGGGCCGAGTGGCCGGTACCGGCGTTGTTCCAGCCGTTGGAGCTTTCTTCGGCCACGCCATCGAGGCGCTCGACCATTTCCATCGACCAGCTCGGCTCCAGCTCGTTGAGCCAGACCGCAAGTGTTGCACTCATGATGCCGCCGCCGACGAGCAATACGTCGACTTTCTTGGTTTCAGCCGCCTGCACGGGCATCAGGCCCATGGAAATGGCCAGACCCAGCAGGGCCGTGTTCACTTTTTTAAACATTCTGTCATCCATCTGATAAACGCCATCCGCCGACTACTCCTGAAGAAACGGCCTGTCACATGCATCGAAGCCTGCGACAAACGCTCGCACCCACAGGGACTAGAGGTGGACATACAAGGCCAATATAATACCGCTCGAGACCTCAATTTATGTCCTGCTGCGCTGACTTCTTATCATCATTGGATTCAGCGTCATGAGTGACATTTGCTCTGTTGGTGTGCGGCGACGCCCGGGAATATCACCCCTCGGCATCCTCCAGAAAACACACCTGGTCAGCCTGTTCACGGAGTCTGAGACGCCGCATCGGGGCATGGAGGCACGCCTGATGTGCAATTTAATGCACGCGTGCTGCGACATTCCCACGGTGGCATACCGGCAAAGACGCGGCATTTTCGCATAATGTGCACCTCGGTTGCGAGATGCCATCATCAAATCGGGCGCGAATGCCTTGATTTAGACGCTTCACAGCCTGCCCCCCATCTATATCGTCGTTTATGCGCGGGTCTTTAGCCGCTTGCCAGAATGTGGCAATCCGCCGGACCCCGTCGCCCGCGCACATTTTTAACTGCCGCACGGCATTCATGAGCCAGTTTCACAAGGGTGTGTGGATTTGCCTGGCTAATCAGCATCCCGACCACCTGCTAGTGTCAATACACGACTGTGGTGTGTGGTGGCTGCAATCTCCGGATACAGACGCCCGTCAAACAGTTGGAACTTTACCAGCGCTGGCCAGTTAAACACTTAACCGGTGATAGCGTTTTGGCTCTGATCACCCATGAAAGCCCGATGAAAGATCAAGGCAGCACGCCGTTGAGCAGGAGTACGCCCAGGCGGCTGACCACACAATAACGCCCGGCGCTTTACAGCAGCGTCGGCTATTACCGAGTGACCCTGATGAGTGAACCCAAAAAGCACAAGGATTCTGCTGTGGACAGCAGTGCCGTGCAGCCTTCGCGCCGAAACTTTTTGAAGTTCGGTGCTTCCGGCCTTGCTGCGGCCACGCTGTCTACCTGGATACCCTCCGACGGCATGCTGCAGGCAGCCCCGGCGGCTCCTGTAATCGAAGACAGTGACGCGCCTGCAGCGGGCGAGCAGCGCATCCAGTTGAAGGTCAATGGCCAGGTTCATACCCTGAACGTGCCGGCCAACGCCGTTCTGCTCGACGTGCTGCGTGACCGCCTGCAACTGACGGGCACCAAAAAAGGCTGCGACCATGGCCAGTGCGGTGCTTGCACGCTGTTGGTCAATGGCGTGGCGATCAATTCCTGCTTGTCCATTGCCGTCCAGCATCAGGGCGACAGCATCACAACCATCGAAGGCCTGGCCGAGAACGGCAAGCTGCACCCGGTACAGGAAGCCTTCTGGGAACACGACGCCTATCAATGCGGTTATTGCACCTCCGGGCAGATCATGAGCGCGGTCGCGATTCTCCAGGATCCGAACATCCCTTCCGATGATGCCAGCGTCAGAGAGGCCATGAGCGGCAATATCTGCCGCTGCGGTGCCTACAAGAACATTCTGTCGGCCGTGCAGTCTGCGCGTTCGAAGATGGGAGGGGCTGCCTGATGCGAACGTTCGATTACGCTCGGGCTGCATCGCCCGCGCAGGCATTCAGCACTGCATCGGGTGAGGGGCAGCGCTTCTATCTGGCAGGTGGCACCACGTTGCTTGATCTGGTCAAGCTGGATGTGATGCAACCGCAGCAACTGGTGGACATCAATCATCTGCCGCTGAAACAGGTCGAGTCGCTGCCCGATGGGCGTCTGCGCATCGGCGCGCTGGTGAGTAACACTGATCTGGCCAAACATTCACTGGTACAGCAGCGCTATCCGGTGTTGGCCGAAGCGATTCTGGCGGGTGCTTCTACCCAGTTGCGCAACAAGGCCACCACCGCCGGCAATGTCATGCAGCGGGTGCGCTGCCCGTATTTTCGCGATGGTATTTCAGCCTGTAACAAGCGCCAGCCGGGCTCCGGTTGTGCGGCTATCGGCGGCATGAACCGCAGTGTGCATGCGGTGCTGGGCACCAGCGATCACTGCATTGCAACGCATCCTTCGGACATGTGCGTCGGCATGGCGGCCATCGGCGGGCAGGTTACCGTTCAGGGCGCCAATGGTTCGCGAGATATTCCTTTTGCCGACTTTCATCTGCTGCCCGGTGATACGCCGCAACGTGAAACTGCGCTGGCGGCCCACGAACTGATCACCCACGTGACGCTGGATGCGCCGCTGGCAGGCGGTCGTTCTTCTTATCTCAAGCTGCGCGACCGTACCTCTTACCAGTTTGCCCTGGCGTCCAGTGCAGTGATTCTGGTGATGGACGGCAGGCGAATCACCGATGCGCGTATCGCGCTGGGTGGCGTGGGTACCAAGCCGTGGCGGGCCGTGGAGGCTGAACGTGCACTGATCGGTCAGCGTGCTGACATGGACACCTTTGCGCGGGTCGCAGCGCTGGCGATGAAGTGCTCCCGGGCCTATGAACATAACGCCTTCAAGATCCCGCTGGGTCAGCAGGTCATTGTCCGCAATCTTCGTGACCTCACGGCCTAGGAATCTCTCATGAGCGAAAACATCATTGGTGTGCCGCAGCGTCGTATCGACGGCGGCAAGAAAGTCAGTGGTCAGGCGCGCTATGCCGCAGACCATCCGATGGGCAAGATGCTGTATGCCTATGGCGTCTACAGCACCATTGCCAACGGGCGCGTGGTTGCCGTAAAGGATCAGCAGGCCAAGGCGATGCCTGGTGTTGTCGATATCTTCCATCATGGCAATTTTCCTGCTTTGCACCGTACTCCGAACACCAAGCTGAGCTTCGCCAAGATGCTTTCGGCGAGCAAGGCGGACGAGCATCGCCTGCCGTTCGAGGATGACCGGGTCTATTACCCTGGCCAGTTTGTCGCTCTGGTGGTGGCCGAAAGCTTCGAGCAGGCGAGGGCGGCTGCCCACCGCGTGACGGTCGAGTATGACGAGCGCCCGGCGGTCAAGGACCTTGACGAAGGCATGCGGGTCAATGGTGCCCGTGATGGCGGTGCCGGGCACAACCGGGGTAAGCCGGACAGCGCGTTTGACAGTGCAAAAGTCAAAGTCGATCAGACTTACACCACGCCGGTTGAAGTGCATAACCCGATGGAGATGCACGCCAGCACGGCGTGGTGGCAGGACGGTAAGCTGTTTGTTTACGAAAGCACTCAGGGCGTGGTCAACCACCGCAACCTGCTTGCCAACGTTTTCGACCTTTCGCCCGACCGCGTTGAAGTGCGCGCACCGTTCATAGGCTCGGGCTTTGGCGGCAAGCTGTGGCCATGGCCGCACTCCGTGGCAGCCTGCGCCGCGGCCAGGGTTACCGGTCGCCCGGTGCAACTGGTGTTGCCACGCGCGCAGATGTTTACCACCGTGGGCCATCGTCCGGAGACCCGCCAGCGCTTGCGTCTGGCCACCGATGCCAGCGGCAAGCTGGTGTCGATCCGTCACGAGTCGTTCAACAACACGTCGATGCTGGATGATTACACCGAAAACTGCGGTGGCGTGACCAAAAGCCTGTATGCCTGCGACAACGTGCTGGTCAGCCACAAGATCAGCTCCATCAACCGGGGTACGCCGACTTCCATGCGCGCGCCGGGTGCGGCACCAGGACTGTTTGCGTTGGAGTCGGCCATTGATGAGATGGCGTTGGCCAGTGGCATGGACCCGCTGGCATTTCGCAAGCTGAACCTGGCCGACAAGGATCAGAGCGTCGGCTTGCCGTGGTCCAGCAATCACTTGCCGGAAGCCATCGACAAAGCCGCCGAGCGATTCGGCTGGCACGCGCGCAAGGCCGATATCGGCTCGATGCGTGAAGGTGATGAAATCATTGGTTACGGCATGGGTGCCTGTAACTGGGAAGCCTATCAGGTGCCCACCGATGCGCGGGTCATCCTGCGTTCCGACGGTACGGCACTGGCCCAATGTGGCTTGCAGGACATTGGCACCGGCACATACACCATCGTGGCGCAGACTGTCAGCCAGTTGACCGGCATTCCCGTTGAGCGTGTTGAAGTGGAGCTGGGCAGTTCGTCATTTCCGGCCGGCCCCGTTTCCGGTGGTTCATGGGTGACCGCCAGCGTAATGCCGGCGATTGCCGGGGCCACGCGTGAAGCGTTGCAGAAGTTGCGCCAGTACGCTGTCAGCAAGGATGCGGTGTTCGCCGGGCAGGACGCCGAGTCGATCAAGGTCGAAAACGGGCAACTGGTGATCGGCGAACAGCGCGCCAGCTTTGTCGACGTGCTGAAGGGGCAGCGCCTGTCGCGCGCTGAGGGTAATTTTCAAAGCGGCATGCCGGAGGCGGGCAAGTATTCCTTCCGCTCGTTCGGTGTGCATTTCGTCGAAGTGCGCTGGGATCCGGGCATTTCCAGCCTGCGCGTCTCGCGGGTGGTCAGTGCCATTGACGTGGGCAAAGTGGTCAACCCGCTGGCAGCACGCAATCAGGTGGAAGGCGCAATCGTGATGGGCATCGGCATGGCGTTGTTCGAAGCCGGTGAATATGACCCGCGCAGTGGCATGCCGGTCAATAACAACTATGCCGAGTACGTCGTGCCGGTGCATGCGGATCAGCCGGATATCGACGTCTTGCTGCTCGATTATCCGGACTACAACCTGGGTGAGTTCGGTGCGCGGGGTATCGGCGAAATCGGTGTGACCGGGCTTGCAGCTGCCGTGGCCAATGCGGTGTATCACGCGACCGGCAAACGGGTGCGCAGCCTGCCGATCAGCAAGGAAAAACTGATGGCGGGGTTGTAGCAATGAAACAGCTCGATTTGCAGGTGGTGCAACAGGCTCGTGACTGGCTGGCTGGCGGCAAAGCCGTCTGGCTATGCACGGTTCTCTCTACGTTCGGCTCGGCCCCACGCGGGCCCGGGGCAATGCTGGTGGCGCTGAGCAGCGGTGAGCATCGCGGTTCCCTGTCTGGCGGCTGTGTGGAGGAGGACTTTCTCGAACGGGTCGCTGCAGGGCAGTTTCAGCCGGTTAATCAGGTGGTCCGCTACGGCGACGGCGGTTTTGTGCCAACGCGGGCCTTGCCGTGCGGTGGTGTGCTGGATGTGTTGATCGAGTTCATTGCACCTAGCCCGCAAGCCGATGCACATCTGGGGGCTATCGAGCAGGCGCTCGCTGGACGTGAGCTGGTCAGCAGGCACGTGCAGTTGGGCGGTGGGCAGAGAGAAATCGGGCCTGCAACGATGGGCGAGGCGCGGGTGCAGGTGGACGGCGAACGCATCAGCATTCGTATGGGGGCGGTGTATCGCGTGCTGCTTGCCGGGCTATCGCCGGTGGCGGAGTTCTGCGCCAGTTTTGCCGTCGCGATGGGCTATGAAGTCATCGTCTGTGACCCGCGTGTCGAGGTCACCTCAGGGTTTTCGATGCCGGGTGTCGAGGTGCGCGGTGTATTGCCTGCGGTGTTCATTGCCGAAGGTGGCTGTCACAGTTCGACGGCGGTACTGGCGTTGACCCATGATCCGAAACTGGACGATCTGAGCATGCTCGAAGCCGTACGCACCGAGGCGTTCTACATAGGCGCGATGGGCTCGATGCGCACCAGCAGCAAACGTCTGGAGCGTCTGGGCCGGATCGGCGGGCTGGATGCCAGGGTGCTGGAGAGAATCCATGCCCCCATCGGCCTGAACCTGGGCAGCAAGACGCCTTCCGAAATCGCCATTGCGGTGATGGCTGACATCCTGCGCGTGGCCAACGGTGTCAGTCGTGCCGAGGTTTAAGGTATTGCGCACAGGCTTGCGCCAGCGCTGACGGAGTGTCGGCGTCGCGCAGAATGCCAGGGTCATCGCAATTCAGTACGTCACACACCTCCGGGTTGTTCATGATCAGGGCTTTAGCGCCCTGATCGCCTTTCAGCGTCAGCAGTGCCGGCCAGAACTGCCGACCAATGATCACCGGATGGCCGCGCTGGCCGCCATGCATTGGTACGGCAATGCGCTGAGGACTGGACATTGCGGCCAGGTCACGCAGGGTCTGCGGCTTTATCCAGGGCATATCTGCAAGCAGAATGGCGACGGCCTCGGCAGCGGATTCCATTGCGACGGCAATGCCGCTGGCGAGACTGTGGCCCATGCCCAGGTCGGCATGTTCGCTGCGGATGATTGTTACGTGTGCGGGAATACCCAGTGCTTCAGCGTCATCGTCGGCACGCAGTACCAGCCCCACGTTGCTGAATTCTCTTCCAGCGTTTTCAAGACTTGCGGTCAGCAAGGTACGTCCACAGGGCAATGCAGCCTGTCGTTTATCGCCACCAAAACGCCTGCTTCGGCCTGCCGCCAGTACCAGGGCGAACACTTTGGGGTTCTGGCTGTCTATGCTGCTCAATCCGATGCCTTATGAGTCGTGAGAGGGTTCGTGTGCAGCCACACCATGCAGTACGGCTGGCGTACGCAGAATGCCTTATTTCGCTGCTCTGCCGGTAGCGGTACGAATCATGTTTTCGAGGGTTTCAAGTGGACAATCACATTCGTCCTGTCGAGCTGGAAAAAGCCTACCGTCTGCTCAATCACGGCCCGACTGTGCTGGTGTCCTCCAGTCATGAAGGCACTCACAACGTCATGGCTGCGGCCTGGGCCTGTGCGCTGGACTTCTCGCCGCCGAAGGTGACACTGGTGATCGACAAGATGACCAAAACCCGCGAGCTGGTGGAGAAGAGTGGTTATTTTGCGTTGCAGGTGCCCAATCTGGATCAATTGCAGATGACCTTCGACGTCGGCACTCAGAGCAAGGTCTTCACCCCGGACAAGCTTGATAAAGCCAATGTCGACCTGTTTCTGATTGAAGATCATGTCACGCCGCTGGTTGTCGGTTGCTCTGCCTGGCTGATCTGCAAGGTCATCCCGGAGCCGCACAATCAACAGACCTACGACCTGTTCATTGGCGAAGTCATCGGCGCCTGGGCTGACACCCGTGTGTTCAACGACGGGCACTGGGCATTCGAAAAGGCCGACCCGAAATGGCGCAGCCTTCATTACGTGGCGGGCGGGCATTTCTATACGATTGGTGAGCCTGCGGTGGTGGAAACGGGCGACGAATGATCACTCTGCGCTGTTGCGAAGACTGGACGCAGAGCGCTCATCGTCACTCCAGACTTGAAAAGCCCGAAAAACAGGGCTGACACCCCCGATAATGCTCGTTCCCACGCTCCGCGTGGTAATGCATTTCGTGACGCTCTGCGTCACATTGCAGCCATGGTGCATCAATCAATCCGGCCTGAGAAACAGGCGGCACCAAAGCCTGATACTTATTTGCGCTCGATATCGAGCCAGGCTGCAGATCTGTGACGCGGAGCGTCACCCAATGCATGCCAACGCGGAGCATTGGCACGATGGTGTTTTCCAGACACCCATCGTTCCTCACGCTCCAGCATGGTCAAGAGGGCATTTTCCCAACCCTCAGTGACGATCCCGCCATACGGTCTGTGCATTGCAGAACTCGCGTACACCGAAGTGCGAGAGTTCACGGCCAAAGCCGCTTTTCTTAACGCCGCCAAACGTCACGCGTGGGTCTGAAGCGCTGTAGCCGTTGATGAACACACCGCCGGTTTCCAGTTCTTCGGTCATGCGTTCTGCCAACTGCAGATCACGCGTGTAGACCGTCGCGGTCAGGCCGAATTCGCTGTCATTGGCCAGCTCCAGAGCGTGCTGCGCGTCGCGGGCGGTAATGATCGATGCTACCGGGCCGAACAGCTCCTGTCTGAAGGAAGTCATCTGGTCGGTCACGTCGCCCAGTACGGTCGGCTCGTAGTAGTTGCCTTGGCCATCAGCCTTCTTGCCGCCCAGCAACAGCGTCGCGCCTTCGGCAAGAGTGTCCTGAACCTGAGCATCCAGTTCATCGCGCAGATCAAAGCGTGCCATCGGACCAATGTAGGTCTCGCTGGACAACGGATCGCCGATCACCAACTGGCGAGTCTGCTCAACGAACCTGCGCGTGAATTCCTCGACCACACCTTGCTCGATGATCAACCGCTTGGCCGCCGCACAGACCTGCCCGGTGTTCTGGAAACGACCGATGACAGCCGCTTTCACAGCCTGATCCAGGTCCGCGTCATTGAGCACGATGAACGGGTCGGAACCGCCCAGCTCCAGCACGCACTTCTTCAGTGCCGCACCGGCCTGAGCACCAATGGCCTGGCCCGCGCGAACACTGCCGGTCAGCGTGACGGCTGCAATGCGCGGATCGGCAATGGCCTTCGAGACGCCCTCGGCAGTCACGTTAATGACTTCAAATACGCCCTCCGGAAAACCGGCACGCTTGAAAGCTTCCAGCATCAGGTAAGCGCAACCCATAACGTTGGGTGCATGCTTGAGCACGTAGGTATTACCCGCCAGTAATGTTGGAATTGCGCCGCGCAAGACTTGCCAGATCGGGAAATTCCACGGCATCACCGCGAGAACAGGGCCCAGCGGACGGTACTCGATGCGTGCCTTGTCATGCTCGACCTGAGTCGCTTCGGCAACCAGCATTGCCGGGCCTTGCGCCGCATACCAATCGCATAACTGCGCGCATTTCTCGACTTCGCCCCTGGCCTGCGCCACGGGCTTGCCCATTTCCCGGCTGATCATCTGTGCAATGTTTTCGGCGTCATCGCGCAGGGCCTGGCCCATGGCGATGATCAGTTGCGCACGTTGCTGGACGGGCGTGCGCTTCCAGCCTGTAAAACCGGCAGCCGCACGCGACAGGCTGCGATCCAGCGTGGCGGCGGATTCGAAGGCGTAGTGGCCGATCTGTTCGCCTGAGGCGGGGTTGATCGAGATTGCGTGGGTATTGCTGGTGACAGTAGTCATTGCGCCATCCTGTTGAGGTGGGAAGTGGGACCAGAATATAGGCGTGCAATGCTTTCTAAAACTGAATAATAATGAGCGTATCGTTCATGATTGGAGAATGAAATGGATCTGGTTCAGCTGGAGATGTTCAAGGCGGTGGCTGAACACGGCAGCATCAGCGCCGCTGCGCAGCATATTCATCGCGTGCCCTCGAACCTGACGACGCGTATCAAACAGCTGGAGCAGGATCTGGGCGTAGACCTGTTCATTCGCGAAAAACACCGTTTGCGACTGTCGCCTGCCGGCTGGAATTTTCTCGATTACACGCGGCGCATACTGGACCTGGTACAGGAAGCGCGGCTGGCGGTTTCCGGCGAAGAACCACAAGGGCCTTTTTCACTGGGCTCGCTGGAAAGCACGGCGGCCGTGAGGATTCCTGCGCTGCTGGCGGTCTACAACCAGCAAAACGCCAAGGTCGAACTGGACCTGTCCACCGGGCCGTCCGGCACCATGATCGACGGTGTGCTTGCCGGGCGCCTGGTTGCTGCGTTTGTCGACGGGCCGGTGCTGCATCCATCGCTCGAGGGTGTGCCGGTATTCGAAGAGGAAATGGTCATCATCGCGCCACTCAACCATGCGCCGGTCAAGCGCGGGCGGGATGTGAGCGGTGAAAGCATCTACGCGTTTCGTGCCAACTGCTCGTACCGGCACCACTTCGAACGCTGGTTTACCGAGGACGCCGCAGTGCCGGGCAAGATCCACGAAATGGAGTCTTACCACGGCATGCTGGCCTGCGTCAGCGCCGGTGCCGGGTTGGCGCTGATGCCACGCAGCATGCTGGAAAGCATGCCCGGTTGTGCCACAGTCAGTGTCTGGCCGTTGTCCGAAAAGTTTCGTTACCTGCACACCTGGCTGATCTGGCGTCGAGGCACCGTATCGCGCAGCCTGACTCGCTTCGTGGAGTTGCTGGAAGAACAGGCCAGACCGCCGCAAGCCGGATGAGGTAACGTCGGCAGTTACTGCGCGGCAGATACCCGTCCGGCAATCGCTGCACCCACTTCCTGGGTCGAACACTTGCCGCCCAGGTCCGGTGTGACGTCGCCACTGGCAATCACTTGCTCGATAGCGGTGATGATCTCGTCATGAGCCGCTGCGAAGCGTTCATCGCCCTGGCCGAGGAATTCCAGCATCAGCGCGCCGGACCAGATCATCGCAATCGGGTTGGCGATGTTCTTGCCGAAGATGTCGGGTGCCGAGCCGTGCACCGGTTCGAACAGCGAGGGGAAATTACGCTCCGGGTTGAGGTTGGCCGACGGCGCAATGCCGATGGTGCCAGCACACGCCGGGCCGAGGTCGCTGAGGATGTCACCGAACAGGTTGGATGCCACCACCACGTCGAAGCGCTCGGGTTGCAGCACGAAGCGCGCGCACAGAATATCGATGTGTTGCTTGTCCCAGCTGATGTCCGGGTACTGACTGGCCATCGCCTCGGTGCGCTTGTCCCAATAGGGCATGCTGATCGCCATGCCGTTGGATTTGGTCGCGGACGTTACGTGCTTGCGCTCGCGTTTGCTGGCCATCTCGAAAGCGAACCTGAGAATACGGTCGACACCGCGACGGGTGAACACGGATTCCTGCAACACGAACTCGTTTTCGGTGTTTTCAAACATGATCCCGCCCAGCGACGAGTATTCGCCTTCGGTATTTTCCCGCACCACGATGAAATCAATGTCGCCCGGTTCGCGATTGGCCAGCGGGCAGGGCACGCCGGGAAACAGCCGCACCGGACGGATGTTGGCGTACTGGTCGAACTCGCGGCGAAACTTGAGCAGTGAGCCCCAGAGGGAGATGTGGTCTGGCACTTTTTCCGGCCAGCCCACGGCACCGAAAAAGATCGAATCGAAGCCTTTGAGCTGTTCAAACCAGTCGTCCGGCATCATCTTGCCGTGCTTCAGGTAGTAATCGCAGCTGGCCCATTCGAAGTATTCGAACTCCAGCTCCAGACCGTGCTTCGCGGCGGCAGCCTGAACCACACGTACGCCTTCGGGCAGTACTTCAAGGCCGATGCCGTCACCGGCGATGGCAGCAATACGCAGTTTCTTGTTGTGCATGTCGGGCACTCTTGTCGGGCGGTTTGTCAGGGATGAGTCACACAGGCCATCCATGCTATAAGCACATGATATAAAGATAATCAGTTGATTAATGGATTGAGAAAACACGAATCGTGAATTATCCAAACCTTGATGACCTGAACGTGTTCATCCACGTTGCTCGACGCTCGAGCTTCGTGGGTGCCGCCAATGAGCTGGGCATGTCCGCTGCTTATGTCAGCAAGCGGGTCAAACTGCTGGAGCAGAATATGGGCGTGGTGCTGTTGCACCGCTCAACGCGGCAAGTATCGATCACTGAAGACGGCGAGCGAGTCTATGAGTGGGCCAAGGGCCTTCTGGAGTCGGTGCAGCAGATGGGCGACGAAGTTGCCGCGCTGCACGGCGAGCCCAGTGGCTTGCTGCGAGTGGTCAGCAGCCAGGGCTTCGGTCGCCGTTTCGTAGCGCCTGCCTTGTCAGAGCTGGCGGCGCTTTATCCGAAGCTGGATATACGTCTGGATATTCAGGACCGGCTGGTCGACCTGATCGAGGAGGGCGTCGACCTGGACATCCGCGTCGGCAACGAAATTGCCCCGCATCTGCGTGCAAGGCACCTGG
Source organism: Pseudomonas syringae group sp. J254-4 (assembly GCF_032586855.1). NCBI lineage: Bacteria > Pseudomonadati > Pseudomonadota > Gammaproteobacteria > Pseudomonadales > Pseudomonadaceae > Pseudomonas > Pseudomonas syringae group sp. J254-4. Next base: position 84,185 of record NZ_JAWHOO010000011.1, on the reverse strand, counting down.
CCAGTAACTGGCGCGTGTTGTGCGCAAGCCCCGCTTACCTGAAACATCACGGGGCGCCACTGAGCATCGGTGAGCTGGCCAACCATGATTGCCTGGTGATCAAGGAGCGCGACCGGCCGTTCGGCATCTGGCATCTCAACGGGCCGCAAGGCGCTGAAACCGTCAAGGTGACCGGCAGCCTTTCCAGCAACCACGGCGAAATCGCCCGCCAGTGGTGCCTGGACGGGCGCGGCGTGTTGCTGCGTTCGCTTTGGGATGTACGTACTGATCTGGCCGAAGGCCGGTTGATTCAGGTGCTGCCGGAATACCGCCAGGACGCGGACATCTGGGCGGTTCATACCTCACCGCTGATGAGTTCGGCCAAGGTCCGCGTCACGGTGGAGTTTCTGCGTGACTACCTCGCTTTGCATCCGTCACCGGCGAACCACTGACGCGTGCCTACCGGCGTCAGTGCGCCCCCGCTGCCTTGTTCAGGTCGCTGTCCGTCCATTCGGTGTAGATACACGCGTCGGCAGCGGCCCAGCGCACCCGCACCGGGTCGCCAGCCCGGAGCAGCATGCCGGTCGCTGAAAGCGCTTTGACAGTCATGGCAGTGCCGCCTGTGGTGACCACCGAACAGGTCTGGCTTTCGCCGAGAAAAAGCACTTCAGTGACCTTGGCACTCACCTCGTTCCAGCCTGCTTCAAGTGGTATGCCAGCAGCCTGCTCAACGCTCAGCGCCTGGGCTTTCTCCGGGCGCACCATCAGCAGTACGTCCTGATCGGTCTTCAGCCCTGCGGTCAGGCGAATCGCCAGTGTGCTGCCCTCGAACGTTGCCACGGCGTTGCCCTGTACCTTGAGCCTGAGGAAGTTCGAGTTGCCGAGAAACGACGCAACGAAGGCATTTGGCGGGTCCTGATACAGGTCATAACCCGAACCCAGACCGACGATTTTGCCGTGGCTGAAAATCGCGATGCGCTGGGACAGGCGCATGGCTTCTTCCTGATCATGAGTCACATAGACGATGGTGATGCCCAGCCGACGATGCAACTGACGCAGTTCGTCCTGCAGGTCTTCACGCAGCTTCTTGTCCAGTGCGCCCAGCGGCTCGTCCATCAGCAGGATGCGTGGCTCGTAGACCAGCGCTCTGGCAATGGCGACTCGTTGCTGCTGGCCACCGGACAGTTGCGAAGGGCGGCGGTGAGCAAACTCTTCCAGCTGGACGAGTTTGAGCATCGCATCGACTTTCTTCTCGCGCTCAGCCGCAGGCAACTTGCGGATCGCCAGCGGAAAAGCAATGTTGTCGCGTACCGACAGGTGCGGAAACAGCGAGTAGCGTTGAAACACCATGCCGATGTCGCGCTTGTGCGGTGGCACATTGACCAGCGATTTGCCGCTGACCAGAATCTCGCCCGAGCTGGGCGTCTCGAAACCGGCGAGCATTGACAGCGTGGTGCTTTTGCCCGAGCCACTGGAGCCGAGAAAGGTCAGGAATTCGCCGTCCTGAATATCCAGGGAAATGTTGTCGACAGCGGCAAAGTCACCGTAGTGCTTGTTCAGGTTGCACAGGCTGACCAGCGTTTTCTGATCCTGATGGGCGGGGTCTTTGATCACGGCACTCATGAAGTACTCCTGGCTTCGTTGCGGCGACGCAGGGTCGCGGCGATGAACATGATCAGCACCGACAGGGCGATCAGCAGCGTTGAGGCAACAGCGATGACCGGCGTCATGTCCTGACGCAGGGTGGTCCACATTTTTACGGGAAGGGTTTGCAGGGTCGGGCTGGCCATCATCACGCTCAGCACCACTTCGTCCCACGAGACCAGAAACGCGAACAGCGCGCCGGCCATCATGCCCGGACGGATGCCGGGAAAGGTCACTTTGTAGATCGCCTGCAGGCGTGACGCGCCACAGATTACCGCGGCATCTTCAATGGACTGGTCGAACAGTTTCAGCGAGTTGATGATCGAGATGATGGTGAACGGCAAGGCGACGATCACATGGCTGACGACGAAGGAAAACAACGTGCCGGTGTAACCGAGCTTGAGAAACAGGGCGTACACGGCAACAGCGATAATCACCAGCGGCACGATCATCGGCAAGGTGAAGACGCCGTATAGAAAATCGCGCCCGGGGAAACGGCCGCGCACCAGCGCGAAAGCGGTGGGCAGGCCCAGCGCCACCGAGGCAATGGTGGTCAGAGTCGCGACCTTGAAGCTCGACATGGCGGCCGCCATCCAGTCCGGGTTGGAGAAAAACTGCTGATACCACTTCAGTGTCCAGCCGGGTGGCGGAAATACCAGCCACTGCGATGAACCGAATGACAGCAGGACGATGAACAGGATCGGCAGCAGCAGAAACAGCGCGATCAGGCCAGTGGTCAGGTACAGACCCGTACGCAGGCCGGGGCTCATGGCATTGGGTGTCAGGAGCATGGCGGTTTACCTCGCGTTACTGGCACCGACCGGGGATTCCGGCTGGAGCTTCAGGTAGAAGTAGAACAGTACCAGCGTAATCAGCACCAGCAACGCAGCGGCGGCACTGGCCAGCCCCCAGTTGAGGAACGACTGCACCTGCTGGACGATGAATTCGGGCAGCATCATGTTCTGCGCGCCACCCAGCAGCGCCGGGGTAACGTAGTAACCGAGCGACATGACAAACACCATCAGGCCCCCGGAAAACAGCCCCGGACGGCACAGCGGCAGGAATACCCTGAAAAAGTTGGTCCATGGGCTGGCACCGCAGATCGAACTGGCCTGCAACACCATCGGATCGATGGCCTGCATGGTCGCCTGCAACGGCAGGACAATGAACGGAATCATGATGTAGCTCATGCCGATCACCACACCGGTCAGGTTGTGCACCATCTCCAGTGGCTGATCGATAATGCCCATCGCCATCAGCGCCTTGTTGACCACCCCGGACGCCTGCAACAGCACCAGCCACGAGTAGGTGCGTGCCAGCAGACTGGTCCACATCGACAACAGCACAATGTTCAGAATCCAGCGTCCCCAGCCACGCGGTACGAGGGTGATGACCCAGGCCAGCGGGAAGCCCAGCAGCAGGCTGAACAAGGTCACCAGACCAGCGACGGAAAAGGTATTGAGCAGCACTCGCGAGTAGGCCGAGTTGGCGAACAGTTGTTCGTAGTTGCCAAGGCCCGGCACCGGCTCAAGCACGCCGCGCAGCAGCAGGCCGATCAGCGGAGCGAAGAAAAACAGTCCGAGAAAGATCAGCGCCGGAAGCAGATTGCGGCTGCCACGCCAGCGCTGAGCGAGGGAAGGGGATCGCTGCATGCTCGTCGCCTTGTCGTGTGCCGCGCCGGCGGTGCGCGGAGCACCACCGGCCGGGATGGGTTGACGAGGAGCGACCGCTGTCATTTTTACTTGACCAGCCATTCGTTCCACCGTGTCGCAATGTCCGCGCCATTTTTGGCCCAGTATGCGAAGTCGAGAGTGATTTGATCGGCAACATGGGCGGTCGGCAGGTTAGGTGCCAGTGTTGAGTCCAGGCGTGCAACGCTCTGAGTGTTTACCGGGGCATAGGCACTGAGGTTGGAGAAGTCTGCCTGGCCTTTGGCGCTGGTTGCATTGGCGATGAACTTCATCGCGGCATCCTTGTTTTTTGCGCCTTTTGGCACGACCAGAAAATCAGCCATGACCAGGTTTTGTTTCCAGCTCACACCCACCGGTGCGCCGTCCTGTTGCAGGGCATAGACCCGGCCGTTCCACATCTGGCCCATCGACACTTCGCCAGAGGCCAGCAGTTGTTGTGACTGCGCGCCGCCGCCCCACCAGACGATGTCCTTCTTGATGGTGTCGAGTTTCTTGAAGGCGCGGTCGAGGTCCAGCGGGTAGAGCTTGTCAGGTGCTACGCCGTCGGCCAGCAGAGCCAGTTCAAGCACGCCAGGGCTTGGCCACTTATACAGCGAGCGTTTGCCGGGGTAGGTTTTGGTGTCGAACATGGCGGCCCAGTCGACGGGTGGTTTGGCGCCCACTTTGCTTTCGTTGTAGCCGAGCACGAAGGAGAAGAAGAACGAACCGGCACCGTGGTCGGTGACAAAGCGCTTGTCGATCTCGTCGCGTTTGATGGTGTTGAAGTCCAGAGGCTCCAGCAGGCCTTCGCTGGCGGCACGCAGGGCAAAGTCGGCTTCGACATCGACAACGTCCCACTGTACGTTACCGCTTTCGACCATGGCCTTGAGTTTGCCGTAGTCAGTGGGACCGTCCTGTACGACCGTGATCCCGCTGGCCTTGCTGAACGGAGCTGCCCAGGCTTCTTTCTGGAAGTCCTGGGTGGAACCGCCCCAGCTCACGAAGTTGACGCTCTCGGCGGCGCTCGCGGCGACACTCGAGAGAGCCAGCACGCCGGCCGCCAGAACTGCTGCTGCACGTTTGTTCAACACCATTTTCACGCCCTCATTTGTTGTGTTTTGAGCGGGCTTTTCTTGCCCGCGTAATCGGGAGCAGTAGGTCCAATGGGCCTTGAAACCTGGTACAGGTCAGGTGCTGTTATTAATGCTGTCCCTTGCCGGGCGCGCCTGACCAATTCGTGTGTTTATGGAATGTCATATTATGGTATTCCAAACTTTCTGCAAGCGTTTTGCCCTGTCAAAATGCCTTCATCGGATGTTTTTACGGTAAACCCATGCGGCTGCCGAGCGCAGGCAGTGGGGCGTGCCCGCGGTACTTTTGTCGGTCAGCCGGGAAACGGAATATTTTCAATCACTTCCAGATCGTAGCCAGTCAAGCCTGCGTATTTCAGTGGCGGGCCGAGGTGGCGCAGCTTGCCGACACCCAGATCCTGCAAGATCTGTGCGCCCGTACCGACCTCGGAATAAATACGTGATTGCGAGCGCGTGTATTGGCGTGGCGGCTGGGTGAGCTGTGGAATGCGCTCCAGCAGCGCTTGGGAGGATTCGTGATTGGCGAGCACCACCACCACGCCGTGACCTTCTTCAGCGATACGTTGCAGGGCGGCCCAAAGCGTCCAGTTGGCGGGGCCGTTGTATTCGGCACCGACCAGGTCGCGCAGCGGGTCGACAACATGCACGCGCACCAGCGTGGCGGCGTCACGGCGGATGTCACCCATCACCATGGCCATGTGCACGCCACCTTCGATGCGGTCTTCGTAGCTGAACAGACGGAAGGTGCCGTGTACGGTCGGCAGTTCGCGCTCGCCAATCCTGACGATGGTGTGTTCGGTGCTCAGGCGGTAATGGATCAGGTCGGCGATGGTGCCGATGCGGATGCCGTGCTTTTTGGCAAACACTTCCAGGTCAGGTCTTCTGGCCATGCTGCCGTCATCATTCATGACTTCAACGATGACCGACGCTGGCGTGAAACCGGCCAGCCGGGCCAGGTCGCAGCCCGCTTCGGTATGCCCGGCACGGGTCAGGACGCCGCCGTCACGTGCGCGCAACGGGAAGATATGGCCCGGCTGCACCAGATCTTCCGGTACTGCGTGCGGGTTGACGGCAGCCTGAACGGTACGCGCACGATCTGCCGCGCTGATGCCGGTCGTCACACCTGTGGTCGCTTCGATGGACACCGTGAACGCGGTGGCGAATACGCTGCCGTTGCTGGGTACCATCTGTTCCAGGCCCAGACGCTGGCAGTGTTCGTCGGTCAGCGTCAGGCAGATCAGACCGCGCGCTTCGCGGGCCATGAAGCTGATGGCCTGTGGCGAACAGCAATCGGCAGCCAATAGCAGATCGCCTTCGTTTTCCCGGTCTTCGTCATCAACCAGCAAAACCAACTTGCCCAGGCGGTAGTCTTCAATGATGTCTTCGATGCTGTCGAATGCCATGTTCAGTATCCCGGTTTTATGGGTAGATGAATCGTGGTATACCATAAGACAGAATATTTCACAGATTCCCCATCATTGAAACAGTGAGATCACGATGAAGGCCTATTGGATTGCACACGTCGATGTAACCGACCCTCAGCAGTACAGTGAATACACACAGCGTGCTCCGGCAGCGTTCGTGCTGTTTGGTGGCAAATTTCTGGCGAGGGGCGGGCGTTCCGAAGCGCTGGAGGGGCGTGAGACGCCACAACGCACGGTGATTATCGAATTCGAGTCGTACGAGCAGGCGGTTGCCTGCTATCACTCGCCGCAATACCAGAACGCCATGAGCCATCGGCAGGGCGCAGCCAAGGCCGAAATCGTGATAGTCGAGGGGCAGCCTTGAGCAGCAGGCAAAATCCAGGTGCGGCCCGGACTGCTTCGCCTGGAGCTGTGCTTAACGAATAAAATGCACCTTGCCGGTGTCGTCGTTGCCGATGTAGATGCCATACACCCCCGCCTGACGCTCTTCGATATAGCGTTCCAGTATCTGGCGGATGGCGGGGTAATAGATGCTGTCCCACGGGATGTCTTCAGGGGCGAAGAATTGGTAGTCCAGGGTTTCCGGGCCGAACTGGCCGGTGACTTCCAGGGCGATGGCACGGAACACGATGTAGACTTCGCTGATCCGCGGCACGCTGAAGATGGAATAGGGCGAGACGATTTCGGCACGCACCCCGGTTTCTTCCCAGACCTCACGCAGCGCGGCCTGCTCGGTGGTTTCGCCGCTTTCCATGAACCCGGCAGGCAGTGTCCAGGTGCCGGGGCGCGGCGGTATGGCGCGTTGGCACAGCAGATATTTGCCTTCCTGCTCGATGATGCAGCCGGCAATGATCTTCGGGTTGACGTAATGAATGTACTGACAACCGCCGCATATCAACCGCATGTGCGTATCGCCTTCGGGGACGCGCTGAGCCAGGTCAGCACATCCGCATTGAGGGCAGAAGCGCGGTGTGACCATGTCAGCGCCCTATGCGGGGTTCTTTGAGTGCCACGGGCGCGATGATTTCGCGGACTTTGGTGTCTTCGTCCTGCTTGGATTTCAAATATTCCAGTGCTACGCGTGCGGCATTGCGCACGTGATCGACCGAAGCCTGATGCGCGGCCATCGGGTCGCCGCTCTTGATGGCCTCGACCATCAGTTCCATTTCCTTGTTGCTCGCACCGCGGCGGTTTTCCTGGGAGACCGAGGTGGCGCGCAAGTAGCTGATGCGCGCCTGCAACTGACGCAGCTGTGTTGCGGCGACGTGATTACCGGAGCCTTCCAGTAGCACGTCATAGAAACCCTGAACCGAATCGATCACTTGCTGCAGCTCGCCTTCCTTGAGCGCCTGGCGATTTTCCTCCAGGGCTTTTTCCAGGGCGCGAATGTCCTTGGGCTTGGCGCGCAGGGTGAACAGCTGAACAATCAGGCCCTCCAGTACGCACCGTAGCTCGTAGATATCGCACGCGTCTGCCAGGGTGATAATGGCAACGCGCGGGCCCTTGGCATCGGCGAACTCGACCAAGCCTTCGGATTCCAGATGGCGCAGCGCCTCGCGTACCGAGGTGCGGCTGACGCCCAGACGGTCACACAGATCACGCTCGACCAGACGATCGCCCGGCAGCAGCTGAAAATTCATGATCGCGCTGCGCAGCTTGTCCAGCACAATCTCCCGCAGGGTGACGGGGTTGCGGTTGACCTTGAAGGTGTCATCGAGTGGCAGGCGTTTCATCGGGTGTGCTCGGAATGGGGCTGTCAAAGTAAAAACGTGACTGGAAACCGTGGCTGGAAACAAAGTCTCGCTCATGTCGGCAGCCCACGAACCACGCGGGCTGCTGCATGGCCCGGACGCATGACCCGGGTCGCGGCCGAGTTTATCACGCCGATGCCTGCAACCACCAAAACCGCCCGGCGCAGCCTCAGACGATGGCTGGCAGCGCGCCCATCTTGCCTCGGTGATAAATCATCGGTGTGACCGGGACCGCCGGCAAGATCAGATTTTTTACTGCGCCGACAATGATTGCATGATCGCCACCGTCGTATTCGCGCCAAAGCTCGCATTCAATGATAGCCGTTGCCTTGCCCAGCAGCGGGTTACCCAGCTCGCTCAAGTGCCACTCGATGCCTTTGGTCTTGTCCTTGCCCTTGCTGGCGAACGCGTAGGCTTCGACCTGCTGGTCGGCAGACAGCAAGTGGATGGCGAATTTTTTGCTGTCGCGCAGCACCGGGTAAGTGTCCGATGCGTAGTTGGGGCAGAACAGCACCAGCGCCGGGTCGATGGACAGCGCGCTGAACGCACTGGCGGTGATACCGACCAGATTGCCCTCGGGGTCCAGCGTGGTAACAATTGTGACGCCTGAAGGGAATGACGCCATGACTTCTTTGTAGATACTCGGTTCGATCATCGCAGCGGCCTCGTTAACGCATGACAAATGGATCAGGCATGGGCGCCTGCGAAAGGTTGATCCACACCGTTTTCAATTCGGTGTAGGCCAGTACGGAGTCTATCCCGCTCTCGCGGCCGTAGCCGCTGTTTTTGAAACCGCCGATAGGCGCCATAGCTGACACGGCACGATAGGTATTGACCCAGATGATACCTGAGCGAATATCCCGCGCCAGCCGATGCGCGCGGCCCAGGTCACGAGTCCAGATTCCGGCGGCGAGGCCGAACTGTGAGTCGTTGGCAATGGCCAGCGCTTCGGCTTCGTCCTTGAAGCGAATTACCGAGGCCACCGGGCCGAACACTTCTTCCTGCATGATTTTCATCGAGTTGCGGTCGCATTCGAACAGCGTAGGTTCATAGAACCAGCCTTTGCTGTCCAGCTTCGGGCGCTTGCCGCCCAGACGCAGGCGTGCACCTTCGGCCAGGGCGTCCGCCACCAGACCTTCTACCACGGCCAGTTGCTGGGCCGTGGCCATCGGACCCATTTCGGTGGTTTCATCCTGCGGATTGCCGATCCTGATACGACTGGCGCGCTCGGCCAAGCGTTCGACGAATTCATCGTAGATTTCGGCCTGCACCAGCAGTCGCGAGCCGGACACACAGCTTTGCCCGGACGCCGCATAGATGCCTGCGACTGCACCATTGATGGCGCTGTCCAGATCGGCGTCGGCGAAAATGATATTCGGTGATTTTCCGCCGAGCTCCAGTGACAGTTTGGCGAAATTCTCGGCGCTGCTGCGCACCACGTGGCGAGCCGTGGCCGCGCCACCGGTAAAGGCAATCTTGCGCACCAGCGGGTGGCGGGTCAGGGCCGCGCCTGTGGTCGGGCCGTAACCGGTGATGACGTTGACCACGCCGGGCGGGATACCCGCTTCAAGCGCCAGACGCGCCAGCTCAAGCACGGTGGCCGAGGCGTGTTCCGATGGCTTGAGGACGATGGTATTGCCCGCCGCCAGCGCCGGGGCCAGCTTGATGGCGGTCAGGTACAACGGGCTGTTCCACGGAATGATTCCGGCGACCACGCCCATCGGTTCATGCACGGTGTAGGCGAACAGGTCCGGTTTGTCGAGGGGCAGGGTGCCGCCCTCGAGCTTGTCAGCCAGCCCGGCGGTGTAATGAAAGAACTCCGGCAGGTAGCTGACCTGACCGCGGGTTTCGCGAATCAGCTTGCCATTGTCGCGGCTTTCCAGCTGCGCCAATTGCTCTTTGTTTTCGGCAATCAGGTCGCCCAGTTTGCGCAGCAGCTTGCCGCGTGCCGTGGCGGTAAGGCCACGCCACGCCGGGCCCTCGAAGGCTTTCTGAGCGGACTGCACGGCCCGTTCGACATCGGCTTCGTCGGCGTCGGGCAGTTGCGCCCACGGTTCAGCCAGCGCCGGGTTGAGGCTGTCGAAAGTCTTGCCGGACAACGCATCGACCCACTGACCGTCGATGCACATCTGAAAGCGGGTAAGGCTCATGCAACTATCCCCTTGATCGAGTTGTGGGCAGTCGCCAATTTGTCGAGACCGGTTTTTTCAAAGAAGTCGAGCAACACCTGGTTGACCAGGCGCGGCGACTCAACCGGCATCATATGGCGTTGATCGGGCAGTATCGCGACTTCGGCACCGCTGATGCGCATGGCCAGTTCGCGGGCCATTTCCGGTGTTGATCCAGGGTCAAGTTCGCCAGTGGCAATCAGGGTCGGTGCGCGAATATCGCCCAGATCTTCGGCGCGGTACATATCCTGAGTAGCAAACAGCTTGTAGGTAGTCAGGTAGCCTTGCGGATCGTTACTGGCCAGATTCTGCCGAATGGCCGCAATCTGTGCCGGGTTGGCCGCCTGATACTCACGGCTGAACCAGCGTGACAAAGCCTCGCCTGCGTTGGCGTCCGGCCCGTGCTCGGCTGCCTGGCTGGTGCGCGCAATGACGCCTGCACGCTGTTCAGGGCTGCGGTTGAACACGCTGTTGAGAATCACCAACCCGGCGAGATGCTGTGGAAACTCCAGCGCGAACGCCCTTGCCACCAGCCCGCCCATCGAGAAACCGACGACCGTCGCCTGAGGCAGTTGCAAATGCTCCAGTAACTCACGCAGTTGCTCGGCATAGCCCGGAAGGCCAGTGTCCGGGTCCGGACGCGGGCTGGCGCCATGGCCGAGCATGTCATAAGCGATTACCTGATAATGCGTGGCCAGGCCAACGATCTGGCCGCCCCACATTTCCTTGTTCAGGCCCACCCCGTGAATCAACACCACGGGGTGACCTTGGCCGGTAGCCAGATAGCTGGTACCCGCCTGGGTGTGTTCAGCGGTGAGCTGAATCATGGACCGCTCCTGCGCAGATGACAAAGGTGATCGGGCGACGAGCCCTTCATGAGTTACTGGGCCTTTTCGGCCGCCAGTTCTTCCAGGTCGATATAACGATTGCCGATTCGCGGGTGCAGGCGTCCACCGTTGGCGGCACCAAGGACTACGATGATTTCGTCGGCACGCGGCGAATCTTCGATGTGCATCTCCAGCGTGATGTAGTGCGAGCGCAGGCCTTCATCATCCTTGTGCATCATCGGAATCTGGATGGACGTGCCTGGGCCACCGCGCTTGTTGGTAAAGCTCAGGTAGCTCTTGGCCTTGACCGCTTCGCGGTAGTGGTTGCCAAAGCGCAGGGTATGGATCACTGCTGAAGCGTGTTCGATTTCGCCGTCCGCGCCGACCACCGCAGCCTTGCCATAGGCCTCGATTTTATCTGCACCGCCAATCGCATCAGTGAGGCGCTTGACCATCAGTTCACCCAGATCCGAGCAGTTGGCACGAATCTCCGGTTTCAGGTCTTCGACGAATCCGCGGCCCAGCCACGGGTTCTTGATCACCACCGCCAGGCCAATCATGGTGACCGGTTTGTCGGTGGCCTTGCCGCCTTCAATGAAGGTTTCTTCGGTGTAATTGACGATCTTGCGAATTTCAAAACTCATGAACGACCCCCGGAGTGAGTACTTTTGTATTTCGTATGATGGTATACCATAAGATTGGACGTGCAAATGCTTTCTTTGCAGTGAATACAGGGGCCGGGACTCATCTCATATTCCCGGATCAATACGCACGAACCGCTCTGGCTCGCGCTCATCAATGACCACTCGTCAGGTATGAAGGCAATCACTTTGAACAGGCGTCTTCTGGTCGTGACAGATATTCGGTGAGCCTTAAAAAGCCCTACCGAATTTTTCACCTAAGGAGACTCAGAACATGAAAGCCATCGTCTATGGCGGTCCGCGTGACGTCAGTGTCAAAAACGTACCGGATGCGAAGATCCAGAAGCCAACAGATGCTCTTGTCCGAGTGACCTCCACCAACATCTGTGGCTCGGACCTGCACATGTACGAAGGCCGCACGTCTTTCGAGACCGGGCGCATTTTCGGCCATGAGAACCTCGGCCAGGTGATCGAAGTCGGCGCCGGCGTCGACCGCATCAAAGTGGGCGACTGGGTGTGCCTGCCGTTCAATATTGGCTGCGGCTTTTGCGAAAACTGTGAGAAGGGCCTGACCGGTTATTGCCTGACCGCCAACCCGGGCAGCGCGGGTGCGGCTTACGGCTTTGCTGACATGGGCGATCACGAAGGTGGCCAGGCCGAGCTGTTGCGTGTGCCGTATGCCGACTTCAACTGCCTGCTGTTGCCCGAAGATGCCGCCGAGCGTGAAGAGGATTACGTCATGCTCTCGGACATCTTTCCTACCGGTTGGCATGCCACCGAACTGGCCGGGCTGCTGCCTGGCGAAAGCGTTGCCATCTATGGTGCCGGTCCGGTCGGCCTGATGGCTGCCCACTCGGCGATGATCAAGGGCGCCTCGCAGGTGTTCGTGGTCGACAACCATCCAGATCGTCTGGCACTCGCGGCGAAGATGGGCGCGACGCCGATCAACTCGCTGGAGCAGGGCGCAGTGGATCAGATCCTCAATCTGACCGATGGCAAAGGCACCGACCGTGGCTGTGAGTGCGTCGGTTATCAGTGCTGCGACCGTCATGGTCACGAGGCCAACCACGTCACCATGAACAATCTCGTTGCCTCGACCAAGGCGACAGGTGGAATCGGCGTCGTGGGTGTTTTCGTGCCGCAGGACCCGGGCGCCAAAAGCGACCTCGCGAAGGAAGGCAAGATGGCCTTCGATTTCGGTTCGTTCTGGTTCAAAGGCCAGCAGATTCGCACCGGCCAGGCCAACGTCAAGGCTTACAACCGTCGCCTTGCCGAGCTGATCCACCACGGTCGCGCCAAGCCGTCGCAGATCATTTCCCATCGCCTGAAGCTTGAAGAAGGCCCTGACGCCTACAAGCACTTCGATGCGCGTGATGAAGGCTGGACCAAGGTCGTGCTCAAGCCAGGTGCGTGATAAGCGCAGTTGACCAGGCCTTGCCTGAGAGCCCTTGTCGTATCTGCCACAGGCGATCGACAAGGGCGTCAGCGTTTCAGTCAGAACATTTTATTCAACGAGATTTATTCAGATGAACGAAGAATACCCCAAGCCGCCATTTGCCAGCCAGCCACAAGATGTTCCAGGCATGCAGGGCAAGATGGACCCCTATCCCGATTGCGGTGAAAAGAGCTACAAGGGCTCCGGACGCCTGCAGGGCAAGATCGCGCTGATCACCGGCGCCGACAGCGGCATTGGCCGCGCAGTCGCGATCGCTTTTGCACGTGAAGGCGCGCAGGTCGCGATCTCCTACTTGAACGAGCATGAAGACGCGCAAGAAACCAAGCGCTGGGTCGAAGAGGCGGGCCGTAAATGCCTGCTGTTGCCGGGCGACCTGGCACAGAAGCAGCAATGCGAAGACATCGTGAGCAAGACCGTTGCAGAGTTTGGTCGCATCGATGTGCTGGTCAACAACGCTGCGTTCCAGATGACGCATGAAACGCTGGACGAAATCTCCGACGAAGAATGGGTCAAAACCTTCGATATCAACATCACGGCGATGTTTCGCATCTGCAAGGCTGCGGTTCCGCATATGCCGCGGGGTGGCTCGATCATCAATACCAGTTCGGTCAATTCGGACATGCCCAAGCCGACGTTGCTGGCCTACGCAACCACCAAGGGCGCAATCGCCAACTTCACCGGTGGTCTGGCGCAGTTGCTGGGCGAGAAGGGCATCCGCGTGAACAGCGTTGCTCCAGGTCCGATCTGGACCCCGTTGATCCCGGCGACCATGACCGACGAAGATGTGAAAAGCTTCGGTAGCGAGACTCCGCTGGGCCGTCCAGGTCAGCCGGTGGAAGTGTCGCCCATCTACGTGCTGCTGGCCTCGGATGAAGCCAGCTACATCTCCGGCTCGCGTTATGCAGTGACGGGCGGCAAGCCGATTCTGTAAATTCATGAAACGTTTGCGCGGTTGAAACGGTGCCTTGGCGGGTGCCGTTTCTGAAGCATCAGGCACGTTATTTCAGCCGCGAAGCATCGCCCGGTGAGAAGGGCGGACACACGTCCTCCCAGGTTTGAATAGGCGTTAAAGTCTGTCAGTCAGCTGAACAGGTCGACCTGTTGCAGGAAATTTCAAGGCGCTAGCGGTGTCCATGTAAGACACCCCGTGTTCAGGCAGTTGTTGATGAAGTTCTCCAGATTTTCCCAATCCCTTTCAAAATGGGCGGGCAGCCCGGCCACCTTTGCTTCAGCCGTCGTGCTGATCTGCCTCTGGGCATTCACTGGTCCGTGGTTTCACTACAACGATACCTGGCAGTTGATCATCAATACGTCGACTACCATCATTACCTTCCTTATGGTGTTCTTGATCCAGAACACGCAGAACCGTGACAACGATGTCCTGCACCTGAAAGTCGACGAGCTGTTGCGCGTGACCAAGGATGCGCAGAACTCGTTGCTGAACCTCGACGGCCTCACGCAGAAGGACCTCAGGGCCCTGCGCAAGAAATACGAGGCCATGGGCGGCGAGCACGATATAGACGCCCCTTTACCGATGGCCGAGGCCGAACAGCGAATCTGATCGCTCAGCCACGCCGGTTTTTCCAACTACCTATGGAGATTTTTCATGTATCCAGACGTACAGCTTTATATCGATGGCCAATGGCGCGCGAGCCGCGATGGCCGTTCCATTCCGGTCATAGATCCTGCAACCGGCCAGTCGCTGGGCAGTGTGGCGCATGCCGGTATCACCGACCTTGACGAAGCCCTGGCGGCGGCCGAGCGTGGCTTTGCCACCTGGCGCGCGACCTCGGCCTATGATCGCTACAAGCTGATGCAGAAAGCCGCGAACCTGATTCGCGAGCGTGCCGACAACATTGCCCGGATCATGACCCAGGAGCAGGGCAAGCCCTTGGCCGAGGCGCGCATGGAAACCCTGTCTGCCGCTGATGTCATCGACTGGCTGGCCGAGGAAGGGCGTCGCAGCTATGGCCGTATCGTGCCTTCCCGCGGCGTGGCCATTGAGCAGAAGGTCATCAAGGAGCCGGTCGGCCCGGTCGCTGCGTTCACTCCTTGGAATTTCCCGATCAACCAGGTGGTGCGCAAGTTGTCCTCGGCACTGGCTGCGGGCTGCTCGATCATCGTCAAGGCCCCGGAAGAAACGCCAGCGTCGCCTGCCGAGCTGATTCGCGCTTTCGCCGATGCCGGTGTGCCGGCTGGCGTCATCGGTCTGGTCTACGGTGATCCGGCAGAAATTTCCGGCTACCTGATCCCGCATCCGGTCATTCGCAAGGTCACGTTCACTGGCTCTACGCCGGTCGGCAAGCAACTGGCCGCATTGGCTGGCAAGCACATGAAGCGGGCAACCATGGAACTGGGTGGTCATGCGCCGGCGCTGGTGTTCGATGACGCTGATATCGACCTCGCTGCGCGCGTGCTGGCCACCGCGAAGTTCCGCAACGCCGGGCAGGTCTGCGTATCGCCGACGCGGATTCTGGTACAACGCAAGGTGCTTGCTGCGTTCACCGAGAGATTTGTGGGCCTGACCCGCGAGATCAAGGTCGGCAACGGTCTTGAGGCGGGCACCACCATGGGGCCGGTAGCCAACGAGCGACGTATTCCTGCGCTGGTCGATCTGATTGAAGATGCTGTGCGTGGCGGCGCTACCTTGTCTGCCGGAGGCAAGGCTGTCGAGGGGCCGGGCTATTTCTTCGAGCCAACCGTATTGAGTGGCCTGACACCGCAAATGCGCATCATGAACGAAGAACCCTTCGGGCCGGTTGCGCTGCTGGTGCCGTTCGACACCGTTGAAGAGGCGATTGCCGAATCCAACCGGGTGCCGTTCGGGTTGGCGTCCTACGCGTTCACGACCTCGATGAAGACCGCTCAGGCGCTGAGTACTTACATTGAGGCGGGCATGCTGTCGATCAACCATCAGGGCATCGGCTTGCCGGAAGTCCCGTTCGGCGGGATCAAGGATTCCGGTTACGGTTCCGAGGGCGGCACCGAGGCCATTGAGGCTTACCTGAATACCAAGCTGGTCACTCAGTACAACTGAGTGCGCAACGGGTAAATAAAAACGGTCGCGATGTGCAAGCATCGCGACCGTTTTTTTTGTTGCACGTACGCGTTAGTCCTTGGCTTGAATACCGGTCTGTCTCATGACCAGATTCTTTTCTTTCTTGTACTGCAGGGCAACTTCAGGTGCCGGGCCGCTCTGGCCGGTTTCCATCCACTTGCGTATACGGCTGGCGTCGGCGAAGTGGGTGTACTTGCCGAACGCATCCAGAATAACCACGGACACAGGACGATTAGCCATGCTGGTCAGCAGCACAAGGCAGTGGCCGGCCTGATTGGTAAAACCGGTCTTGGTCAGCTTGATATCCCAGTTGTCCTTGCGCACCAGGTGGTCGGTGTTGCTGAAACCCAGGGTGTAGGTCGGTTTGCGGAACGTCACCGTCTTTTGCTCGGTGGTGCTCAGTTCACTGAGCATCGGGTATTTGCGTGCCGCCATCACCAGCTTGGTGAGGTCGCGTGCGGTCGATACGTTGTAAACCGACAGGCCGGTAGGTTCGACATAGGCGGTATGTTTCATGCCCAGCGCCTTGGCCTTGGCATTCATCGCCAGAATGAACGCGGGATAACCACCGGGATAGCTGTGCGCCAGGCTCGCCGCCGCGCGGTTTTCCGATGACATCAGGGTGATCAGCAACATGTCGCGGCGGTTCATTTCGCTGCCGAGTTTAACCCGGGAGAACACACCTTTCATTTCCGGGGTCTGGGAGATATTGACCGGTATGACTTCGTCCATCGATTGTTTGGCATCAAGGACTACCATCGCGGTCATCAGTTTGGTGACCGAGGCAATTGGCACAATCACGTCCGGGTTGCTGGAGTACAGGACCTTGTCGGTTTGCAGGTCGATGACCATTGCGCTGCCTGAGGCGAGGTGCAGATTGGAAGGATCACGATTCAGAACAGCGGATTCGTTTGCCAGCGTGGTAGTGGAAAGCGCCGGGCCGGTAAGTACAAATAATAGGCCCAGAAGAGACAGACGAATTTTCAAGAGCAAGGCTCACTCGATAAAGGTGGTAATGGAAGGGATCGCGTCAAAACGCTGCATTTTATGAGCAGACTTTGCGGTATGTCGATGGGTGTCGTAGGGCGTTTCATTAATAAATGCAGGAAATGGGATTTCGTTAAGTTGCGGTTAAGTGGCTTTTTGCTTTCAAAGCTGTTTAAAACCGAACCACAATTGAATAGTCGTGGTGTGAAAGGCCTGCACCGATTAGCATTCCATGCCATTCAGGTCACCGATTCAAGGAGTCATGCAATGCTCAAGGGGTTTGTCAGCAAGGATTACGCGGTACTGGTGATCATCGCTTCGCTGGTTGTCATCCTGCTGCTGGGTGTCGGCTTTACATCGCGCCCCAGTGACTGGGCAGGCTGGATGCAGGCCATCGGCCTGATCGTGGGCTTGATGGTTGCCGTGGCTGTACCCGCCATTCAGCGCAAGCAGGAAGCGGAGCAGGCGCGCAAGCAGATACGCGACCGCGAAGTAGGCTATGCCCGGCGCATGCAGTATCTGTGTGGCGAATTGAGCGAATTGCAGGGCCGTATCAGTCTCAATCTGACGCATCTACGCGCCACTGACCGGCACAGCTTGAAATACACGTTGCAGGATTACCTGCATCGTTTGTTCGAGTCTCACAAACAGGACCTGAACGATGATCGCGTGGTGCTGGCTCACGAGTTGCGTCAGGTTGCCAATGACCTGATCGATGAACTCGACAGTGGTCGTACCGATCGTGTGGTGTTCATGGCACTGGAAAAGCGCCTGCAGAAGCTGGCGCATCGTTGTCAGGTCAATGCCGCTATGGCCGAGCGCGGCTGAGGCGGATCGTCTGCTTTCCCTGGCTCAAAAAAAGCCCGCCTTCAAAGAGGCGGGCAAGGGGATGTGCGGAGCAACGCACGAGGTTCGCAGAAAAAATCAGCTGTTGAGGGGCTGGCACTGCATTTGCCGGGACAACTCTTCGGCGACAGGCAAAGACGCCAGAGGGCCGCTGACCGGCTCGCCATCCTGAATCAGGTACCAGCAGGCCAGCAGACCTCGCTCTCTGAGCGGCGCTGGAACTGCACTGCCGACGACGGACATGATGTGTACCTTGGTCATAACTGCCTCCTCAATCCATGCCGCTACTGTAGAGGCCGATCGGGAAAGGTAGAAATCGACACTCTCAATAGTGGTCATTGATAACAACGAGGGTCGGGCACATTGCATTGGCAGGCGATAGTGTGAGCACAGCAATGAAAAACCCGCCTGAAGAGGCGGGTTTTTTGTTCGGTTACCAGCGGCCGCGTGGCGGGCCGTAGTAATAGCCCGGGCCTGGTGGTGGCCCGTAGCGATGGTAGTAGCCTGGCGGTGGAGGCGGTGGGTAGCGCTCGACAACCTGGTAGACCGGGGCCGGCTGATAATAGACCGGTGGTGGTGCGTAGTAGACCGGCTGTTGTTGCACATAAACCGGCTCGCGCTCTACGTACACGGTTCTATCGCGACTTGAAGATACCGCCGCCCCGACAACGGCAGCGCCTACGATAGCACCTACCACGGCAGGGCCACCCCAGCCACGGTCAGCATTCGCCTGGCCAGCAAGGGCCAGGGCACCTACAAACAAGGCGATCTTGGGGATTTGACGAATCATGATTGTTCCTCGCTCTCAACCCGTTGTCGCGCGCCTGCATCACTCTCAAGCACTGCCACGGGATAACACTATGACATCGAAATTGTAAGAATCTGCGAAAGTGCTGAGTAAATTTTATGTAAGGTGTGCGGCGCGTGTCCTCGCGTTCACTGGTGCGTAGCATACGCTTTTATCGAATATTCAAGCCATTACCGTCTGGAGGAAACCCGTATGCCCATTACTGCAAACAGAGACACATTGTTGTGCATGTCCATGGCCGCCCGTCCCGGCAACTTTGGTGTGCGTTTCCACAATCATCTTTATCAGCAGTTGGGCCTTAACTTCTATTACAAGACCTTCTCACCCAATGACCTTGCCGCTGCCGTGGCGGGTATCCGGTCGCTGGGGATACGTGGCAGTGCGGTTTCGATGCCATTCAAGGAAGCCTGCATTGAACTGGTCGACGAACTTGATGCTTCCGCCGCCGCCATCCAGTCGATCAATACCATCGTCAACACCGACGGGCATTTGAAGGCGTTCAACACGGATTACATCGCGGTTGCGCAACTCATGGAGAGCCACGCCGTCCCTCGTAGCGCATTTGCCCTGCGCGGCAGCGGGGGCATGGCCAAGGCGGTTGCGTTCGCGTTGCGCGATGCGGGTTTCACCGATGGGCTGATCGTGGCCCGCAATGAGCAGGCCGGTCGACGCCTGGCCGAGGCGTGTGGCTTTCGCTGGCAGGCGGAGCTGGGAAGCGTGCGACCACCTTTGCTGGTCAACGTCACGCCGCTAGGCATGCAAGGTGCCCAGGCTGACGAGTTGTCGTTTGACTTGCAGGCCATCGATGCGGCCGAGACGATTTTCGATGTGGTGGCCACCCCGGCCGAAACGCCGCTGATCCAGGCTGCCCGCCGCCTGGGCAAGCGCGTCGTGAGCGGCGATGAAGTCGCGGCGATCCAGGCACTGGAGCAGTTTGTGCTGTATACCGGCGTCCGCCCGACCGATGAGCAGTATCAACAGGCTGCGGCGTTCGCCAGAGCCGGCTAGTGGTGGCCTGCACACAGAGTCGGACGGGGCCGGGCATCACTCCAGTCTGGCAAGACGCTCTTCAAGGGCTGCGACGCGTGCTTCCAGCTCATCAAGACGCTGGCTTGCAGCAGGGTTTGCTGCGTTACGCTCAGGCGCTTGCTGACGGGCTGCAAGCAGCTCCTGCAGATCCTCCGGATCGCCCAGCAGGTGCATGTAACGATCTTCCCGTTGGCCGGACTGACGGGGTACGAGCATCGCCAGGCCTCTGGCGATGAGCCGTTCCAGTTGATGGACGAGTTGCTCGCTGTCCTCAAAATCGTGCATGCGGTGACTGCGCGTGAGCAGTTCGCTGACGGTCTGCGGGCCGCGCAGCAGCAACAGGCCGGTCAGTATCACCTGCGCAGGGACCAGCTCAACGGCCTTGTCGACCCGGTGCTCCCAGCGATCAGCGCGACTGCCCATCACCAGACGCGTCAGGCCTCGGCTCTCAAGAGCGCGCAGGCTCTGACCGACCTGGCCTTGAGTCAGGTTCATGACCGGATCGCGACTGGTCTTCTGGTTGCAGGCAAGCACCAGTGCATTAAGGGTCAGCGGGTAGGTTTCCGGGTTGGTCGCCTGTTTCTCGATCAGGCAGCCCAGAACACGCACTTCAGTGCTGTTGAGTTGCAGGGCCTCGGCATTCGGGGAGGATTCGGAGGAGGGCGATTCAATGGACATGACGCTTCCCTGAGTGATGGCGGTGGATCAGCGTAGGGCGTGGCGCACATTATTGCCAGTGTCTGTTGCGCTGATCTGCAGGGTCGCTGAAAAGTGTCACGGTGTTTGCCGTCAGGTGGGTCTATAATTGCGCCTTTCTCAATCAGGATATGTCATGTCTATCTCCCTGTACGCCGCTTCCATTCCTGTCTTTCAGCAAATGCTCAATGCGCTGAGCGATGTTCTGACCAAGGCTGAAGCCTACGCGACCGAGAAGAAAATCCAGCCGCCAGCGCTGCTGCAGGCGCGTCTGTTCCCGGACATGTTGCCTTTTACCCGTCAGGTGCAGATTGCCGTCGATTTTGCCAAGGGTGCTTCGGCCCGCCTGGCAGGCGTCGAGATCCCGCAATACGATGACACCGAAACCACCTTCGCCGAACTGCAGGCACTGCTTGCCAAGACGCTCGCGTTCATCGGCAGCATCACGCCCGAACAGGTCGACGGCAAGGAGGGTATCGAAATCGTCCTGCGCCCCGGCACCGAAAAGGAAAAGCGTCTGAACGGTCAGGCTTATCTGCTCAGCTATGCCTTGCCGCAGTTCTTCTTCCACGTCACCACCGCTTACGACCTGCTGCGCCATAACGGCGTTGAAATCGGCAAGCGTGACTTCATGGGCAAGTTCTGATTCTGAAACGTGCGGGGCTGAAGCCTCGCTGATGTTCTCGTCCCTCGCCGTTATGCGCAAATCCAACTGACTATCGTGCCAATGCTCCGCATTGGCATGCATTGGCTGACGCAGAGCGTCACGAAATGTATTACCACGCGGAGCGTGGCAACGAGAGTTGTTGGGGTGTCAGCCCTGTTTTTCGGGCTGTAGTGTTGTTCTGGAGTATTCATGTTGTTGCCCATACTTCTGTTGTCGGCCGCCGGTTTTACCGTGCTGACCACAGAATTCGTCATTGTCGGTCTTTTGCCTGCGGTTGCCCGCGATCTGGATGTCACGGTTTCGCAAGCGGGGCTGCTGGTCACCCTGTTCGCATTCACGGTTGCAGCTTTCGGTCCCTTTCTGACTGCCTACTTCTCGCGTTTCGAGCGCAAGCGTCTGTTTATCAGCATCCTTGTGCTGTTCGGCTTTTCAAATGTACTGGCAGCGCTGGCACCCAATATTGCCGTGATGGGGCTGGCGCGGCTGATTCCTGCGTTGGGGCTGCCGGTGTTCTGGGCACTGGCCAGTGAGACCGCCGTGGACATCGTCGGGCCGCAGTTCGCTGGTCGGGCGATTGCCAGAATCGGTTTCGGCATCGTTTGCGCCACTGTGTTCGGCATTCCCATCGGCACCCTGATTTCCGATGCTTTCGGCTGGCGCAGTGCGTTTCTGGTGCTCGCCGGCCTGGCATTTGCCAAGGCACTGTTGCTGGCGGTCTATCTGCCACGGACGGCGGCGAAGAAAAACCCGGTGTCGATCCTCAACCAGTTCGGCATTTTGCGCAGCCGGATGATGCAGGGGCATGTGCTGCTGTCGGTACTGGTATTCAGCGGCATGTTCACCGCCTACACCTATCTGGCGGACATGCTGGAGCGTCTCGCCGGGTTCGACGGCAGCCTGGTGGGCTGGTGCCTGATGGGGTTTGGCGCGGTCGGCTTGCTCGGAAACTCGCTGGGCGGGCGCATGGTTGACCGGCATCCGCTGATTGCCAGCCTGGTATTCTGCGCCTTCATGGTAGTCGGCATGGTCGCTGTGGTGCCCAGCATTCATTCGGTGTTCGCCTTACCAGTCGCGCTGGCAATATGGGGTATCACCCAGGCCGCCTTGTTTCTGGTCAGCCATGTCCGGTTGATCAAGGCCGCACCGCAAGCACCTGCGTTCGCTGCGTCACTGAACATCGCCGGAGCAAACCTTGGCATCGGCATCGGTGCGATGATCGGCGGCAGGGTCATTGATCATCTCGGTCTGGGTAACGTCGGTTTCGCCGCCGCTGGCATTATCGTTCTTGCGATTGTGCTGGCAGTGCTGCTGATCAGACGTGATCCCGGCCCGCTTACCGCCTAACCTGCGTCGGTAAACAGCTGGTTTCGTGCGCTTTCGGCGATGGCGACAACGCCGGGGTGTTTGACCTTGCGCTCCACGGTGATGGCGTAGAATGATTCGGTCACCGCATCGGTGTGGCCTATCACTTGTACGCCATACTGGCTCTGCACCTCATCGGCGATGACGCTGGGCGCAACAAAGACACCGCTGCCGGATTTGCCAAACGCCTTCATCAACGCGCTGTCATCAAACTCGCCGATGATACGCGGCTGGATGCTCTGTTCGGCAAACCAGCGCATCAGCCTGCCGCGAACGACGGTTTCCTGGCCTGGAATCAACAGCGGCGCACCGTGCATGCACTGCGGAAAGCCACTTCCGATACGTTCTGCCACTTCACGGGTCGCAAAGAAGCTGACCCCGCATTCTCCCAGTTTCTGGCTGTAGCCCTTGATATCCAGGTGCTGCGGCATGGGGCTGTCGGAGATCACCAGGTCCAGACGCTGGATTGCCAGGTCTGCCAGCAGCCTTTCCAGTTTGTCTTCCCGGCAGGTGATGCGAATGGACTCACTGAGGTTCATGGTCGGGGCAATCAGCCGGTACACGATGGACTTGGGTACCACGTCAGCCACGCCGATGCGCAGCAGCAATTGCTGTTCATCGGGCTGCGAGCGCAGCAGGTTTTCCAGATCATTGCCCAACTGAAACATCTGTTCGGCGTAAGGCAGGGCCAGGCGACCCGCTTCAGTCATTTCAAGTTGCCGGCCTACGCGCTGGAACAGATCGACACCCAGGGACGCCTCCAGCAGGCTGATCTGCCCGCTGACGGTCTGCGCGGTGAGATTCAACTGCTCGCAGGCGCGCACGATGCTCCCGGTTTTGGCTACCACCCAGAAGTAATGAAGCTGACGGTAATTGAGCATGATTTCTGCCGATTCGGTAAAACCGAAGTATAAGCCTTATAAAATCGAATTTTCCGTATGTTTCAAAATGTCTAGAATCCGTTTCCAACGCCGGGCTGAACACGTCGCCCAGCCTTGCTTACCGAGGAAGCCATGAATAAACCCCTTTACGCCGCACTGCTGGGCTGCTCGCTGCTGGTAATGGCAGGATGCGATCAGATAGAGTCATCCACCAAGCATGTGGTGAATGCTGCAGCCGACACTGCAAAACAGGCGATTGACGAAACCCATCAAGCCGCAACCAAGGCGATTGATGAGGCAAAACAGGAACTTTCGGTGCAGCAGCCACCACAAAGCTCGGCTGAAACCGAAAGCAAGACCGATAAATAAATCTGACTTACAACTAATATTGGCTCAGGCAGGGCAGTGATCTATGGAATACCTATTGGAACTCGCAACAAGTCCGGCAGCCTGGATCGCGCTGGCAACACTGGTGGTCATGGAAGTCGTATTGGGTATCGATAACCTGATCTTCATCTCGATCATCACCAACAAGCTCCCTGAGCACCAACGAGAAAAGGCGCGCAAACTGGGTATCGGTATGGCGCTGGTGATGCGCCTGGGCTTGCTCAGCACCGTGGCGTACATCGTGCAACTGACAGAGCCGGTATTCGAGGTGTTCGGTCAGGCGTTCTCGTGGAAGGACATGATCCTGATCGCCGGTGGCCTGTTTCTGGTCTGGAAAGCGACGACGGAAATTCACCACAGCATGGACGTCAAGACCGAGGAAGAAAAAGCCCTGGGTTCGGTCGTGGCATTGAGCATGAGCGCGGCCATCGTGCAGATCCTTATGCTGGATCTGGTGTTCTCCATCGACAGTATCATCACTGCCGTGGGCATGACCGAACACTTGCCGATCATGGTCATTGCTGTAATCACTGCCGTCGTCGTGATGCTTGTCGCTGCAAACACGCTGGCGAAGTTCATCAACGAAAACCCGACGGTGGTCATGCTGGCCCTGGGCTTCCTGATCATGATCGGTATGACGCTGATCGCCGAAGGCTTTGGCGCTCATGTGCCCAAGGGCTACATCTACGCTGCCATGACCTTCTCGGCAGCCATTGAAGGCCTGAACATGCTGGTACGCAGAGCAAGACGCAAAAAGGCGGCTGCTCAGGTGTCCGCGCACTGATAGCAGGCCAGGCTGAAAAAAAGGTCGACCCGGGTAAACCGGGTCGACCTTTTTGCATTTTCACTGCCGACAACTGTATCCGAGCGGCACAACGAACTATCAGCTGGCCACAGCAGCGGGTACTTTGACAGCCTTTACCAGGCTCGGCCGTTTTGCCGCAGGTAGCGCTGCACTGCGCGGCTGGTGATGGCGACGGGATATGCGCATCACGCCCCACAGCATGGCGCTGGCTACGGCAAGCCACGAAGCGAGCAGCATCACGATTGTCAGTTCCAGGCTCATAAGTGCCTCCACATTCCTGCTTTTGTTGCGGTCTTGATAACTGACAGTCTAGTACGGGGCGTGTTTCGGTTAATTGACCAGTGGCGCATGGCTATGAACTATTTTCTCCATTCGGCCCGATGAGCCGCAGTGCCTGACTATACCCTGAACCCCCAGAGCTCTATGATCGGTGTCCAGGCCGGGTCGTGGGTTGCCCGGCATCAGTTGAAGCGAGTGAACATCTTGTCGGTCTCTTTCTATTCCGGTACTGCCGGTGCATTACGTTCATGGCTGGTTTTAGCCTTGCTCATGGGTCTTGTCGGCTGTTCTTCAATGGTCACGCCCGAGATGAAACGCCTTCCGGACCGGGTCGAACTGACGTCGGTGCCGTTCTTCCGGGGTAACGCCTACCAGAGCGGGCCAATGGTGCTGGCAAGCATGCTGGCCAACCAACAGGTACAGACCACGCCCGGCTTGCTCGACAAGCCGCTGCAACTGCCAGGTGCCGAAGACCGCCTCGAACAGAATATTCAGAAGGTTGCGCGGGAATACGGCTTCATGGTCTATCCGCTTGATGGCCAATTACAGGACCTGCTGACTCAGGTGTCGGCGGGCTATCCGGTCATGCTGCGCTTTGCCCAGGGTTCTGCACTGTGGAAAGGCCCGCGTTATGCCGTGTTGATCGGTTACAACCGGGTAAAGGAGACCGTGTTGTTGAATGCGGGCATGGATCGTCGCTATTCAATGAGTTTCAGCAGCTTCACATCGGCGTGGAAAGAGGCCGGCAGTTGGGCGGTGCTGGTTCAGTCGCCCCGGCAGCTGCCCGCCAATGTCGATCAGCAGCGCTGGTTGCAGGCTGCTGAAGCTTTATCGAAGTCCGGACAGGAGCAGGCGGCGGGCGAGGCGAAACGAACGCTGGCACGCGGCGTTAAATGAAATAAACGCGGCACAAACAAAAACGGCACCGATAAGGTGCCGTTTTACTGTCAGCGAAGTTAAAAACCCAGCCGGTCACGCAGGCTGTAATACCAGGCGCCCAACGCGGTAAGCGGGGTGCGCAGCATCTGTCCGCCGGGGAAAGGATAGTGGGGCAGGTCGGCGAACGCATCAAAGCGCTCTGCCTGACCGCGCAACGCCTCGGCCAGAACCTTGCCCGCCAGATGCGTATAAGTCACGCCATGTCCACTGCAGCCCTGCGAGTAATAGATGTTGTCGCCAAGTCTGCCAACCTGGGGCAGGCGAGACAAGGTCAGCAGGAAGTTGCCGGTCCATGCGTAGTCGATCTTCACATCCTTGAGTTGTGGAAATGCCTTGAGCATCTTCGGCCGGATGATGGCTTCGATGTTGGCCGGATCTCTGGCACCGTAGACCACGCCGCCGCCGAAGATCAGGCGTTTGTCGGCGCTGAGGCGGTAGTAATCCAGCAGGTAATTGCAATCCTCGACGCAGTAATCCTGCGGCAGAAGTGTTTTAGCCAGTTCATCACTCAGCGGCTCTGTGGTGATCACCTGAGTACCACAAGGCATCGACTTGGCAGCCAGTTCCGGAACCAGGTTGCCCAGATAGGCGTTGCCAGCCACGATGATGAATTTCGCGCGGACCTTGCCTTGCGCGGTATGGACCACAGGGTTGGCACCGCGCTCGATGCGAATGGCCGCCGACTGCTCGTAAATCGTGCCGCCCAGGGTTTCGACCGCAGCCGCTTCACCCAGCGCCAGATTGAGCGGGTGAATATGGCCGCCGGTCATGTCCAGCAGCCCGCCGATGTATTGATCACAGGCAACGACTTCGTTGATCCGGCGCTTGTCCATCAGCTCAAGGCCGGTGTGGCCGTAACGCTCCCACAGTCGTTGTTGGGCTTCCAGATGCGCCAGTTGCTTGCCTGTCAGCGCTGCAAATACACCGCCATCCTTCAGGTCGCACTGAATACCGTAGCGGGAAACCCGATCGCGAATGATGGATGCGCCCTCAAAGGCCATCTGCCCCAGCAACTGCGCCTGGTTTGGCCCGACGGTTCGCTCGATCACATCAATGTCACGGCTGTAGCTATTGACGATCTGCCCACCATTACGCCCAGACGCGCCAAAGCCGACTTTTGCCGCTTCCAGCACCGTGACCCGGAATCCATTCTCCAGCAGGAACAGCGCACTCGACAGGCCTGTATAGCCAGCGCCGATGACGCATACGTCGGTCTCGACTTCACCCTGCAACGCCGGGCGTTCCGGGGCTGCATTGGCTGAAGCGGCATAGTAGGACTGCGGATAGGGCGTATTTGCCATCCTGAGACTCCGTTTAATATTCTTGACGATGTGGCGATCGTACCCGAGAACCAAAAGCTCTGCCAGCAACAGGCAAAAAGAGTCACTTCCCGTCAACGGGTAAAAAACGCTGTAATTCATAGGCTTAGAGAAAAAATAGGTTGACAGGTATCTGGATATCCGTAGAATGCCGACCCACAGCAGGCACGTAGCTCAGTTGGTTAGAGCACCACCTTGACATGGTGGGGGTCGTTGGTTCGAGTCCAATCGCGCCTACCAGATAAAATCCGCTCTGCTGGGCGGT
Organism: Pseudomonas syringae group sp. J254-4; assembly: GCF_032586855.1. Lineage (NCBI taxonomy): Bacteria > Pseudomonadati > Pseudomonadota > Gammaproteobacteria > Pseudomonadales > Pseudomonadaceae > Pseudomonas > Pseudomonas syringae group sp. J254-4. The sequence continues at coordinate 57,206 of NZ_JAWHOO010000011.1, read as the reverse complement.
AAGAAAAGGGTCAGCCGAAAGGCTGGCCCTTTTTTGTTTCAGGCTGTCTTTTGCAGGCCTGGTTTTTCAGGAGCGAAGGCACATGAGCTTCTGACGACTCAATTCATAGGCTTTACAGCGGCCCAATTCCGAGTTTCAAGACCAACTGCAGCGTAGCTTCTTTCTGGATGTTGTAATCAGCCAGCGTTCGTCCATCTTCCAGTTGCTTGCCTGCAAATATAAGTCGTTGTTTTTGAGGCGATATATTCTTCTCGTCCCGTATCTTGCTTTTAACGTTGTCGATCGTGTCACTGCTTTCTACGTCTAGTTGGAATTTTTCGCCTACCAATTGTTGTATGTAAATTATCATCTGGCTCGCCTGACTGGTTTGATAAATATTAAAGGTGCTCGAACATAAATACCTGCTTTGGACGTTCGAAGTGTTTTTAATTCATTCAGGTTAGAGCTGCCCGGCGAAGAATGAAACTAGTAAAGTTGCTAGGTAGGGTTTAGTAAGATTCTCAAGTGCAAAGCTGGATGCGCAAGGACGTCGCTTTATCAGCATTTTGGAGGCGAGGGTGAGGTTTCTGGCGCCGCCTGATCAGAACTGATCTCTGATGCAGGGTCTAAAAAATTCATGTATTCAGAGAGTTACTGCAAAAAAGAATTTGACAGGCATTCGAATATCCGTAGAATGCCGACCCACAGCAGGCACGTAGCTCAGTTGGTTAGAGCACCACCTTGACATGGTGGGGGTCGTTGGTTCGAGTCCAATCGCGCCTACCAGATAAAATCCGCTCTGCTGGGCGGTAAAAAAAGGGTCAACCGAGAGGTTGACCCTTTTTTGTTGCGTCTGTCTCACCCGAAGCAAGTGCCCGCTCTTGTGCCAACGCAAAGCGTTGACACAAGAGCACAAGCAGCTTCAGGGAATCAGTCGGTCACGGCGCAGCTTTTCAAATACTTCGAAAAACGCGTCGTCACTCGCCTGAAAAGCCGTGAAGCCCAGTTTGCGACTTTTCGACATATCCGTAACCACTTCGATCGGGCGACCCAGGTCGGCGTCGGTGTGCCACGGCGAAATCAGGCGGCTGATATCGCTTTCCTTGAGTTGATGCTCGCGGACAATATCGGTCCAGGCAGCCTGATCATCGGCCATCTGCGTTTCCAGCGGGGCTGGCTCGCTCGGAAAATCGGCGGGCTGCAGGCCGAAGTACTCGGCGATCTGCCCCCACATCCAGCTCCAGCGGAATACGTCGCCATTGGTGATATTGAACGCCTGATTGGCCGCAGCAGGCGTCGTGGCGGCCCACAATTGCTGATGGGCCAACTGACGTGCATCGGTCATGTCGGTCAGGCTGTCCCACTGCACACGTGAGCCCGGGAACACGAAAGGTCGGCCGGTTGCCTTGCAGATCGAGGCATAGACGGCGAGGGTGGTCGCCATGTTCATCGCGTTGCCGACGGCGACACCTGTCACGGTGTGCGGGCGATGGACGCTCCAGGTAAAACCGTCTTTCTCGGCGGCAGCGAAGACTTCATCTTCTTGCGCATAATAGAAGTTCTCGATATCCAGGCGCGCTTGCGTTTCCCTGAACGGAGTCTGTGGCAGCGTGCCTTTGCCGTAGGCTTCGAACGGGCCAAGGTAATGTTTGAGCCCGGTGACCAGCGCGACATGTTTCACGCTGCCAGCGGGCCGCACAGCGTCCAGCACATTGCGCACCATTGCAGCATTGACGCGAATGTTCTCTGCTTCAGTGGCCTGACGCGACCATGTGGTGATGAAAACGTGGGTGGGCTTCAAATCAGCCAGGGCCGCACTGACGGACTCCGGGTTCTGCAGGTCTGCAGCCACCGGAATTACGCCGGGCCGCGCTGAAGGGCTACGGGAGAGGGCGGCAACCTGCCAATCGTTTTCCAGTAACAACTGTGTGATTGCACTGCCGACAATGCCACTTGCGCCAACAACCAGGGCGGTCTGAGTCATAGGGGATCTCCTGAGACGGGGATGAAGGTAATAAACCGTCTGCTCTCTCAGAACAGCTTCAGGCCTGACCGTTCAACCTGATCTGGCTGATCACCCTTTGGCGTTGCGCCAGATGCTCTCAGGCCCGCTGGGCATACGACTTGACGATGGTCTTGGTCGCACTGCTGGCCTTCAAGTCTGCGAGTTTCTTCGGAGCCAGCCATTTGCAGGCGGCAATCTCATTCTGCGGCGAAGGCTCGCTTGAGGCCGGGACCTGCGTAGTGAATACGTAGTGAGTAACCTGATCTTTCTCATAGACCTCGAGATAGAGCAGATCAAGGTTTGTCAGGCCTGTTTCCTCGCACAATTCACGCATGGCGGCCTGAGCAGGCGTTTCACCGGCCTCGATCTTGCCACCAGGCAATGCCCAGCGCGACTTTGGTTTGCGTACGTAGAGGACCTGACCGTCGCGTTTGCAGATGACTGTCGCTCGTTGTTTCATGATTCGTTCACCTGTTAAAACGTCCGTTGACATGAGTATCTGCAAGGACTTCGTGAACTTGAGACCCAAAAGCAGTCAGTAATAGTCACTAAAATGTAATAAATAGTTCATTTTTCTGGCCGGGACAAGCTCATGCCAGCGCCAGCCAGGCGCAATTGCCGACTTCAAGCCGCTGCCGACATTTACAGTGAGTATGAGTATCAGTGGGTTATTGTCTGTAGTCAGTTCATGCCTTGCGACGTACGGCATGTCTGTGCGCGCAGCCGTCCTTGGCAGCGCTAGGCTCTTCAGATGCATTCAACCCGCATCATGCGGCGTTTGAGTCAGCAGGAATTTCCTGCTTGAGGCTGGCCATGTCGATGACAAAACGATATTTCACGTCGCCTTTGAGCATCCGCTCGTAAGCCTCGTTGATGTCCTGCATGGCGATCATTTCAATGTCTGAAACGATGCCGTGTTCAGCACAGAAATCCAGCATTTCCTGGGTTTCCTGAATGCCGCCGATCAACGACCCTGCCAGACTGCGGCGTTTGAAGATCAAATTGAAGACTGCCGGTGACGGGTGCGGTTCTGCCGGTGCGCCGACCAGCGTCATGGTGCCGTCACGCTTGAGAAGGGACAGAAATGCATCCAGATCATGCGGTGCTGCGACTGTATTGAGGATGAAGTCCAGGCTATTGGTCTGGGCTGCCATCTGTGCCGCATCTTTGGATACAACAACTTCGTCGGCACCCAGCCGCAAGCCGTCTTCACGCTTGTCGGGCGATGTGGTGAACAGCACCACATGAGCGCCCATGGCGTGGGCGATCTTGACGCCCATGTGGCCGAGCCCTCCGAGCCCGACAATGCCCACTTTTTTGCCGGGGCCGACTTTCCAGTGGCGCAATGGCGAGTACGTGGTGATACCTGCGCACAACAGCGGCGCAACAGCGGCCAGATTGGTGCCGTGAGAGATGCGCAGGACGAACTTCTCCTTGACCACGATCTTGTCGGAGTAGCCGCCGAAGGTGTTCTCGCCGCCAAATACCGGGCCGTTGTAGGTGCCTGTGAAGCCGCTCTCGCAATATTGCTCGTCACCCTCTGCGCAGGGTGTACATTGCTGGCAGCTGTCGACCATGCAGCCGACACCCGCGAGGTCGCCGACCTTGAAATGTTTGACGTCTGCACCGACTGCCGTTACCCGGCCAACGATTTCGTGGCCTGGAACCGAAGGATAGAGTGTGTTGTGCCACTCATTGCGTGCGGTATGCAGGTCCGAGTGACAAACGCCGCAGTAGAGAATGTCGATCTGAACGTCTTCGGCACCGGGTGAGCGGCGTTCGAACTGATACGGTTTGAGCACTTCCTGAGCAGACTGCGCTGCGTAACTGTAAGTCTTGACCATGACTGTCACCTGTTCAGTGGGGGGATGTGTAACGCCGCGAGCAAGCATAGCCGAGCTCTGCTCATTTGCCTTGCCGGTCGCGAAACACCTGAATCTGACCCGTATGGCAGCCGGGTAGTGCCCTACGTCACATGGATGTCATCTGACAGGCAAAGGGTCTGCCAAAAAGGTATGAACTTTGCAACAATGCGGCAGCACACTTGTTACCTTTGGTCATGGTTTTTAAGGATGACCGCCGTCGGCTCATGCATCTGGTGTTTCCATGACAGTCTCACATCTGGCCACGGGTATATGCCCGAGCGTAGCGTTCAGTCCAGACACCACGTTGGCTGCCAACCATGACAGATTCGCCAGTCACGCGCCCATCGACGCACTTTTGAGCGCTGCACGGGAACAGATACCGGATATCGCCTGGGCGGCCTACGCTGCAGGCGAGCTGAAATGTCTGCTTGGGCAGGGCGACCCTGCAGTCGTCTGGCCTGCGCACATCGCTGCTGAAGACTTCGACGCATACTGTGCTCAATTGCAGCTCCATCGCAGAATCGCAGGGCAGGGCGAGGGCGTGCTGGGCTGGGTGCTGGCGCCAATGGCCGAAAAAGACCATCCCGTGCTGGTGGAACTCGCTGCCAGGCTGGGCTCACTGTTGCAGACCGCTGCGTTGATCCGGGCGCAGAACACCCAGCGGGTGCTCTATGAAATCAGCCTGCTGGCCAGTTCCACGCTGGATCGCGGGGCTTTTCTGCAGGGTATTCATGAGCAGTTGAGTGCGCTGATCGATGCCGAGAACTTCTACGTCGCGCTGTATGACCGACAAAGCCGCAAAATCACTTACCCGTATTACATCGATCGTTTCGATGACGAAGCGATGGGGCACGAGACGTTCGAATTCATCGACGCCGATAGAATGTCGCTCACCGGGTATGTCTTGAGCACCGGGCAACCTTTGTTTCTGGAAGCTGCCTGTATCGAGCGCGCAAAAGCCGAAGGTCGTTTTTTCTGTGTGGGGCGTCTGCCGGAGTTCTGGATGGGCGCGCCCTTGAAAAACGCCTCGGACGAAGTATTCGGCATGGTCGCGATGCAGGTCTATGACGTGTCCCGCGTCTACAGTGCTCAGGATCGCGCGTTGTTTTCCGTGGTGTCGCGGCATGTGGCGATGGCCTTGGACCGGCTGTTGCGGCGTACCGACCTGGAGCAGATCGTGGCACTGCGCACGCAACAGCTTTCGGCAGCCAACGACGCCCTGCGCCAGGAAGTGCGCGACCGTGAACGCGCCGAGCATTTGCAGAGTGCCCTGTTCCAGATTGCCGAGCTTTCCAGCCAGCCCGGCGACATGAATGAGCTGTTTCGCAGCCTGCACATGATTGTCGGCGAGCTGCTGGTAGCGCTCAATTTCTACATCGCCCTTTACGACAGCGCCACGGGCGAAGTGACCTTTCCTTATTACATCGACGAATACCAGCACACGCCGCCACGTTCACGGCGTGGGCAGCGTGGCTTTACCGAGTATGTGATAGGCCAGCGGCGACCCTGTCTGATCGATTACGACGATGCCCGCAGGCTGGAAAGCCTCGGCGAAATCGAGGTGCAAAAAAATACCGGTCGTTCTTCTTCCTGGCTGGGCATTCCGTTGTTCGATGGCGAGCAAGTGCGCGGCGTTCTGGTGGTGCAAAGCTATTCGAAGGATGTCAGCTATACCTTGCGTGATCAGGAACTGCTGACCTTTGTCTCTCGCCACATCGACACGGCACTGTCCCGCCGCAGCGCGGCAGAAGCGATCCATACCGCCAATGTGCTCCTGGAAGCCCGGGTTCGCGACCGGACCCGGGAGCTGGACCAGGCCAACGCCAGGTTGCAGCATGAAAACTCCCACGACTCGTTGACCGGGTTGCCCAACCGCAGTCACTTGCAACATCGCCTGAAACAGGCGTGGCAGGACTTTTGCGTGCACGGCCAGCAGCTGATTGTCATGTTCATCGATCTGGATCGCTTCAAGATGATCAATGACAGCCTTGGCCACCACTGCGGCGATATCCTCCTGGTGCAGGCCGCCGAGCGGCTGCGCAGTTGCATGCGTGAAGGGGATCTGCTGGCCAGGCTTGGAGGTGACGAATTTGCGGTGCTGAGCATCGATACGCCGTTGCAGACCGGTACGGACATCGCTCAGCGGATCCTGGCCGCGTTCGAGCAGCCGTTCGTGATCGACGATCACAGCGTCTTTTCTTCCTGCAGTATTGGCGTGGTGGGTGCCGACAGCCGCTTTCATCAGGAGCCGGCTGATCTCTTGCGCGATGCCGACACCGCCATGTACCGGGTCAAAAATGGCGGGCGCGACAGTTTCGCGGTGTTCAATCAGGCTCTGCGTCGGGAGGTTTCGGATCAGGTCGAACAAGAGGGTGCGTTGCGCACGGCCCTGAAGCGTAGCGATCAACTGATCCCCTATTTTCAGCCGGTCATCTGTGTCAGGACCGGAGAGTTGCTGGCGTTTGAAGCCCTGATCCGCTGGCGCATGCCGGATGGACGGATCGTCGGGCCGGAAAGCTTTTTGCCCGCGCTGGAGGGGTTGCGCCTGATTGGTCGTCTGGATATCTACATGCTCAAATGTGTAGTGAACATCCTGGCCCAACCCGAGAACGGCCACTGGCCGCCAGTGCATGTGAACTGCTCCAGCTACAGCATCACCCGTCCGGCATTCGCTGCAGAAGTGCTGGCGATGCTAGCTGAACAGAATGTTGCGCCCTGGCGTCTGTGTCTGGAGCTTACAGAGGGGGCTCTGGTGGCCGACCCCGAGCAGGCACGCCTGTCAATGAAGCAACTGGCCGAGCAGGGCATGTCGGTCATGCTGGACGATTTTGGCGCGGGGTTTTCTTCGCTCAGCTATGTGCATCAATACCATTTCAGCGGCTTGAAAATCGACAAGTCGTTTATCTTCGGACTGGCCTCCAGCGTACGCAGCCGGGCCATCGTGCGGGCCATCGTGCGCATGGCCGAATCCCTTGATCTGAACGTCGTCGCCGAAGGTGTCGAAGATCTGGAAACACTCGAGCTGCTGCGCGAGATCGGCGCGACCCAGGCGCAGGGTTACTACTTCTCTGAACCGTTGCCGATTGAGCTGCTGAACGTCAATACCGGTCGTGCGGCAGGCTGAAAGCAGCCTGTGTCGGTGAATGTTTGCCGCAAACGGCAGAATGTATGGGTTTTTTTGACAGTGCTGATCCTGAGCGTCTAAATTTAAGTTATAAAAATCAGTAGGTTATAAATTTATTGCGCACTTGGCACTGGACTTGCTGTTGAACCTGCGCAACAGGTTCCTCAGGAGGTGAAAGATGATTATTGGCACGAGTGCGCTTGAGCAGCTTGTTTCCCGGGCTGTAGTTGGGCGCAAAACCGTAGATGAGGTGTCTCAGGACGCATTCAGCTCGGTTGCCGCCGCTGGCCTGACATCAGGCTCGGCACCGGTTACCACGCCGGTCAGCAATTCAACATCGCAAGACAGCAAGCAGGACAACAGCGGTTACAACGAATCCTTCGCGCGGATGATGATCAACCTCAAGTCTGCCGGTGATTCGTCACTGTCGGAAAAGACGGCTGATCGCGACAACGGTGTCATCGGTTCAGTGGCCAGCGCCACCAGCACCACTGACACTGCATCGACGGGTTCGGTAGAACAGAAGTTCATGGACTCTCTGAAGCAGACAGCCGAAGAGAAAGTGCGCGAGAAGCTGACGGGCGTCACCCAGAAAGACTACGACGCCATGGCACCTCAGGACCAACTGGCCATTGACCAGAAAGTCCAGGACGCGCTCAAGGACAAGCAGAACAACGTTGCGGATGACATCAACACCCGCATCAGAGGTATCAAGGCCGGCATGTTGGCTTGACCAGGCAGTGGGTTCAGTTGCTTGTTTGGCGACTGTAATGGCTCTTTCGTGAGCAAGCTCACTCCCACAAATGGAATGCTTTCCAAATGGGAGTGAATCCTGAAACTTCTCCCGCTTGGAACAGGTTCGGAATGTGGGAGTGAGCTTGCTCACGAAGACTTTATTTCATGCGTTACATGTTGCGGATGTACCGCTGTTTTTGTTTCTCGTCGAAAACTGAATCACCCCAACTGATGCCGATACGGCAGATCCGGCCCGACCTTTGTGCAGGTCAGCGCCGCTGCGCCGACGGCAAAATTCAGCATCTCGTCCAGTGTTTCCCGTGACAGCGTCGATAAGCCTTGTGGCGTATCGAGCTGACGCTCGCTGAGGAAGGTCAGTAGCGCCGCCTGAAAAGTATCCCCGGCCCCGACGGTATCGGCGGTGACCACCGTTTTTGCCGGCACTGACCAAGTACCATGCTGCCGGGTAAAGACGCTGGCACCTTGCGTGCCGCGGGTGACGATGACCAGTTGCGTACGCTTGCCGAGCCAGCCTTCGGCGATTTTTTGTGGATCGCTGTCCGGGTACAACAGGTGCAGGTCTTCGTCACTGACCTTGATCAGGTGCGCATGTTCGGCGAACGTAGCGACCTGGCTGCGCCAGCGCTGAATGTCCGGTGCCGGGTTGAGGCGCACGTTGGGGTCCAGTGAAATCAGGCGCGTCGCACTTTCGCGGGCGACCAGCGCCAGCAGTGTGTCGGCAATCGGCTGCACCACCAGCGAAAACGAGCCGACGTGAATGCCGCGTACCTGCGCATCGAGTTCCGGCAGATGTTCAAGGCGCAACTGCCGGTCCGCGCAGCCGTCGCCGCGAAAGCTGTAAGTCGGCGAGCCATCGCTGCTCACGGCGACCATGGCCAGTGTCGTGGGCGCGTCGAAGTCGATCAGGTGATCGGTATTGACCGTTTCCTTTTCCAGCACGGCACGCAGCCGACGACCCAGGTAATCGGTGGACAGCCCGGCAAGAAAGCTGGCTTCCACACCCAGACGGCGCAGTCCGATCGCAACGTTGAACGGCGAGCCGCCAGCAATCGCATCGAACCCCAATCTGTTCAGGGAACCGCTGTCATCAGCGCGGGTGAAAATATCGAACAGTGCTTCGCCACAAACCAGAAACATAAGTGCTCCATGAAAAAACGGTTCAAACCTTGCGCAGTTGCGCCTGATAACGCTGATAGACCTGCTGATAGGCGGCCACATTATGCACCACGGGGTGCGTCTCACTGCTTTGATCGAGGCTCACACAGCGTTCGCACAGTTGCTGCAGGTCTTCAGCCTTGCCGTGGGCATGCGACCAGCACCAGGCGGCCTGAATGGCCGCGCCCAGCGCTGCGGCTTCTGCGTGGTCGGTGCAGATCACCGGAGTGTCCATGATGTCCGCCACGATCTGCCGCCATACTGCACTTTTGGAACCGCCGCCAATCAGGCGGATTTTCTCGCTTTTGATGCCGCTGTCGCGCAGCAGGTCCAATCCGTAGCGAAGACCGAAGGTGGTGCCTTCGACCACGGCGCGGGACAGGTTGGCCTGGGTCAGATTGGTGCTGTCCAGGCCGACGATGCTGCCGGTGGCATCGGGCAGGGCGGGCACACGTTCGCCGTTCAGAAAAGGCAATATCAGCACGCCTTCGGCCCCTATCGGAGCCTGGGCGACGGCCTGGTTGAACCCGGCGATATCCAGAGCGAACAACTCACGAATCGCCGTGGTCGCATTGGTCAGGTTCATGGTGCAGATCAATGGCAACCAGCCACCGGAGGACGAGCAGAAGGTAGCGACCGATTCATGTTCGCTGACCCGCGCCTCATCGGCGTAGGCATAGACAGTGCCTGACGAGCCCAGGCTCATGGTGATCAGACCCGGCTGGATATTGCCCGTGCCAATGGCGCCCATCATGTTGTCGCCGCCACCACTGGACACCAGTGCGGCGGGGTTCAGGTCCAGCAATCGGGCGATTTCAGGACGCAGCACGCCAACCGCTTCGTGTGCTTGCACCAATTGCGGCAGCGCCTTGCCCAGACGGCCGCTCGGGTCGATGTGCGCGAGCAGCGGCAGGTCCCATTCACGGGTGCGCACATTGAAATAACCGGTGCCCGATGCATCTCCGAATTCAGTGCAGCAGCGGCCGGTCAGCCAATAGTTGAGGTAGTCGTGGGGCAGCAGCACCTTGTCTATGCGCTCAAACAGCTGCGGGTACTGCTCCTTGGTCCACAGCAGTTTGGACACGGTATAGCCCGGCGCAATGACCAGGCCAAGGCGTTGCAGAGAACCCTGCGCGCCGCCCAGGTAATCCAGCAAGCGCTGGTTTTCCGGGGCCGATTCAGTGTCGCACCACAGTTTGGCCGGGCGCAGCACCTCACCTTGAGCATCGAGTAGCACCAGACCATGTTGCTGGCCCGATACGCCGATGCCGAGAATCTGCTGTCCCGACACACCCGATTGCGCCAAAGCATCGCGGGTGGCCTGTTGCAGCGCGTTCAGCCATTGCCCGACGTCCTGCTCGCGGCGGCCGTTATGGTCGCTGATCAGGCTATGCGAGGCCGAACCCTCGCCCAGTACAGTACCGCGTTCGGTATCGAGCACCAGCACCTTGGTGCCTTGGGTGCCGCAGTCAATTCCAAGAAACATGGGCGCACCTCAAAGGCGGTTGGCCAGAAGTTTTTCCAGCGTGCCACTGACGCCCAGCGTGCGCAGGTCATTGATGTTCTGCTCGAACGCTGCGACGAACTCGGCTGATTTCGGAATGGCAACGCCAAATATTTCCTCAACCTGCAACAGCCGCTGGGTAATCAGCGCGTCGTCGGCCACCAGTGCCTGACAGAACTCGGCGCGTGGGTCGGGAATTTTGTAGGTCGTGCCGTTCTCGTCGACACCCTTCAGATACAGCGCCCACGCGGCGACCACCAGCGAGGCACGTTCGAAATTACCCTGATCGACGATCAGACGATTGATCGTCGGAATAGTGAACTTGGGAAATTTGGACGAACCGTCCGAACAGACCCGTTCCAGCTGATCGGCGATCGCCTGGTTGGAAAAGCGCTCGATCAGTGTGTCTTTATAGCCTTCCAGGTCGATGCCCGGCACCGACGCCAGCTGCGGCGTGACGTCGAGGTCCATGTAAGCGCGGATGTAGCGCACGAACAGCGGGTCATTCATGGTTTCGTGGACAAAACGATAACCCTTGAGGAAGCCCAGATAGGTCAGGGCAAGGTGGCTGCCGTTGAGCAGCTTGATCTTCATTTCCTCATAGGGCGTTACATCATCGGTGAACTGCACGCCGACCTTTTCCCAGGCCGGGCGACCGTTGACGAACTTGTCTTCCAGCACCCATTGCACGAACGGTTCGCAGACCACCGGCCAGGCGTCGTCGATGTGCTTTTCGTCCGCCAGCTTTAGTCGGTGAGCAGCGCTGGTCATGGGTGTGATGCGGTCGACCATTGCGTTGGGGAAGCTGACGTTGTCTTTGATCCAGTCATGCAGATCGGCATTGCGCAAGGTGGCAAACGCCAGCAACGCCTTGCGAGTGACTGCGCCATTGTGCGGCAGGTTATCGCAGGACATCAGGGTAAAGGCTGGCGTACCTTCGGCGCGGCGGCGCGCCAGTGCGGCGCAGAGGAAGCCGAATACCGTCCTGGGCTGATCCGGGTTTGCCAGGTCGTGCTGGATCTGTGGCAGATGCGCCATGAACTGGCCATTGCTGTCGTCGATGCAATAGCCGCCTTCGGTGATGGTCAGCGAGACGATGCGGATGTCCGGGCTGGACAGCTTGTCGATCAACGCCTGCGGACTGTCTTCGGCCAGCAGCATGCCGCTGATCGAGGCAATGACGCGGGTTTCGGTATCTGGCGTGTCGCCCAGTTCGTAGAGCGTGTATAGATAGTCCTGCTGCGCCAGTGCGTCACGTACGGCTTTGTCTTCAGGGCGCAGACCGACGCCGCAGATGCTCCATTCAAAGCCTTCGCCGCTGTTCATCAGTGCATCGGTGTAAAACGCCTGATGCGCCCGATGGAAGCCGCCAACGCCGATATGGGCAATGCCCTGACGGGTGCTTTCGACGGTGTAGGCGGGCAGGGCAATGTCGGCGTCCAGTCGGGACAGATTGTTTTTGCTCAGTTTCATGAAGGGCTCTCCGGAACTCAGGCGGCGACAGTCTGCAAGGCTTTGGCAATCACCAGACCTTGAGCGTCGAACAGGTGGCATTGGGCACTGTCCAGGTGCAGGTTCAGCGTCTCGCCGTACTGGCTGGCCAGGTCGCCACGAATACGCATGGTCAGCGCCTCGCCCGAGCGGGTACGCACATGGCAATAGGTATCGCTGCCAAGGCGTTCGCTGACATCGGCGATAACCTGCAACTGGCAATCGCTGTTCTGGGCAAGATTCAGGTGTTCCGGGCGAATGCCCAGCGTTACCGGTGCTCCGACACTCAACCCTGCGCCGTTGACCGGCAGGCTGATGCGGGTTCCGGCGTCCAGTTCGACTTCACAGCTGGCGTTGTCCACTCGACTGATCTTGCCCTTGAGGAAGCCCATTTTTGGCGTGCCGAGAAAGCCTGCGACAAACAGATTGGCAGGGTGGTGATAAAGCTCCAGCGGCGAGCCGACCTGCTCGACCTTGCCGCCGTTGAGCACCACCACCTTGTCGGCCAGGGTCATGGCCTCAACCTGATCGTGGGTCACATAAATCATCGTGGCCTGCAGCTCTTTGTGCAGGCGCGACAGCTCCAGGCGGGTTTGCACGCGCAACGCGGCGTCGAGGTTGGACAGTGGTTCGTCGAAGAGAAAAATCTTCGGATTGCGCACGATGGCCCGACCAATCGCAACACGTTGGCGCTGACCGCCGGACAACTGCTTGGGCTTGCGTTCCAGCAACGGGCCGAGCTCCAGAATACGCGCGGCTTCATCGACCTTCTTTTTGATCTCGGCCTTGTCGCCACCCGCCAGGTCCAGTGCGAATGACAGGTTCTTGCCTACCGTCATGTGCGGGTAAAGCGCGTAGGTCTGGAACACCATCGCCAGATCGCGCTTGGCCGGCGTGACCTGGGTAATGTCGCGGCCATCGAGTTCGATGGTCCCCGAGGTGACTTCCTCCAGCCCGGCGATGAGTCGCAGCAGGGTGGATTTGCCGCAGCCCGAAGGCCCGACGAAGACCACGAACTCGCGGTCATTCACGTCCAGATCGATACCCTTGATGATTTGATGACCATCAAAGCCTTTTTGCAGGTTGCGGATGCTCAGGTTAGCCATGTTGGATTCCTTCTTGTTCTTGGGGTCGGGCTATTTGACAGCGCCGAACGACAGGCCGCGAACCAGTTGTTTCTGACTGATCCAGCCGAAAATCAGGATGGGCGCACACGCCAGGGTCGAGACCGCCGACAGCTTGGCCCAGAACAGCCCTTCGGGACTGGAGTAGGAGGCGATCAGTGCCGTCAACGGTGCTGCTGCGGACGAGGTCAGGTTCAGTGACCAGAACGCTTCGTTCCAGCACAGGATCAGCGATAGCAGTGCTGTGGAAGCCAGCCCGCCCTTGCAGATCGGCATCAGCACGCGAAAGATCTCCTGGCGGGTGCTGGCACCGTCCAGCCTTGAGGCCTCGAGGATCTCGCCGGGAATATCCTTGAAATAGGTGTAGATCATCCAGACCACGATCGGCAGGTTGATCAGCGTGTAGATGATGATCAGCGCCAGCCGCGAATCCAGCAGGCCAAAGGTCTTGGCCAGCAGGTAGATCGGCATCAGCACGCCCACTGGCGGCAGCATCTTGGTCGAGAGCATCCAAAGCAGGGTGCTTTTGGTGCGTTTGGTTTCGAAGAACGCCATGGAATACGCCGCAGGAATGGCGATCAGCATGGCCAGGGCGGTGGCGCTGAAGGAAATCAGCACCGAGTTCCAGGCAAAGTGAAAGTAATCGCTGCGTTCCTGAATGTGCAGGTAGTTTTCCAGCGTCGGGGTAAAGAACAATTGCGGCGGCGTCGCAAATGCGTCGATCTCGGTCTTGAAGCTGGTCAGCACCATCCAGAAGATCGGAAAAAACACCAGCGCAGCGATCAGCCAGGACAGGCTCCCGAGCAGCAGGCTTTGCAGGCGGCGTGATTGTTTGAGGGTCATCATGGCAAGGTCCTCATGACTTGTCGGTGAGGTTTTTGCCGATCATCCGGATCAGGATGATCGCCGCGATGTTGGCGATTACTACCGCGATCAGTCCGCCCGCCGAGGCCATGCCGACGTCGAACTGCAGCAGCGCCTGTATGTAGATCAGATATGCCAGGTTGGTCGAGGCAAAGCCGGGTCCGCCATTGGTGGTGGTGAAGATTTCAGCGAACACCGAGAGCAGGAAGATCGTCTCGATCATGACCACCACGGCAATCGGACGTGCCAGGTGCGGCAGGGTCAGGTGCCAGAAGATCGCGATGGGGCCGGCTCCATCCAGACGCGCTGCTTCTTTCTGTTCCTGATCCAGCGACTGCATGGCGGTCATCAGGATCAGAATCGCGAACGGCAGCCACTGCCAGGACACGATGATGATGATCGACAGCATCGGGTAATGGGCAAACCAGTCGATGGGCTGCGCGCCGAAGAACTTCCACACTGCCGCGAGTACGCCGGACACCGGATGGAAAATCAGGTTTTTCCAGATCAGCGCGCTGACCGTGGGCATGATGAAGAAGGGCGAGATCAGCAGTACGCGAACGATGCCACGGCCGAAAAACTCACTGGCCTCGAGCAGCGCCGAGATCAGCACGCCGAGGATCACACTGATGGCCAGCACGCTGCCGACCAGCAGCAAGGTGTTACCGGCACCGGGCAGAAAGCCGCTGTCGGTGACGAAATACTGGAAGTTCTCCAGCCCGACGAATTCGTTTTCGCCGGGGGAGAGCAGGTTGTAGCGGATCAGAGAGAAATAAATGGTCATGCCCAGTGGCACGATCATCCACACCAGCAGAAGTGCCACTGAAGGACTGACCAGAAACCAGCCCGGCTTGAATCGACGGCTTTTGAGCGGTTGCTGTTCGCCGGACAGGTCCGTGCGTTCAGGGGAGGCTGAGGTATTCATGGGGAGCTCCGAACCGGATTGCACCAGAGTTGTTGCGCAGGTTAGCGGCAGGGTGAAAGCGTTCGCCTTCACCCTGGTACAGGACGGTTACTCTTTCTTCTCTTTCGGGTAACCCGCTCGTTTCATGTCACGCGCAGTCGCTGTTTGCGCATTCTGCAAGGCTTGATCCACAGTGGACTGGCCTATGAGCGCTGCGGAGAACTGCTGACCGACGCTGGTGCCGATGGCCTGGAACTCAGGAATGGTGACCAGTTGAATACCTACGTAAGGCACTGGTTTGAGCGCTGGCGATTTGGGATTGGCCTTCTTCAGCGACTCCAGCGTGATGTTGGCGAAAGGTGCGGCTTTCTTGTATTCATCGGTGTAGGTCGAGGCACGGGTGCCTGGCGGCACGTTGGACACGCCGTCGGTATCGGCAACCAGTTTGGCGTACTCTTTCGAGGTGGCCCACTGGGTGAACTCGGCAGCGTCCTTGGTGTTCTTGGCGCTGGTCGGGATCGCCAGCGACCACGAGTACAGCCACGACGAGCCCTTGTCGGTCACCTCATGCGGGGCGTAGGTGAAGCCGACGCTGTCGGCCACTTTGCTCTGCTTCTTGTCGGTCACGAACGAACCGGCAACGCTGGCGTCGACCCAGATGGCGCACTTGCCGCTGTTGAACAGCGCAAGGTTCTCGTTGAAACCGTTGCTGGAGGCGCCCGGCGGCCCGGACTGCTTCATGGTGTTGACGTAGAAGTTCAGCGCATTCTTCCACTCTGGCTGATCGAACTGTGGCGTCCACTTCTCATCGAACCAGCGTCCGCCAAAGGCGTTGGCCAGCGTGGTGATCAGCGCCATGTTTTCGCCCCAGCCAGCCTTGCCACGCAAGCAGATACCGTACTGTTCCTTGGACTTGTCGGTCAGTTTGCCAGCGAATTCGGCAATCTGTGTCCAGGTAGGGCGCTCGGGCATGGTCAGGCCAGCGGCCTTGAACAGGTCGGTGCGGTAGTAAGTGATCGATGCTTCAGCATAGAACGGCAGGGCGAACAGTTTGCCATCCACCGACAGGCCGTCACGTACCGAGGGGAATACATCGTCCAGTTCATAACTGGCAGGCAGGTCTTTCATTTCCTGCAGCCAGCCTTTCTCGCCCCAGAGTGAGGCTTCGTACATGCCGATGGTCAACACGTCGAACTGACCGCCTTTGGTGGCGATGTCGGTGGTCAGGCGCTGACGCAGGACGTTCTCTTCAAGCACAACCCAGTTGAGTTTGATGTCAGGGTGTTTTTCTTCGAAAGTCTTGGAGAGGCGCTGCATGCGAATCATGTCGCTGTTGTTGACCGTGGCGATGGTCACGGTCCCGGCCGTGGCGCTGCCACTGAACACGAAACAGGTGCTGAGGACGGAGCTGGCGAGCAGAAGTTTTGCTGAGTTCTTCATTGATCACTCCTCTTCCACGCCCAGTGAGCAGTAGAAGGATGGTTATTGTTTTTTTTCTCTTCCGGAGGTGAGGAAGATGTGGATTGATTACACCGGCGTTTGGCCTGAAAGACAAATCCTGCGCCGCACTCTGACTGATACTTTTTTGCACTGACGCACGAAAGGCCGATAGAGCCGAATCGCCCATAGGCTGGCTTCGCCGCAACTGCAGCGTAGACGATAGGCGCAAGGGCAGGGTGAATCAGTACAGGTTTTGTTCGGTCAGGCGCTGCATGGCCAGGCGGCGATAATGCGAGGGCGTCATGCCCTTGAGTTGCTGGAAGCGCCGATTGAAGTTGGAAATATTGTTGAAGCCGGATTCAAAGCACACATCAGTGACCGGTTTGTCGCCATCAGCCAGCAATTCGCACGACTTGCTGATGCGCAGTCGATTGACGAACTCCACAAAGCATCGGCCTGTAGCCTGCTTGAACACTCTGGAAAAATAGGTTGGCTTCATGCCCAGATACTCGGCAACTTCCTCCAGCGGCAGCTCCCGGCCATAGTGGGCAAAGATGTAATCCACCGCCCGGTTGGTGCGATCGACGCTGTGCTCGTCCGCGGTATGGGCGACCGCAGTGCCGGAGAGCAACTGATAATCGTCGCTGGCGGCCAGCAACTCGAGAAGAATGAAGAAATGCCCCAGGCGGGTGATGCCACGTGAGTCGGCAATCTTCTGCATCTGCTTCATGGCCTGACGAATCGTGCGCTTGCAGCGAAATTCGATGCCGTAGCGGGCGCGTTCCAGCAGCGGGGTGAGGGTTTTTAGTTCGGCAAACACCTGATTGCCACTTTCCAGCAGTTCATCGGTGAAGTTGACCAGCATGTCGCGCTTGGCCACAACTTCACCCTCGTCGATCTGGCTGATCCAGTTATGCGGCAGGTTGGGGCCGGTCAGAAACAGGCTGGCAGGGTTGAAATTGCCGATGTAATCGCCGACAAATACCTTGCCGGAGCTGGCAACAATCAAATGCAGCTCATATTCCTTGTGAAAGTGCCAACGCACCAGCGGACAGGGGAAACCGTGCTCGCGATAAATGATCGACAGCCCGTTGTGGTCGTCCATCAGTTCGTAGGAAGGGTCGGCGATTCTTGTTGTTTTACTCATGGCTATGTCGTGTTCAGCAGTTGCCAGAACGATAATGTGCCTGATTTTCAGCTTCAATGCCCGGTCGCTGACAAAAATCACCTACGATCACGCGTCTCACATGACTTGCCACAGTGGAGTGGTTATCCGATGAAACAGATCCTGCTGATCGGCATGGGGGCCGGTGATCCCGAGCAGATCACCTTGCAGGCCATTGCTGCGCTGAACCGTGCCGATGTGATCTTCATCCTCGACAAGGGCTATGTCGACGATGAGTTGCTGCGTCTGCGCAAAGAGCTTTGCCAGCGCCATATCACTCATCAGGGCTACCGTCTGGTACAGGTTCAGGACCCACGGCGCGAAGGCGACCCTGACGTCTACGAGCGGGGTATCGAGAGTTGGCACGAGCAGCGCGCTGCATTGTTCGAACGGCTGTTGACCGATGAGCTTGGCGCAGATCAGGTCGGCGCGTTTCTGGTCTGGGGCGATCCGTCACTGTATGACAGCACCATGCGCATCCTTGATCGCGTATTGGCGCGCGGCAGGGAAACATTCGAGTATCAGGTAATTCCAGGCATCACCAGTGTTCAGAGCCTGGTGGCGCAACACCGGATACCGCTCAATCGCATTGGTGAGTCGATTCACATCACCACAGGGCGACGCCTGGCGACGGCTGCGCTTGAGCAGCACAGCAATGTCGTGGTGATGCTGGACGCACAGTGCACATTCGAGCGTTACCTCGGGCAGGGGCTGGATATCTATTGGGGTGCTTATCTGGGCACCGCGGACGAGATACTGGTGTCTGGCAGGCTCGATGACGTGTGCGAGCAGATCAAGCTGTTGCGCGCCGAAGCGCGCGACCGCAGGGGGTGGATCATGGATACCTATCTGCTGCGCAAACCAGCTTAGACCGTATCTTCAGCCTTGTTACGGTTCTTGGCTTCGATCCACTGCGCCATGTACTTGGTGCTCTTGTGGTGATGATGGCGAAGCATGGCGCCGGTGAAGTTCGCCAGACGATGCTCGGGCAACTGGTTACGAAGGGTCTGAATACGCTCGATCAGGCTCGTGCAGTGTTGCCGATGCTGGTAACGCGCCTGCAGCAACGCCAGCCCGGCGCTCTGCGCCTCTAGCCAGCGGTTCTGGTCTTTATAAAGTCTGACCGCCGCATCAGCGATGTCTTTCGGGTTATCGGCAATGACGCCAGGCCACGGCAGCCCGCCGCTCATGGCTTCTGCGCCAATCGCAGTGGTGATTGACGGAGTGCCGCAGAGCATGGCATCCATCAGTTTGCCCTTTATGCCGGCACCGAAACGCAACGGCGCAAGACAAATACGTGCAGATGACATGACCTGCAGCGCGTCTTCGGCCCAGTGCTTCACATGAAACCCTTGAGCGCCATTGTGCAGCGCGGTCGCCTTGGGTGGCGTGTAGGCACCGTAGATATGCAGCTGCGCTTCAGGCAATTGCTGGCGGATAAGCGGCCAGATCGCGGTTTTCATCCATAACACCGCGTCCCAGTTGGGGGCGTGACGGAAATTGCCGATGCTGAGGAAGTGCGCGCGCTCTGCAAAAGGCCGAAAGCTGTCGGGAACGCCGTCAATCATCAGCGGACACCAGTGCAGCAGCGAGGCGGGCAGCCCAAAGGAACCGGTCAGCAATGCCATTTCAACGTCAGATGTCATCAGGTTCAGGTCGCAGCGATACAACGATGCGACCTCGCGCTGCGCCAGCTCGCTGGAAGCTATCTGCTTGAAAAGCCGAGGCGTTGAGGCGTCATAAATATCCCCCGGATCAGCCGCCGAATCACTGTTCAGCGAGTCCTTCAGGATCTGATGGCGTGCATGGCGCAGGCTCTGGAAATCCGACGTTTCCAGAATGCGCAGAGCGTCGGGGCATTGCTGCTCGACGCGCCAGCCAAACTGCTCTTCAATCATGAACTGATCAAAAACAACGACATCGGGCTGCAATTCGCTGACAAACAGGTCAAAACTGCTGTCGTTGAGCGCGATGCGTACTTCCTTGATGCCCAGGCTGACCAGATCGGCCCGATGCTCACCTTCAGTGGCAGGGCTGGCGAAGGTAATCTGCCAGTCCTGCTCGAGGAAACATTGAATCAGTTGCATCATGTGCCCGCTGGCTGCCGAAGAGCGTGGCTCTGGCCATACGTAGCCGATGATCAGTACGCGTGTACTGGCGTGCGTGTCGGTGTGACTGACAACAGTTTTGATATCAGTCAAGGATGCTTTTTACCTTGTCACGCAACTGGTCGATGGAAAAAGGCTTGCCGATCGAGTGCATGCCTGGCGGCACCTCAATGTTTTCGGAGTAACCGCTGGCGAACAGTACCGGCAATTGAGGCCGCAGTTCGATGACCTTTTTGGCCAGTGCGGTGCCCTTCATGTCGGGCAACCCCTGATCAGTCATCAACAGGTCGATGTGCCTGGCGTCGTCAGCAACAAAAGTCAGGGCTGAAGTGGCGTCCTCGGCTTCCAGTACCTTGTATTCCAGCTCTTCGAGCACATCGACAATCAGCATGCGCACAATGGCGTCGTCTTCGACCACGAGAATGGTGCGGGCTGTGTCCGGCATTGTTGACTCCTTAAACCTGAAAAATGGTGATCGCGCAGACAGCATGGAATGCCATGCATCCTTTCCCGGCAGCTCAGAGTAACCGAGCGGCGGCCTGCCCACTGTTAATACAGTCCTTGTATCAGTAAATAAAAACCGGGTGGAAGTTCAATCAACGTTCAAATACTGCGAATTGTGAGGGTGATTGACGGCTTTACGTCATGAACGCGATATGTGGGTGAGCTTATCGCCGATTTATGTGTGAAATTTCAATCCTCTATGTCAGAAATAAGAGTGTTTTTCGTGGCTTTGCGGCAAACTCTACGGTTTTGATCCACTCGTCAGGGATATTTCATGAATCGGACGTCTGTTGTCGATGAGCAACGCTTTCGAAAACTGCTGGGGCGTAACGTCGGCTTGCCATTGGGTGTGGGGGTACTGAGCGCCGTTTTCTTCATTTTGCTGATCAGTTATCTGCTCACGGCCATACAGTGGGTCGAGCACACTGACCGGGTGATCAATAACACCAACCGCTCGATGAAACTGTCGATAGACATGGAAACCGGCATGCGCGGTTTTCTGCTAACCGGTGATCAGCATTTTCTTGACCCCTATGAAATCGCCAAACCCTTGCTGGTTGCCGAGCTGGAAGGGCTCAAGGGTCTGGTCGAAGACAACCCGACGCAACAAGACCGCTTCAGGCGTCTGTCCACGATGCAACAGGAGTGGAATGCGTTTGCTCAGGAGATGATCAATCTACGGCGCAACAACGGCGACTATCAAACCGCCGTGCTGGCCGGACGCGGCAAACGAATTACTGATCAGATCCGCACCGAGTACGATCAGGCTGTCGAAATGGAGCAGCAACTTCGCTTGACCCGCAACGCAGAGGTCACGCGCAGTACCATTCTTTCCGTCAGCCTGTATCTGATATTCGTGGTCATTGTCAGCGCTATCCTGGCGTATATCGGGCGACGGGATTTGCTCTCGCTTTCGGCCACCTACAGTGAAAACCTCAGGCTGCAGGAAATCAATGCCGAGCGTCTGCAGAAAGTCGCCTGGCTGCGCAACGGTCAGAGCGAACTGGCCGAACAGGTACTCGGGCAGTTGACACTCAATATGTTGGGTCGAAACATCCTTCAGTTTCTGACTCAGTATCTGGGCGCGTCGGTGGCGGCTGTCTACATTCGCCAGGATCACGGCGGCTTGACGCGTGCTGCCTCCTACGGCTTCTCTCGCGAACAGGAGCAGCAGGATCAGACCATTCACAGTGATGAAGGCATTGTCGGGCAGGCCGCACAACAGGACCGGATCATCACGCTGGATGAACTGCCCGAAAACTACTTCAAAGTGGCTTCCGGTCTGGGTGAAGGCTCGCCGCGCAGCATAGTAGTGGTGCCGACCAGCAATGACGATCAGGTCAACGGGGTGATCGAACTGGGCTTTTTGCGCCCGCTTACCGAGCAGGATGTAGAGTTTCTTGAACTGATTGCGGACAACATCGGCACCTCGATCGAAGCGGCCCGTTATCGCCAGCGTCTGCAAGAGGTGCTGGCCGAGACCCAGCAACTCAACGAAGAATTGCAGGTACAGCAGGAAGAATTACGCACGGCCAACGAAGAGCTGGAAGAGCAGTCGCGTATTCTCAAGGAGTCTCAGGCACATCTGGAAACTCAGCAGGCCGAGCTGGAACAGACCAACGAGCAACTGGCTGATCAAAGTCAGGCGCTGGCCGATCAGCGTGATGCACTGGATCGCAACAATGAAGAACTGAATATTGCTCAGGCCGAGTTGCAAGCGCGGGCAGACGAACTGCAGCGCGCCAGCAAGTACAAGTCCGAGTTCCTCGCCAATATGTCCCACGAGCTGCGTACGCCGCTCAATAGTTCGTTGATCCTGGCCAAACTGCTGGCCGAAAACCCGGGCGAAAACCTGACCGCCGAACAGGTCAAGTTTGCCGAGTCGATCTATTCGGCGGGTAATGATCTGTTGAACCTGATCAACGACATTCTGGATATTTCCAAAGTTGAAGCTGGCAAGCTCGAAATGCGCCCGGAAAACAGCAGCGTATCTCGCCTTGTCGAAGGCCTGCGCAGCATGTTCCAGCCGCTGGCCGCCGAGAAGAAGCTGGCGTTCACGGTCGACATCCAGGCAGGCGCGCCAACCATGCTGTTCACGGATCGCCAGCGTCTCGAGCAGATCCTCAAGAACCTGCTGTCCAATGCAATCAAATTCACCGAGGCGGGCGCTGTCAGCATGGTCGTTTCGCGCCAGCCGGGCGCAGGCATCGTGTTTATCGTGCGCGACTCGGGCATCGGCATCGCCGAGGAGCATCAGCAGGGTATTTTCGAGGCATTCCGTCAGGCAGATGGCACCACCAACCGGCGTTATGGCGGTACCGGGCTGGGGTTGTCGATTTCCCGTGATCTGGCGGCATTGCTGGGCGGGTCCATCAGTGTCACCAGCGCGCCAGGGCAGGGCAGTATTTTCAGTCTGGTGTTGCCGGAAAGCTATGTCGAGCAAGGCTCTCAGGAGCCAGGCAGTGAGTCTGCGGTTGTACTCGCGCCTCCCGCGCCACCGTTGCCGGTTCCTGCCGCGCCGGTCATCCAGCAGTCGGCCCCGCTGCCGGTGGAAACACCTGTGGCTGTGTTCGCCGATGATCGTGACAAGGCACCGTTCCAGCGGCGCTGCATTCTGGTCATCGAAGATGAAGTGCGCTTCGCTCAGATCCTCTTCGATCTGGCCCATGAACTGGGTTACGACTGTCTGGTCGCGCATGCCGCGGATGAGGGCTTCAACCTGGCATCACGTTATACGCCGGACGCGATCCTGCTGGACATGCGCCTGCCGGATCACTCGGGCCTGACCGTGCTGCAGCGTCTCAAGGAGCTGGCACCTACCCGACACATCCCGGTGCATGTGATTTCTGTCGAGGATCGCCAGGAAGCTGCGCTGCACATGGGGGCCATTGGCTACGCCGTCAAGCCGACCACCCGTGAAGAGCTCAAGGATGTGTTCGCCAAGCTGGAAGCCAAGCTGACCCAGAAGGTCAAGCGCATCCTGCTGGTCGAAGACGATGCGCTGCAACGTGACAGTATTGCACGCCTGATCGGCGACGATGATATTGAAATCACTGCGGTAGGTTTTGCCCAGGAGGCACTGGACCTGCTGCGCGATAATGTCTACGACTGCATGATCATCGACTTGAAACTGCCGGACATGCTCGGCAATGAATTGCTCAAACGCATGTCCACGGAAGACATCTGCGCCTTTCCGCCGGTGATTGTCTATACCGGGCGCAACATGACCCGTGATGAAGAAGCCGAGCTGATGAAATATTCGCGCTCTATCATCATCAAGGGCGCACGCTCGCCTGAGCGCCTGCTGGACGAGGTCACGCTGTTCCTGCACAAGGTCGAGTCGCAACTCTCCAACGAGCGGCAAAAGATGCTCAAAACCGCGCGCAGCCGTGACAAGGTCTTTGAAGCGCGCAAGATCCTCGTGGTCGATGACGACGTTCGTAACATCTTCGCCCTGACCAGCGCTCTGGAGCACAAGGGTGCAGTGGTGGAAATTGCCCGCAATGGTCTTGAAGCGATTGCAAAGCTCAATGAGGTCGACGACATCGACCTGGTCCTGATGGACGTGATGATGCCTGAAATGGACGGTTACGAAGCGACCATCGAGATCCGCAAAGACCCGCGCTGGCGCAAGCTGCCGATCATCGCCGTTACTGCCAAGGCCATGAAAGATGATCAGGAGCGTTGTCTGCAGGCAGGTTCCAACGATTACCTGGCCAAGCCCATCGACCTGGATCGACTGTTCTCACTGATTCGCGTCTGGCTGCCAAAGATGGAGCGCATTTGAATGAGGGCTCAATGTTTGCGCTTTCCGGAGCGCAAAAACGGATGGCATCATGCACCTTGATCGAAGCATCGAGATCGAGCTGCGCCTGCTGATAGAGGCGATCTACCTCCAGTACAGCTACGATTTTCGCGACTATTCCGGTGCGTCAATCAAGCGCCGCGTGATCCATGCGTTGCGCCAGTTCGATTGCGCGACCATCTCGGCCCTGCAGGAGCGGGTGCTTCACGACCCGGCAGTGTTCATGCAACTGTTGCAGATTCTCACCATCCCGGTGAGTGAGATGTTCCGTGACCCTTCGCACTTTCTGGCGATCCGCAACGAGGTCGTGCCGGTGCTGCGCACTTACCCGTCGATCAAGGTGTGGATTGCCGGTTGCAGTACGGGTGAGGAGGTTTATTCCACGGCGATTCTATTGCGCGAAGAGGGGCTGCTGGAGCGGACCATCATTTATGCGACCGACATCAATCCCAGCTCTTTGGAAAAGGCCAAGCAGGGCATCTTTTCCATGGATAACCTGCGCACTTATACCGAGAACTACCGTAACTCGGGAGGGCAGCGCAATTTCGCCGATTACTACACGTCCGCCTACGATTACGCGATCTTCGACAAGACACTGTGCGAGAACGTCACTTTTGCCGATCACAGTCTGGCCACAGATAGTGTATTCTCCGAAACGCAATTTATTTCCTGTCGTAACGTGCTGATTTACTTCAACAAAAAACTTCAGGACCGGGCGTTCGGGTTGTTTCATGACTCGCTGTGTCATCGCGGCTTTCTGGCGCTGGGCAGTAAGGAAACCCTGGATTTCTCTGCGTACGGCGGGGCGTTCGAGACGCTGGTGAAACCCGAGCGGATTTACCGGAAATTATGAGAACCACCTTTGACGATGACCTGTCCTGCGGCCCGTTGCCCGTGGTCGATGCTATTGTCGTAGGCGCGTCAGCGGGTGGTGTAGAGGCCCTGCTGAAAATATTCAGAAACCTGCGGCCAGGTTTCAGTCTGCCTATATTGATGGTGTTGCATTTGCCGGATGACCGGCGCAGCCAGTTGGCCCATGTATTTCAGAATCGCTTGGCTATCCCGGTCAAGGAAGCCGATGACAAGGAAGATATCGTGCCGGGCACTTTGTACGTTGCGCCAGCGGGTTACCACGTCTCGGTGGAGTCTGACTTTTCACTGTCATTGAGTCAGGAAGACAGGGTGTTTTACTCAAGGCCCAGTATCGACATTCTGTTCGGTTCGGCCGCGGATGCCTACGGTCCGCGACTGGCTGGCGTATTGTTGACCGGCGCCAATAATGACGGCGCACAAGGTTTGCTGCAGATCAAGAAGTATGGTGGTTTCACGGTGATTCAAGACCCCTCGCAGGCCCAGGCGTCGACCATGCCCGAGGCGGGCCTGGCGTTACACTCGCCGGATTACCTTCTTTCCCTGAACGATATTGGCCGCTTGCTGGTCGAGTTGGAACGAACCGCATGTTAAGTGAAATTCAGGCAAAACTGCTTATCGTTGATGATTTGCCGGAAAACCTGCTGGCCCTCGAGGCGCTGATCAAGCGCGGTGATCGACTCGTCTACAAGGCACTCTCGGCGGACGAAGCGTTGTCTCTGCTGTTGCAGCATGAATTCGCGCTGGCCATCCTCGACGTCCAGATGCCTGGGATGAACGGGTTCGAGCTGGCCGAGATGATGCGCAGCACCGAGAAAACCAAGAGCATACCGATCGTTTTCGTCAGTGCTGCCGGTCGCGAGCTCAATTATGCTTTCAAGGGCTATGAAAGCGGTGCCGTGGACTTCCTGCACAAGCCGCTGGATATCCATGCGGTAAAGAGCAAGGTCAATGTTTTCGTTGATCTGTACCGGCAGCGCAAGGCCATGAAACTGCAGGTCGAAGAGCTGGAGCGCAGTCGTCAGGAGCAGGAAGCCTTGCTCAAGCGTCTGCAGTCGACCCAGGGCGAACTGGAGCACGCGATCCGTATGCGTGATGACTTCATGTCCATCGTTTCCCACGAGGTGCGTACGCCGCTCAACGGTCTGATTCTGGAGACCCAGCTGCGCAAGCTGCACCTGGCCAAGGACAACGCGTCGGCGTTCACCATGGAAAAGCTGCGGGCAATGGTCGACCGCGACGAGCGGCAGATTCAGAGCCTTATCCGCCTGATCGAAGACATGCTCGATGTCTCCAGAATTCGCACCGGCAAGTTGTCGATCAGGCCGAGCCCGTTTGACTTGAGCGAACTGGTCAGTCAGTTGCTGGAAAGTTTTGCCGCACAGATCGCCGCCGCCGATTCGACGATCACCCGGTTTGCCGACGAGCCGGTGATCGGTGTCTGGGACGAGTTCCGTATCGAGCAAGTGGTTGCCAATCTGTTGACCAATGCACTGCGCTACGGTGCGCGCAAACCGATTGAAGTGCATGTGTACAGCAGGGAGAGTGAGGCCTTCATTGAGGTTCGGGATCAGGGCATCGGTATCACGGCTGAAAACCAGAAGCGCATCTTTCAGCAATTCGAGCGGGTTTCGAGTAGCCATGCTGTTGCCGGGCTTGGCCTGGGGCTGTTCATTTCCGATCAGATCGTCATGGCTCACGGCGGTCGTATCGAGGTAGAGAGCGAAGAGGGCAAGGGTTCGGTCTTTCGTATCTGCCTGCCTTTATAGATGACAGCTGCTGTCGATACAGGTGAAAGCCGCTGGCGATGTAGATGATAGCCACTGGCGATCAAGTTTAATCACACATCGGCGCAACCTCCCATGCATGCCGTGGTCGTAATGGCAGCTATTTATAAGATCAAAGGCAGTTCAATGAGCGCTGATGCAGAAAACGTCGTACTAATCGTCGAAGACGAACCCCTGATCCTGATGCTTCTGGCCGATTATCTGTCTGGAGAGGGTTATCGTGTCCTGAAAGCCGAGAATGGCGAGCAGGCTTTCGAGATTCTGGCGACCAAACCCCACCTTGACCTGATGATCACCGATTATCGGCTGCCGGGTGGTATCTCGGGTGTACAGATTGCCGAGCCTGCGGTGATGCTTCGACCGGAGTTGAAAGTGATCTTCATCAGCGGCTATCCGGCGGAAATACTCGATTCGGGCAGCCCGATTGCGCTGAAGGCACCCATTCTCGCCAAACCGTTCACCATGGAAACGCTGCATTCGCGTATTCAGGAACTGCTGGCCTGACAACGCGCTTTAACCGTCGAGTGAGCAGGCCGTCTTACAGGTCGGAGTCATGCACAGCCTGAGCGTTTCTCAGGCTTCTATCATTTCCCGCACTTTCGAGGTCAGGTGGTCGAACGCAAAGGGTTTGGTAATCAGTTGCATACCGTTATCCAGAAAGCCTCCGCGGACGGCGGCATGCTCTGCATAACCGGTGATGAACAACACTTTGAGTTCCGGTCGCAGCTGCCTGGCGATTTCTGCAAGCTGCCGGCCATTCATGCCCGGCAGCCCTACATCGCTGATCAGCAGATCAATACGCTGGCCTGATTCCAGTATCGGCACGGCGTCCAGTGCTTCGCCGGCCTCGATGAAGGTGTAACCCAACTCGCTCAGTACCTCACTGACCAGCGTCCGGACAGCCGGGTCGTCTTCGACGATCAGCACGGTTTCGCCATTTTCGGCGTAAACGGCATTGCTCTGGAAACTCTGCTCGGCTTCATCTGCAAGCCCCTTAAAGCGCGGCAGGAACAGCTGTACCGTGGTGCCCTGGCCTACTTCACTCTTGATTGAAACATGACCATGCGACTGTTTGCTGAAACCATAGATCATTGACAGGCCAAGGCCGGTGCCCTGACCGATAGGCTTGGTGGTAAAGAACGGGTCAAACGCACGGCTGATCACTGTTTCCGGCATGCCGCAGCCATTGTCACTGACGCTCAGCACCACGTAATCACCGGGCAGCAAGTTCTCATGGGCATTGGTAAACGACCTGTCCAACTGCTGATTGAAGGTCTCGACCACCAGCGTGCCGCCGTCGGGCATTGCATCGCGGGCATTGAGCACCAGGTTGAGCAGGGCGCTCTCCAGTTGGTTTGGGTCCGCTTCTGCGGTCCACAGATCGCTGGCCATGCGCAGTTGCAAATGTATGCTTTCGTTGACACTGCGCTGCAGCAATTCGTCCATGGCATTGACCAGACGGTTCATCTCCACCGGCTTGGAGTCCAGTGACTGGCGCCGCGAGAATGCCAGCAGGCGGTGGGTAAGTGCAGCTGCACGGTTCGCCGAGGTCACACCCAGGTCGATCAGGCTGTTGAGGTCCTCGATATTGCCCCGCGCCAACCGTCTTCTTATTAATTCCAGGCTGCCGATGATACCGGTCAGCATGTTGTTGAAGTCATGAGCAATGCCGCCGGTCAATTGGCCGACTGCTTCCATTTTCTGTGACTGACGAAGAATGTCTTCCTTATGGCGTAACTGCGAGGTGCGTTCTTCAACCTGTTGCTCGAGTGTTTCATTGAGGCGTCGCAATTGCGACTCGGCTTGCTTGCGCTCGGTGATGTCCGAGGTCACACCCGCCAGAGAGCTGACCAGACCGTTCTTGCCGCGAATGGCGCGAGCGCGCACATCGACCCAACTGAGTGAGCCATCCGGCCAGACGTTGCGGTATTCGATGATCAGATCGACACCGGTGTCCAGGCTGCGCTGAAGCGCCGACTGCATTCTGGGCTGATCTTCGAAATACACAGCGGCGAGCCAGTCTTCGTAATTGAACGTGTCCTGCTCGTTGCGGCCATAATGACTTTTAGTAATATCCGAACAAGTCAGTTTGAGGTATTCCGCTTCCAGCAACCACGAGCCCAGCCTGCCGGCCTTCAGCGCATTCTGCAGACGGCCTTCACTTTCGTGCAGGTCCTCCATGCGTGCCCGCGCTTCATACTGACGCCTGCGACCGCGCACAGCCGTGACGACCAGGCTGACCAGTGTCACAGGATGAAAGGGGCGCTCGAGAAAGGTCACATTGCCCAGCAGATTACCCATCCGTGCAGACGGATTATGATCCGGGCCACCATGATGAGTCATCAGGACGATAGGCAGATCCGACCACGCCGGCTGGCGACCGATGAGGTCCAGCAGCGGTTTAATGTCACTATTACGCAACGCCTCATCGGCGATGATTGCCAGGCCTGCGCCCGCGCTCAACTCTTTGACCAGTTCGAACAAGTCCTGGGCCACCGTTGCCAGGTAGCCGGCCTCATCGAGGATCCGCATAGCGATCTGACTGTCTCGACCTCTCGGCGCCAGAATGATTGCGCGCTCCGACAACAGTCCTGGAATACTCACAGGTCGTCATCCTCAAGCAGCGGTTTCTTGTCGCCAAAGTATGAAGGCACTCCGCGCAGTACGCCCTGAAAGGCTTCAAGCGGCTCACCGATCTTCAGACCGCTGGCACTGATGCGGTATTCACGAATAGTGGACTCGTGAGTGCCCGTGCGCTTCTTGATGATGGATATCGCGCGACGCACCTGACCCAAGGCTTCGAAGTAACGCAACAGAATAACGCTGTCGGCAAGGTAGGTTATGTCGACCGGTGAGCGCATGTCGCCGACCAGCCCGTGTTGTGCAACGGTCATGAAGGTCGACGCACCCTGGCGGTTGAGGTAGAGCAGAAGCTCATGCATGTGCAGAACCAGCGCGCTCTCTTCCGGCATTGCCGCCTGATAACCATTGATGCTGTCGATGATCACCGTTTTTATCTGCTTGCGGTCCACTGCACGCCTTACGCGATGCGCAAATTCGCCAGGAGAAAGCTCTGCCGCGTCGATCTGCTCGACCACCAGATTGCCGGTCTCCTGAAGCGCCCGCAGGTCAATGCCGAGCTTGAGCATGCGTTCGAACAGCAGGCCCATTTCTTCGTCGAATATGAACAGCCCCACGCGCTCGCCACGTGCCACTGCCTGCACCGCGAAAACCAGCGAAATGAGCGATTTTCCGGTCCCGGCAGGGCCTAGAATCAGCGTGCTGGAGCCGCCTTCAATACCGCCGCCCAGCAGATCGTCCAGCTCCGTGATGCCACTGCTGACCTGAGTGCGGGCGTAATTGGTACGGTGTTCGGCCGCTACCAGGCGTGGGAATACATGGATGCCGTTCTCGGCGATGTTGAAGTCGTGGAAACCGCCGCGGTACTTCTGGCCGCGGTATTTGACGATCTTCAACCGTCTGCGCTCGGCACCATAGGTAGGTGTCAGCGCTTCGAGACGGATAACCCCGTGGGCGACACTGTGTACGGTTTTATCCAGCGCTTCGGTGGTCAGGTCATCGAGCAGCAATACCGTCGCGTTATAACGCGTGAAGTAATGTTTGATCGCCAGAATCTGGCGTCTGTAGCGCAATGAACTTTGCGCCAGAAGACGAATTTCCGAGAGGCTGTCGATCACCACGCGAGAGGGTTTGACCCGCTCGACAACCTCGAATATCTGCCGCGTCGCTTCGCCCAGCTCCAGATCCGAGGAGTACAGCAGGCTTTGATGGTGGTCCGCATCAAGCAGG
Source organism: Pseudomonas syringae group sp. J254-4 (assembly GCF_032586855.1). Classification (NCBI taxonomy): domain Bacteria; kingdom Pseudomonadati; phylum Pseudomonadota; class Gammaproteobacteria; order Pseudomonadales; family Pseudomonadaceae; genus Pseudomonas; species Pseudomonas syringae group sp. J254-4. The sequence continues at coordinate 26,946 of NZ_JAWHOO010000011.1, read as the reverse complement.
CTTTCAGGCGGCGTCAGCTCGAAGATATTGATTTGCTCGTCAAGCTCCCAGCCATGTGAGGCAGCACCCGAGCGTAGCTCGCTTTCAGTCTCCGACAGGGTGATGTACAGCGATATTTCACCCGCTGCTGCGCCTGCCTGCAGGAACTGCAGTGCCACGGTTGTCTTGCCGGTTCCGGGTTCTCCTTCAAGGAGAAAAACATGACTGCGTGAAAGACCACCCGCAAGGATGTCATCCAGACCTTCAATACCGGTTGCCGCTTTTGACGTATTCAAGTATCGCCCTCTAATAACCCATATAGGTTTTGCTATCACTGATTACTGGACCTCCCGGCATTCTGACCGTTCACACTATTTAACGGTAGCGGGTACAGTGAATATAGAAGAGTGGCTGGCGGACGGTCCGGCAAATGTCACTTAAGCCCGGTTACGATGATTACGCAGCTGTTGTTATAGTCCAGCGCCTGAACACTCAACATGCCCTGAGGATCACGTCGTGACCGATTATCAAAGTTTCCGGGTCGAGCTGGCTGACAGCATTGCTCACGTACAGATCAACCGGCCCGAAAAGCTCAATGCAATGAGCGAGGCGTTCTGGACCGAAATAATCGGCATATTCGACTGGATCGAGCGCAATGATGAAGTACGGGTAGTGGTACTGAGTGGCGCGGGTAAACATTTTTCCTCGGGTATCGATCTGGCATTGCTGGCTTCGGTTGCCAACCAGATGGGCAAGGATCCAGGTCGCAATGCCCGGCTGTTGAGGCGCAAGATCCGCGACATGCAGGCTTCGTTCACTGCAGTGGCCAATTGCCGGAAGCCGGTTCTGGCTGCCATTCAAGGCTATTGCCTGGGCGGTGCCATCGACCTGATTTCGGCCTGTGACATGCGTTACGCCTCCGCCGACGTCCAGTTTGCCATTCGCGAGATCGACATGGGCATGGCGGCGGATGTAGGCACCCTGCAACGTCTGCCGCGGATCATCGGCGATGGCGTGCTGCGCGAAATGGCTTATACCGGGCGTACTGTCGGTGCTGAAGAGGCGCAGAGGATCGGTCTGGTCAATCGCACCTTCGATGACCTGGAAGGTCTGTTGCAGGGCGTCTTCGCGGTGGCCGGGGAGATAGCCGGAAAATCACCCATCGCCATTGAAGGCACCAAGCAAATGATCAGCTACATGCGCGATCACCGAGTGGAGGACGGCCTGGAACACGTTGCCATCTGGAACGCAGCCATGCTGCAATCACCTGACCTGAAGCTGGCGATGGTTGCGCAGATGAACAAGCACAAGCCGGTCTTCGATAATTGATTCATGATAGAGCTCGATTCTGAGCAAAGGAGTTTTTCCATGGCGCGCCCGGAGCGTTGGACAACTGCAGTTCTGGATGTCGAGGCCGATGGTGGTTTGGCTGTGGTCCAGAGCGATCAGGGGTTTTTGCTGGATAGCAACGGGGTCATGTTCCCCAGAGGCTGGCTGGCGGGGCTGGATTTGCCAGTGCAGAGCGAGCACGGCATCGGCTATTTTGAGGGTGAGCCTGTCTACCTGCTGGTGCTTGAACGCTCGGTTGCGGTCGAGGGCTGTTCGTGGCAAGGCTTGCGTCAGTTCATGCTGGAAGGTGATTTTGCGGTCTTCCAGATGCTCGGCTACGCCGCGCAAGTCAGCACCTGGGCCAGAGAACATCGCTTTTGCGGGGCCTGTGGTCGTGCGACGGTGCAGATCCGTGGAGAGCGGGCGATGTTCTGCGAGCACGACAACCTGCGTCTGTACCCGCGTATTTCCCCGAGCATGATTGTGCTGGTTACGCGGGGTGATGAAATACTGCTGGCCCGCTCACCACGTTTTGTCAGCGGCATGTACAGCGCGCTGGCCGGGTTTGTAGAGCCGGGCGAGTCTGCCGAAGACTGCGTGCACCGCGAAGTGATGGAAGAAGTGCAGGTGCGCATCAAGAACCTGAAATACATGGGCAGCCAGTGCTGGCCGTTTCCGCATTCGATGATGCTTGGCTTCCATGCCGAATATGACAGCGGTGACATAGTGCCCCAGGTGGAAGAAATCGAAGACGCACGCTGGTTTCATGTCGATGACTTGCCGCCGTTACCGGCCAACCGCTCTATCGCCCGCTATCTTATCGAGGCGTATCTGGCCGAGCGCTCAGGCGCCCCCGAACCAGTGCTGCCAGGCTAGGCGCACGGTCAGGCCCAATACCACGGTGATGAACACAGGGCGGATGAACTTGGCACCGCCCTTGATTGCAGTGCCTGCGCCGAAGTAGGCACCCAGCATTACCGCAAGGCCCATGCTCAGGCCGATGATGTAGTCCACCTGGCCGGAAAATATGAACACCGAAAGTGCCACGGCATTGCTGACGAAATTCATGCTGCGTGCCACACCGCTGGCCTTGACCAGATCCACCGGGTAGAGCAGCAGCGTGCTGACCGTCCAGAAGGCACCGGTACCCGGCCCTGCAACACCGTCATAGAAGCCCAGCCCCAGCCCTTGTGGCAGTTGCCATTTCTTTTTGATCGGCGCGTTGCTGTCCAATGGTGCCTTGGGCGTGCCGCCAAACAGCAAGTACAGCCCGCAACCGAAGACAATGACCGGCAACATCTGGTTCAGCCATTCGGCGGGCAGGTAATGAGCAATGACCGCGCCAACTGCGGCACCCACCGCGGTGCCAACCACTGCGTGTATCCACTGCCTGGGGTGAAACAGTTTGCGGCGATAGAACGTGAAACTGGCGGTTGCCGAACCGAACGTAGAACTGAGCTTGTTGGTGCCCAGCACCAGATGCGGTGGCAGACCGGCCGTCATCAGGGCGGGTGTGGTAAGCAGTCCGCCGCCACCGGCGATGGCGTCTATAAAACCCGCGATGAACGCAACGACAGCAAGAATGGCGAGGGTGGTCAGGTCGACGCTGAGTTCAAAAGGCATGGTGGCAAGCGTGCTTATAGGAGAGGCGGGAGGGGGCAGAATGGCTGCCTGAACGTGGCGCATTCTACCCCCTTGCCAAGCGTTGCAGGAAGTCAGATATCGCTGAGCGCGACCCAGCGCTGTTCGGCGGCAGCGAGGCGAATGGCAGCCGCCAGACGCTCGATCTGCCAGGCTTCTTCGAAGTCCGGACCACGGCTGCCCTTGCCGCATACCGCAAGAATCAGTGCCTGTACCTCAAGTGCCTTGAGTTCGTTGTAACCCAGCTGGTGACCCGGAGCCGGGCAGAACGCCGCGTAACCGGGTTGCGCAGGACCTGCCAGAAGACGTTGAAAACCATCGCGCCCAGCTGCGCCAGTGCGATAGATGCGCAGTTCGTTAAGGCGCTCCTGATCGAATGCCAGTGTGCCCTTGGTGCCGCTGATTTCGAAACTCAGGTGGTTTTTGTAGCCGTGTTTCAGCCAACTGCTACTGAACGTTCCGCGCGCACCATTGGCAAAACGCAGCAGTGCGTGGGTCTGGTCATCCACTGCGATGCTACGCATTTCCGGGCTTCCGTTACTCGCAGGGCGTTGGCGGTGTACGGTGCTGGAGTCTGCGCAGACCGCTTCGACATCGCCCAGCAAATGGCGAGCCATCGCCAGCAAGTGACTGCCCAGATCGGCCAGCGCGCCGCCCGCATGGGCCGCTTCGCAACGCCACGACCACGGGGAAGACGGACTAGCCATGAAGTCCTCGCTGAACTCGCCCTGAAAGCTGACGATATCGCCCAGTTCGCCCGCGTCGATCATTTCCCTGGCAAGGCCGATCATCGGGTTGTGCTGGTAGTTGTAGCCAACCTGAGTAACAACCCCGGCGGCCTTGGCGCTACGGCGCATTTCGTCGGCCTGGGCGAGGCTTACCGCCAGCGGTTTTTCGCAATACACCGCCTTGCCTGCAGCGATGGCGGCCATGGCCATGGGGAAGTGCAGGTGATTGGGTGTCGTGATCGCCACGATCTGCACCTGCGGATCACTGATCAGGTGCTGCCAGTCAGCGTGGCTGTGATCGAAGCCCCAGGCGCTGGCGCACTGCTCGGCCCTGACGCTGTCCGCATCCGCAAGGGCGGTCAGCCGAATGCGTGCCGGCAGATCAAGGGAGGCATTGGCATTGCCGAAGGCCAGGGCGTGGGCACGGCCCATGAAACCGGTGCCGATCAGCCCGATGCCCAGTTGCGCCTGCGACGTAGAAGGGGATTCCCGCATGACATTCTCCAGAGAGGATTGTTGTTATGCGGAAAATATATTCCATAAATTTAAAATATGGAAAATTAATTCATTTTTCGGCGTGGCAGTCAGTTCAAGCCATCAAGATAAAAATCCGCCGTCTACATTAAGCGCTACGCCGGTGGTGTAGCTGGATGCTGCGCTCGCCAGATACAAGACCGCGCCAGCCATTTCGCTGGGCGCTGCGACGCGTTTCAGCGGAATCTGCGCCAGAGCCATATTGAGAATCGCATCGTTCTTGACCAGCGCCGATGCAAATCGGGTATCTGTGAGACCCGGCAGCAGAGCGTTGCAGCGAATTCCGAACTCGGCGCATTCCTTGGCGAACACCTTGGTCATGTTGACCACCGCCGCCTTGGTCATTGAATAGACACCTTGATAGGCACCTGGCGACACCGCATTGATGGATGCAACATTGATGATGCTGCCACCGCCGCCTTCGCGCATCAGCTTGCCGGCTTCTACCGACATGAAGAAATAGCCGCGAATATTCACGTCGATGGTCTTTTGAAACGCGCTGAGGTCGGTGTCCAGCACATTGCAGAACTGCGGGTTGGTGGCGGCGTTGTTGACCAGTATATCCAGGCGTCCGAATTGCTCGCGAATCTGGGCGAAAACGCTGGTTATCTGCTCCATCTCGCCGATATGGCAGGCAATCGCCGTTGCCTTGCCGCCCTCGCTGATGATGGCGTCGGCAACCGCCTGACACCCGTCGAGCTTGCGGCTCGACACAACAACATGTGCGCCTTGCTGAGCGAGCAGCCTGGCAATGGCTTCACCGATTCCCCGGCTGGCACCTGAAACAAAAGCAACCTTGCCATCAAGGTCGAAAAGCTGGGTTCTGGACATGTCGTTTCCTTGTCTTGGCGTTAGCGGTCAAAGGCTGGATTTGGTGATCACATTCAGGCTCATCTGCTCCAGCAGCCTGTTCATGTCAATGAACCGGGCAAAGCGCTTGTCCTGAGTCTGTCCATGGAAAAACCGGTAGTAAATCTGTTGCACGATACCGGCCAGACGAAACAGGCCGTAGGTGTAGTAGAAGTCGAAATTGTCGATATGGATGCCCGAACGCTCGGCGTAATAGTCGACGAACGCCTGGCGCGTCAGCATGCCGGGCGCATTGCTCGGCTGGCGGCGCGTCAACTGAACCGGTAGCGGGTCGTCAGCCTGGACCCAGTAGGCGAGGGTATTGCCCAGGTCCATCAGCGGATCACCGAGCGTGGTCAGTTCCCAGTCCAGCACGCCGATGATGTTCATCGGGTTGTCAGGATCGAGGATCACATTGTCGAAGCGATAGTCGTTATGCACGATGCTGGAGATGGGCGAGTCGGCGGGCATTTTGTCTGCCAGCCAGGCCTGGACCTGCTGCCATGCCGGGGCGTCCGGGGTTCGCGCTTTTTCATAACGCTCGGTCCAGCCCGAAATCTGCCGCTGCACGTAACCCTGGGGCTTGCCCAGATCACCCAGGCCGCACGCATGGAAGTCAACGCGGTGCAAGTCCACCAGCTTGTTGATGAAGCTCTTGCACAGGTCTTCGGTCTGTCGTGCATCAAGCGCCAGCTCGGGCGGCAGGTCAGAGCGCAGGATGATGCCCTTGACGCGCTGCATCACGTAAAACTCCGAGCCGATTACCGATTCATCCGTGCAGTGCAGGTACGCTTGCGGGCAATAGGGGAAGGCATTCCTGAGCTGGTTGAGAATGCGGTATTCACGACCCATGTCATGTGCCGATCGCGCCTTGTGTCCGAACGGTGGGCGCCGCAGCACCAACTCGCGCTCGGGGTACTGAATCAGGTAGGTCAGGTTAGATGCGCCTCCGGGGAACTGACTGATCGCCGGGGTGCCATGCAGATCCGCCAGATGCGCCTTCAGGTACGGATCTATCAGGGAGGCGTCCAGTTCTTCGCCGCTGCGAATCCCGGTGGACTGGTCAGTCGGTGCCATACGTATACCTTGTGTTTATTATGGTCAGCTAAAACTATTGACTAATCTAATGATCGTCTGATTCGCGAGCAAGCTCGCGGCAGCGTTATAGACTAGCGTGTTGCCGGGCAATCAGCGGCTCTGATTGCTGCTTTGTACAGAACGGCACAGACAAAAAAACCGAAGCCGGCGGGGCTTCGGTTTTTTGGTGGTGCTACCTGCAAAGCGCCAGGTGTTTAAACCGGGAACAGTTCGCTGAGCTTCATGGCCAGCATCATGTCGCCTTCGGCGCGCAGCTTGCCGCCCATGAACGCCTGCATGCCATCGGTTTCGCCGGTGACAATGCCCTTGAGGGTTTCGCTGTCCATGACCAGGGTCACGTTGGCGTCCGGGTTTTCGCCTTCCTGCAATTCGCAGGTGCTGTCCTTGACGATCAGGGCGTAGTGTTTGTCTTCGTCGGTAATATTGAAACCGAAGACCAGGTCCAGACCGGCAGCAGCAGCCGGGTTGAACTTGTTCTTCATGGTTTGTACGGCGTCTGCTACTGAGGTCATGTCTTGATCCTTTTGTGGTGAGTACTTGCGTCCGCAAGGACGCGATTGGCCGGGCTCAGCGATAGGTAATGAGCTCCGGCGTCTTCAGCAGTTGCAAGTGTGTGTAACCGTTGAAGGAAGCCAGGGTAACGTCGTTGCCTTTGAATTTGAGCTGATGCAGCGAAGTGTTGACGATATGCCAGTGCAGCTCCAGTGCCTTTGCTGCAGGCATTCCGGTAACAAGGTGGAGCAGGGCAGTAATGGTGCCGCCGGACGTGAACACGGCAATGCGCTCATGTGGACCTGCGTCCAGAAGAATTCTGTCCAGGCCTGCCTTGACGCGGTCCACGAAACCTTGCCAGCTTTGCAGCCCCGGCGTGTCGTGCTCGCCACTCAGCCAGCGTTTGGTGATCAGGTTGAACAACCGGTGAAACCCTGCGGGATTGCCAGCGACGTCGCGCAGAATATCCAGCGCTTGCGGCTCATCGACAAGCATCGCGGGTATCAACGCCCTTATCACGCCTTCAGCGTCGAATTCATCGAAAGCGCTGTCGAGCTGCACGGGAGGCGTTTCGATACCGGCTTCGGTGTACTGGCCCAGCACATGCTGTGCGGTGTCTTTCTGGCGCAGAAGCTCACCCGATACACACCGGTCAAAGGTCATGCCCGACTGCGCGAGGTGAGCACCCAGCACCTGTGACTGACGAACACCCATAGGCGACAGTACGTCGTAATCGTCTGCACCAAATGAGGCCTGGCCATGTCGTATCAGGTAGATGCTGCCCACGTCCGTGTCGTCTCGGTACGTTGAAGGTGGGTCGAGGTTATGAGGGATGCCGGGCGACTGTCAATGAAAAAACATACGCTCGTTTGAAATCACCGTTTTAATGGTTTGTAACGGCTCGATAGCTGGTGCGTCGCACAGGGCGTCGGTATGCTGCATTCATTGGGGCCCTTGATTGGTAAGGGCCTGACGCAAATGAGGGATATTCGTGGATTTCGTTGTCGATTACGCAAGTTTTCTGGCTAAAACCGTGACGCTGGTAATCGCCATCGTGGTGGTGCTGGTTGCCATTGCGTCCATGCGTGGCAAGGGACGTCGCAAAATGGCGGGGCAGCTCCAGGTCACCCGGCTCAATGACTTCTATAAAGGCCTGCGTGAGCGGCTTGAGCAATCCTTGCTCGACAAGGAGCGCCTCAAGGCACTGCGCAAAGAGCAGGGCAAGGCCCTGAAAAAAGAAAAGAAGCAGGCAGAGCCAAAAGCCCGTGTCTATGTGCTGGATTTCGACGGTGACATCAAGGCCTCGGCTACTGAAAGCATGCGTCATGAAATTACCGCTCTGCTGACGCTGGCCACCGACAAGGACGAAGTGGTCCTGCGTCTGGAAAGCGGTGGCGGCATGGTGCACAGCTATGGTCTGGCGTCCTCGCAACTGGCACGCATTCGGCAGGCCGGTATTCCACTGACCGTATGCATCGACAAGGTTGCGGCCAGTGGCGGGTACATGATGGCCTGCATCGGCAACAAGATCATCAGCGCACCGTTCGCCATTCTCGGGTCCATCGGCGTTGTTGCGCAGTTGCCCAACGTCAATCGCTTGCTGAAGAAGCACGACATCGATTTTGAAGTGCTGACCGCGGGTGAATACAAACGCACCCTGACGGTGTTTGGCGAAAACACCGAGAAGGGTCGCGAGAAATTCCAGCAGGACCTGGACATCACCCACGACCTGTTCAAGAACTTCGTTGCCAGCTACCGCCCGCAATTGTCCATCGACGAAGTGGCCACGGGCGAGGTATGGCTCGGCATGGCTGCGGTCGACAAGCTGCTGGTCGATGAACTAAAGACCAGCGACGAGTACCTGGCCGAGCGCGCCAAGGATGCAGACGTGTTCCACCTGCACTACGTGCAACGCAAAAGCCTTCAGGAACGCATGGGGATGGCTGCAGCCACCTCGGCGGATCAACTGGCTGCTAAGTGGTGGGGACGTTTGACTCAGCAGCGGTTCTGGTAGGTGTAAATGACAAGGTGGCCTGAGTCGAGCCTCAAGTTACCCGATATCACAGAACCGCTGTGTGACGCAAAGCGTCACGAACTGCATGCCGACGCGGAGCGTCGGCACGATCGTCATTAGTATCTAAGCCGTGTCTTAGCCACCTGCTTTCGTGCTTTAGCCACCTGCTTTAAAGTGCTTTTCAACCGCGATGGCACTGACGACGCAGAGTGCGACGTTAGTGACGGCTGAGTCCTGACGCTGATCCGGGGGATGCGAGGCAGGACGCCGAGCAAGCCGCACCGGGCCAAGGATGGCCCGTTGCGGCGGCCCCCGGATCAGTGACAGGGCGAAGGAACCCGACGAAGTCGGGCCGGAAACAGGAGCGAGGACTTTGCTTACTTTGGTCCCTCAAAGTGAGGCGCCGTAAGGGCGCAAAGGTGACCTGAGTCGAACACAATCCACCTGACCTCACAGGACAAGCGTGTGACGCAGAGCGTCACGAAAGGCATTACCACGCGGAGCGTGGGAACGAGAATCTGAGCCGAACGCCAATCACCTGACACCACAGAACCACGAACTGCATGCCTACGCTTAGCGCAGGCATGATAGTCATCTCAAGTGAGCACAGAGACGATAATGCAGGTCACCTGAATCAGCGGCGCCGGAACAGCGGCAGCGGCTCGTCGGTTGCAGCCTGATAGGTGACCGAGAAGTCCTTCAAGCCTTCCAGCGCCTCGTACGGATCCTTGTCGGCACGTACCGCGAACGCATCGAAGCCACAGCGGCGCATGTAGAACAACTGATCGCGCAACACGTCGCCGATGGCGCGCAATTCGCCCTTGTAGCCAAAACGATCACGCAACAGGCGCGCATTCGAGAAGCTACGACCGTCAGTGAAAGCCGGAAAGTTCAGGGCGATGACCTGAAACTGGTCCACATCTGCGCCAATCTCTTCGGCTTCTTCATCACTGTCCAGCCATACGCCCAAACCGCCATCGCGTGCCTTCAATGCATGCGCGTGTTCGCGCCACAGTGCCAGCGGCACGATCAGGTCATCAGCGTTCGACAGGCTGTCAAAGGTGGTTTCCTTCGGCAACAGGTGCCAGGTTTCATCAATGACTTCGTTGTTCTTAATGATTCGCTGCATAGACGCGCTCCTTGAAAGGGTCAATGCCAATACGTTGGTAGGTGTCGATAAAGCGCTCGTCTTCGGTACGTTTTTCAACGTAGACGTCAATCAGCTTCTCGATCACGTCCGGCATCGCCTCCTGGGCAAAGGAAGGGCCGAGGATCTTGCCGAGGCTCGCATCGCGGCTGGCACTGCCGCCGAGTGAGACCTGGTAGAACTCTTCACCTTTCTTATCCACGCCCAGCACGCCGATATGGCCGACATGGTGGTGGCCGCAAGCGTTCATGCAGCCGGAAATGTTCAGGTCCAGCTCGCCGATATCGAACAGGTAGTCCAGATCGTCGAAGCGGCGCTGGATGGATTCTGCAATCGGAATCGATTTGGCGTTGGCCAGCGAGCAGAAATCACCGCCAGGGCAGCAGATGATGTCGGTCAGAAGACCAATGTTCGGTGTGGCAAAACCATTGTCGCGCAGCTCGTTCCACAGGCTGAACAGCTCGGCCTGCTCGACGTCAGCCAGGATGATGTTCTGCTCGTGGGAAGTGCGCAGTTGACCAAAGCTGTAGCGATCGGCCAGATCGGCGATGGCGTCCAGCTGCTTGTCGGTCACGTCGCCCGGCGCAACGCCGGTTGGCTTGAGCGACAGGGTCACAGCAATGTAGCCAGGCTTTTTGTGGGCCAGCACATTGCGTTGACGCCAGCGAGCGAAGCCTGGGTGCTGAGCGTCCAGAGCTGCCAGTTCGGCGTGCTGGTCGCTGAGAGCCTTGTATTGCGGGTCGACGAAGTGCCGGGAAACGCGCTGCACTTCGGCTTCGGTCAGGGTGGTCTGACCGCCACGCAAGTGAGCCATTTCGGCGTCTACCTTGGCGGCAAAAACCTCAGGCGTCAGTGCCTTGACCAGAATCTTGATCCGCGCCTTGTACTTGTTGTCGCGACGGCCATAACGGTTGTAGACCCGCAGGATAGCGTCGAGATAACTCAGCAGGTCCTGCCATGGCAGGAATTCATTGATGAAGGCACCGACAACCGGCGTACGGCCAAGGCCGCCACCCACCAGTACGCGGAAACCCAGCTCGCCGGCTTCATTGCGCAACGGCTCAAGACCGATGTCATGCACTTCGATGGCGGCGCGATCACTGGTCGAGCCGTTGATTGCGATCTTGAACTTGCGCGGCAGGTAAGCGAATTCGGGGTGGAAGGTGGTCCACTGACGGACGATCTCGCACCATGGGCGCGGATCTACCAGTTCGTCTGCCGCCACACCGGCAAACTGGTCGGTGGTGACGTTGCGCAGGCAGTTGCCACTGGTCTGGATAGCGTGCATCTGCACGGTCGCCAGTTCAGCGAGAATATCCGGTACATCTTCAAGCGCAGGCCAGTTGAACTGTACGTTCTGGCGGGTACTGATATGCGCGTAGCCCTTGTCGTAGTCACGGGCAATTTTGGCCATCATGCGCGCCTGACGCGAGGTCAGCTGGCCGTATGGAACCGCCACACGCAACATGGGCGCGAAGCGCTGGACATAAAGACCGTTTTGCAGGCGCAACGGTCGAAACTCTTCTTCGCTCAGTTCCCCGGCCAGGTAGCGTCGGGTCTGATCCCGGAACTGCTTGACGCGGTCCTCGATGATCTTCTGATCGTAATCGTCGTATACGTACATATAGGTCCTGTTCTCAGGCTTCGTCATGAAGCAGGGCAGTGGCGTCAGTCCGGGCACACGCCCGTCACTCGCGGTAGCCTGCTTCATCTGGTCAATTCTGCGCGCACGGCCGCGCACTCCGTCGGGAGCGAAGGCGACGATAGCAGTTTGCAGATATCGATAAAAGTGATGTTTATATATATGCAAATCACTAAAAGCGATAAGCAAAACCCCGTCCGTGCATATCCCTGCTTGCCGTGTGGGCAAGACTCGACTTAACTGAACGTTGACCGATGCCGAGCAGGTGTCGGAACACTCCTATTCATGTGCAATCACCCACAAGACCGACAAGAGGCGATGCGATGAGCAAGCACCCGAAAGTAGCCAAGCCAGGCAGATCCGTGGACACCTGGGCCATTTTATTCATTGTCATTCTGGCGGTAGGCGCAGCGATGTTCTGGGCCAGCAGCCAGTGAAGGGCTGATAAAGAATCTGCCGGAGTCTCCAGAACCTTGCTGCCGCAGCCGATAACACGCTCGTAGTGCTAAATCCCTGCTGCTTCAAGGTTCGTTGATATGAAGGCGTTACATGCTGGCTGGCTGTTACTGTGCAGTTGTCTCTGGGGCGGGGCGACACATGCCGCCTCGGTGGTATTTCTGAACCCCGGCGCACCATCCGATGGCTATTGGCAGAGTTACTCCCGGGTCATGCAGACGGCTGCCGACACCACCGGCATGTCACTGAAAATACTCTATACCGAGCGCGACACCCGCAAGTTGCTCGATCTGGCGCGAGCGGCGCTGCAAGGGGATGAGCGCCCGGATTACCTGTTGTTTTCCAATGAGTTGAATATCGCCCCTGAAGTCCTGCGCATGTCCGTGGGCAGCGGGGTCAAGCTGTTTGCCGTCAACAATACGCTGACCGAGGACCAGATTCGGATTCTCGGTGATCTGCCATCGCGTTATCCGGACTTCATCGGCAGCCTGGTGGGCAACGATGAACAGGGCGGCTATCTGACGGCAAAGCGGCTTATCAGTCTCGCGGCGCCTGGCGCAGACGGTCAGGTCATCGACATGCTCGCGTTTTCCGGGACCAACACCACGCCCGTTTCCCTGTTGCGTGAAAAAGGCATGCTGCGTGCCCTGTCAGAGCACCCAGAGGTGCATCTACGGCAGATTGCGCTGGGTGGCTGGCGCCGTGATCGCGCGCTCGAGCAGGCGCGCGTGCTGTTCAATCGCTATCCGCAGACACGCCTGGTGTGGGCTGCCAACGAGCAAATGGCGTTCGGTGCGATGGATGCATTGCGCGAGAGCGGCGGCAAGCCGGGGCAGGACGTGCTGTTCAGTGCGATCAACGGCACGTCGCTTTCACTGCGGGCTCAGCTCAATGGCAGCCTGAGTGTCGTGGCTTCAGGGCATTTCACCCTGGGCGGGTGGGCCATCATTCTCTTGCACCACTATGACACTGCTCAATGGCAGGCCCGGCAACAGATCGGCACACGAATCATTGATGTGATTCACGTGGTCGAGCCACAGGATGCGCAGCGCTTTCTGGATGCCGCCCGGGACGAGCATTACCGGCTCGATATCCAGGCATTCAATATGGAAGCTTCTGGCGAAGCGTCGCCATTTTCGCTGAAAGGCATGTTGCCGCCTGACCACTCAGGCGGCAGATAACCGGTCAGGCGTTACTCGTCGTAGCCCAGGTTGGGTGCCAGCCAGCGCTCGGTGACGCTCAGGTCCTGGCCTTTGCGGGCGGTGTAGCTTTCGACCTGATCCTTATCCACCTTGCCTACCGCAAAGTACTGCGCCTGAGGATGGGCAAAGTACCAGCCGCTGACGGCCGCAGCCGGGAACATTGCGTAGTGCTCGGTCAGGAACACGCCGCTTTTGCCGGGCGTATGTTCGGGTGTGCCTTCCGGCAGCGGGTCGAGCAGGGCGAACAGGGTGCCTTTTTCGGTGTGATCGGGGCAGGCCGGGTAGCCGGGAGCCGGACGAATGCCCATGTACTGCTCCTTGATCAACGCCTCGTTGTCCAGCGCCTCGTCTTTGGCGTAACCCCAGTATTCCTTGCGCACCTGCTGGTGCAGCCATTCGGCACAGGCTTCGGCCAGACGGTCGGCGAGTGCCTTGACCATGATCGAGTTGTAGTCGTCGCCCTTGTCCTGATAGGCCTTGGCAACTTCTTCGGCACCAATGCCGGCGGTGGTGATGAAGCCACCGATGTAGTCGGTCAGGCCACTGTCTTTCGGCGCGACGAAGTCGGCCAGCGAGAAGTTCGGCTTGCCGTCAGGCTTTATGGTCTGTTGGCGCAGGTGATGCAGCTTCGCCAGCGGCTTGCCGTCGTCGCCATAGACCTCCAGATCATCATCGTTGACCTGATTGGCTGGCCAGAAGCCGAATACTGCACGGGCGCTGATCAGTTTCTCGTCGATCAGCTTGCGCAGCATCTGGGTGGCGTCCGCATACAGCGCGGTGGCCGCTTCACCGACCACTTCGTCGGTCAGGATGCGCGGGTATTTACCGGCCAGGTCCCAGGAGATGAAGAACGGTGTCCAGTCGATGTATTCGGCCAGCACGTTCAGGTCGATGTCCTGCAGTACCCGCGTGCCGGTGAAGGTCGGCTGGGCAGGGGTATAGTTTTCCCAGTCGAATTGCGGCTTTTTTGCCACTGCCGCGCCATAACTCAAACGCTCGGTGCGCGCGCTGCGTGCCGAGGTGCGCTCACGTACTTCGACGTATTCCAGACGGGTCTTTTCAATAAAGGCCGGCTTCAGCTCTTTCGACAGCAACTGGGTCGCGACGCCGACCGCTCGGGAAGCATCGGTGACGTAGATGACTGCGTCATTGCTGTATTTAGGCTCGATCTTCACCGCCGTGTGCGCCTTGGATGTGGTCGCGCCGCCGATCATCAATGGCAGGTGGAAGTCCTGGCGCTGCATTTCTCTGGCGACATGGACCATTTCGTCCAGTGACGGCGTGATCAGGCCGGACAGGCCGATGATGTCGCATTTCTCGTCGCGGGCCACTTGCAGGATTTTCTCTGCAGGCACCATCACGCCCAGGTCGACAATGTCGTAGCCGTTACAGCCCAGTACTACGCCGACGATGTTCTTGCCGATGTCATGTACGTCGCCCTTGACCGTCGCCATCAGGATTTTGCCCTTGGCTTCGGGCTTGTCGCCCTTTTCCAGCTCGATGAACGGAATCAGGTGCGCCACTGCCTGCTTCATCACGCGCGCGGACTTGACCACCTGAGGCAGGAACATCTTGCCTGCGCCAAACAGGTCACCGACCACGTTCATGCCCGCCATCAGCGGGCCCTCGATCACTTCGATAGGGCGGGTGAATGCCAGGCGCGACTCTTCGGTGTCCTGGACGATGTGCGTGGTGATGCCCTTGACCAGCGCGTGTTCCAGACGCTGATTGACCGGCCAGCTGCGCCATTCCTCGGTTTCGGCCTCCTTGACGCTGCCATCACCCTTGAACTTGTCGGCAATTGCCAGCAATGCATCCGTGCCCTCGGGATTGCGGTTGAGCACTACGTCTTCGACGCAGTCACGCAGTTCAGCGGGAATCTGGTCGTAGATTTCCAGCTGCCCGGCGTTAACGATGCCCATACTCAGGCCATTGCGGATCGCATGCAGCAGGAACACCGAGTGGATCGCTTCACGCACCGGGTTGTTGCCACGGAACGAGAACGACACGTTGGACACCCCACCCGAGGTCAGGGCATACGGCAGCTCGTCACGGATGTAGGCGCAGGCGTTGATGAAGTCCACGGCATAATTATTGTGCTCTTCGATACCGGTAGCGATGGCGAAGATGTTCGGGTCGAAGATGATGTCTTCCGGCGGGAAGCCCACTTCGTTGACCAGAATGTCGTAGGAGCGCTTGCAGATTTCCTTCTTGCGCGCCTCGGTATCGGCCTGACCCTGTTCGTCGAAGGCCATGACCACCACGGCCGCGCCGTATCGCTTGCACAGCCGCGCGTGATGAATGAACTGCTCGACGCCTTCCTTCATGCTGATGGAGTTGACGATGCCCTTGCCCTGGATGCACTTGAGGCCGGCCTCGATCACTTCCCACTTGGAGGAGTCGATCATGATCGGTACGCGGGAAATGTCCGGCTCGCCTGCGATCAGGTTGAGGAAGGTCACCATGGCCTTCTTCGAGTCGAGCATCCCTTCGTCCATGTTGATGTCGATCACCTGGGCACCGGCTTCGACCTGCTGCAGGGCGACTTCCAGCGCTTCGGTGTAGTTGTCTTCACGAATCAGACGGGCAAAGCGGGCAGAGCCGGTGATGTTGGTGCGCTCGCCGACGTTGACGAACAGCGACTGACGATCAATGGTGAACGGCTCGAGGCCCGACAGGCGGCAGGCTTTTGGAATGTCCGGAATTTCGCGTGGCGCGTAGCCCGAAACAGCCTCGGCAATCGCCTTGATGTGCGCTGGCGTCGTACCGCAGCAACCGCCGACGATGTTCAGGAAGCCGCTTTGCGCGAACTCCTCGATGATCTTCGCCGTCTGGCTCGGCAGCTCGTCGTATTCGCCAAAGGCGTTGGGCAGACCGGCGTTGGGGTGCGCAGATACATGGGTGTTGGCCTTGTTGGCCAGCTCTTGCAGGTAAGGGCGCAGCTCGCTGGCACCCAGTGCGCAGTTCAGGCCGACCGAGATCGGTTTGGCGTGACTGATCGAGTTCCAGAACGCTTCGGTGGTCTGGCCGGACAGGGTGCGCCCCGAGGCATCGGTGATGGTCCCGGAGATCATGATTGGCAGTTCAAAGCCCACTTCTTCGAACACGCCCTGCACGGCAAAGATCGCCGCCTTGGCGTTGAGGGTGTCGAAAATGGTCTCGATCAGGATCAGGTCGGCGCCGCCCTCGATCAGCCCTTTGGTCGCTTCGGTGTAGTTCTCGACCAGTTCGTCGAAGGTCACATTGCGATAGCCGGGGTTGTTGACGTCCGGCGATAGCGAACAGGTGCGGCTGGTAGGGCCCAGCACGCCCGCCACGAAACGCGGTTTGTCCGGGGTTTCCAGTGTCTTGGCGTCTGCGACCTTGCGCGCCAGGCGTGCACCTTCGACGTTCAGCTCGTAGACGATCGATTCCATGCCGTAATCGGCCTGGGAGACCTGAGTGGCGTTGAAGGTATTGGTTTCGAGGATGTCGGCACCGGCATCCAGATAAGCCTTCTCAATGGCGCCGATCACGTCAGGTCGGGTCAGGATCAACAGGTCGTTGTTGCCCTTTACATCACTTGGCCAATCGGCGAAGCGCTTGCCCCGATAATCCTGCTCTTCAAGCCTGTAGCTCTGAATCATGGTGCCCATGCCGCCATCGAGGATCAGAATCCTCTGTTTCAGAGCAGTAAGAAAGGCTTGATGGCGGGCGCTGCGGTCAGACATGGGGGCTACCTTGAGAAGGTCGATACTTTAAAGGACGGGATGATAGCAAACCGGAACGGTTTTGGTGGTGCTGCGGCTTTTGCATGAAAATCATTCATGTTGGAGGCAATTACGGCCTAGTAGAATTGTTCCATTTTTAATGACAGAGCCTACGGGATATGCCGCACCGTTTGTTGGCAAGCATCGCCTTGCTTTTTATCTGCTGTGCTGCACAGGCCCAGACACCCTCAGCCACACCCGCAAGCCCGGCTATTTCCTACGTAAAGGATATTCAGCCGATTCTTACCGAGAAATGCGTTGCCTGCCATGCCTGCAACGATGCTCCCTGCCAGTTGAACCTGGGCAGCGGGGAAGGCGTGAGCCGTGGTGCCAGCAAGACCCCGGTTTACCAGGGCGAGCGTAGTGAAGCGGTAGCGCCGACCCGACTGTTTTATGATGCGCGTGATACCGAGGCTTGGCGCGGCAAGGGGTTTTACTCAGTGCTGGAGGCCCAGGGCAGTCAGGCTGCCCTGATGGCGCGCATGCTCGATCTGGGGCGCAGCGCGCCGTTGCCGGCCAACAGCAAAATTCCGGACGAGATCGCGCTGGGCATCAATCGCGAAAATGTGTGCCCGCTGCCCGGCGAATTCAACGCCTATGCCGCAGCTCATGCGCAACAAGGCATGCCACTGGCGGTGGCTGGCCTGACCGATGCCGAATACCAGACGCTGCAGCGCTGGCTGGCTGCCGGTGCGCCGGTGGAGCAGCAGACCATTACCCCGAGTGTCACCGAGGCCGCGCAGATCAATGCCTGGGAGGCGCAGCTCAACGAGCCTGGCGCGAATCAGGCGCTGGTCGGTCGCTGGCTGTTCGAGCACCTGTTCCTGGCGCATATCTATTTCGAAGGCGGTGAGGCGGGGCACTTCTTTCAGTGGGTACGTTCGCGAACTCCAAGCGGCAAGCCTGTGGACCTGATCGCTACTCGTCGCCCCGACGATGATCCGGGCAGTGACTTCTATTATCGATTGATCCCTGTGCAGGGCGTGATCGTTCACAAGACCCACATTACCTATGCCATGAGCCCACAGAAACTGATGCGGGTCAGGCAGTTGTTCTATGGTAAAGACTGGAAGGTCAACGCACTGCCTGGCTATGGCCCTGGCCATCGGGCCAATCCGTTTCTGACCTTTGAAGCGATCCCGGCAGCGGCGCGTTATCAGTTCATGCTCGACAATGCCGAGTATTTCGTCCGCACCTTCATTCGCGGGCCGGTCTGTCGCGGGCAGATCGCGACCGATGTGATTCGCGATCAGTTCTGGGTGCTGTTCCAGGACCCGTCGCACGATCGCTACATCAACGATGCGACGTATCGCGGGGAGGCTACGCCATTGCTGGCCATGCCGGGGCAGAACGATGACGTGGGCAGCGTGCTGAGCCTGTGGCTGTCCTACCGCGACCGGCGCAATGAGTATGAAGACCTGCGCCGCGACAGTTACGCGAAAATGCCAGCGCCGGGCTGGAGCACGCTGTGGGCAGGCAATGACAATGCCTTGCTGACCGTTTTCCGTCATTTCGACAGTGCGTCGGTCAATAAAGGGCTGATTGGCGACGTGCCGCACTCCATGTGGCTGTTCGACTACCCGCTGCTGGAGCGCACCTATTATCAGTTGGCGGTGAACTTCGATGTCTATGGCAACGTTTCACATCAGGCACAGACCCGGCTGTATTTCGACTTGATCCGCAACGGTGCCGAAATCAACTTCCTGCGCCTGATGCCTGCCGATCGCCGGGAAGACATACTCAGCGATCTTTATCAGGATGGCGGCAAGATCAAGATGTGGCTGGATTACCAGAAGATCGACGACGATACGCCAACCGGTATCAAACTCGATGAAAAGGCCGCGCAGCGCGACTTTGCGTTCAAGCTGATCGAGCGTTCCGGCAGCCTGAATGCCGCGCCTGATCCGATCAACCGCTGCAGCGGGGCGTATTGTTCTCGGCCAAACCTCGACAGCAGTTTTGCCCAGGCGGAACAGGCACTGAGCCGTTTGACCTCACGCCCGGCGGCGGGCCTGAAAGTCATCGATCAATTGCCGGAAGCAAGCATGCTGCGCATCGAGGGCAGCGACGGCAAACGCATGATCTACAGCATGCTGCGCAACCGTGCGCACAGTAACGTCGCGTTTCTGCTGGGCGAGTCTTATCGCTATATACCGGGGCTGGACACACTGACCGTCTACCCGGGCGTGCTCAGCAGTTATCCGAATTTCATCTTCAATATTCCGGTCGCACAGGTGCCGGCCTTTGTCGATGCCATGCAGCAGAGCAAGGATCAGGCGAGTTTCGAACAAATCGTCCAGCGTTGGGGCATCCGTCGTACTCATCCACTGTTCTGGAGTTACTTCCACGATCTGAATCGCTACGTTCAGGAAACTGAACCACGCGAAGCGGGTGTGCTGGACATGAATCGCTACGAGAACCTCTGAAAAACCGGGGCTTCACGCCGCAGGCCCTTGTGCAACATGGCCTGCGGCCATCTTTACTTCCTGAACGAAATGTATCTCGCGCGATCTTTTTTCCAAAAAGGTGGTCCGAAATGGTGCGCGTCATAGGCCGGTTTATCAAACGACCCATGATTGAAAGTCAGGCAGTAGAGGTTTTTTGTGATGTTGATTTCAGTTCAGGCGCTACGTGCGTTCGCAGCGTGGGTCGTGGTGTGTCATCACTTCATGCAGATTTTTTTCGATTTCAAGGCCAGCGGCCCGGTGGGACAGTTCTTTGTGTCGAAGGGCGCGGTCGGCGTTGATATCTTCTTTGTCATCAGTGGTCTGGTTATCTTTTTGTCGACGCAGAACAGCGATATGCCTGCACGGCGCTTCATTCTGCATCGTCTGATTCGAATTGTTCCGGCCTATTGGCTGTATACCGCCGCCATGGCGTTGTTGTTGCTGATTGCAGCACCGATGCTCCCGCATCAGGTCATCGGCTGGCAGAACTTCCTCTTGTCACTGGTATTCATTCCTTCCGAAAACCCCGGCGGTTATGGCCTTTACCCGACGCTTAACGTCGGCTGGACGCTCAATTATGAGATGTTTTTCTACCTGCTATTCTCGGTGGTATTCCTCTTTCAACAGCGTCACCGGCCGCTGATCATTGCCGCAGCGCTGTTTGCGGTCAGTGAGGTTCTGGCCCGCACCGGGCTGATCAGCCGCTTCTACGGCAATGACATCATTTACGAATTCCTGCTGGGTATCGGCATCGGCATCCTCTATCGCCGTGACTGGATCAAACAGGCGTTATGGCTGCCGCTGGCGGGTATTGCGGTAGGGCTGTATGCGATCAATCACCTGACCAATGAGCAGCGTCTGCTCAACTGGGGCCTGCCGAGTGCCTTGATCGTACTATCGTGCATCTCGCTGGAACCGTATTTCCAAGGCAACAGGCTGCTCAAGGTACTGGGCGACTGCTCGTACTCGGTCTACCTGCTGCACGTTCTGGTGCTGTACGGCGGCTTGCTGATGGCGCAACGCTTTGGCCTCAGCCCCTATGTGGTGTTCGCGTTCTGCGTGCCGATCATCGCCATCGGTGCCTGGGTCAGTTATGAGTGGATCGAGAAGGGCCTTTACCGCCGGATGAAAGCCTGGCTGGATGGACGCCGAGCGGTCAGCCGGGCGCAGGCATTAACCTGACAAAAATACTAGGACTTTGTGTGACGGTGCCGATTGGCGTAAACTGCTGGCACGTCTGCGAGGAATTTTCATGACCGCTATCACTATTACCGATGCCGCCCACGATTATCTGGCCGATCTGCTGGAAAAGCAGAACACCCCGGGCATTGGCATCCGCGTATTTATTACCCAGCCCGGCACTCAGTACGCTGAAACCTGCATTGCCTACTGCAAGCCGGGTGAAGAAAAGCCGGAAGACAAGGCTATCGGCCTGAAGAGCTTCACCGCCTGGATCGATGGTTTCAGCGAAGCGTTTCTGGATGATGCCGTGGTTGACTACGCCACTGATCGCATGGGCGGCCAGTTGACCATCAAGGCACCAAACGCCAAGGTGCCGATGGTCAACGCCGACAGCCCGATCAACGAGCGCATCAATTATTATCTGCAAACCGAGATCAATCCCGGCCTTGCCAGTCACGGTGGTCAGGTCACGCTGATCGATGTGGTTGAAGAAGAAGCGAAAAACATTGCCGTTCTGCAATTCGGTGGCGGTTGCCAGGGTTGCGGTCAGGCCGATGTCACGTTGAAGGAAGGTATCGAGCGTACGTTGCTTGAGCGCATTCCCGAGCTGTCGGGTGTTCGCGATGTGACCGACCATACGCAGAAAGAAAACGCTTACTACTAAGCCTTTCTCTGCTGCGTAAAACGCCCTGACTGTTCAGGGCGTTTTCGTGTGCGGCCGTCGCTGGTGGTCAGGTCAGTTCCACCAGTACTGCGCCTTCGTTGACCATCTCTCCCTCATGGCAGTAAAGCGCTGTGACAACGCCGGCACTGGCAGCGCGGATGCTGTGTTCCATCTTCATGGCCTCCAGCACCACCAGTTGCGCCCCGATCTCGACCGTCTGACCCACTTCAACCAGCACGCGCACGATGCTGCCATTCATGGGGGCTGTCAGGCCGCCATGCTGGCTATCACTGGCATCGGCCTGCGCGATGGGGTCATGCCGGGTGATGGTGTGTAGGTCGCCTTGCCATTTGAGGTAAAGCGCATTGCCACGGCGTATCGCCAGATGCGAGCGGCGCACACCGTTATGTTCGACAGTCAGATGCTCGTTGCTGAGTTTGAACGGTGAGTCGCTGCTGTTGCGCAGGTAGACGGTTCGGGTTTGACCATTGCAGCTCAGTCGCAGATCCGTCTCTGCAGGCAGGCCAGCGCGAAAGCCTGTGCTGGCCGCCCAGGGCGAGTGCAGGTCGGCTTGATCGACGCGTGCCGTTTCGCTCTGGTTGAAGGCCTCGGCGGCGGCCTGCCAGAGTTCCTCACACAGTTCACCCGCTTGCGGCAGCAATTGATCCTGATGGCGGGGAATGAAGCCCGTGTCCAGTTCAGCGGCGGCAAACGCCGGATGGGCGATGATTCTGCGCAAAAATGCCAGGTTGGTTCTGACACCGCCCACTGCGAACTCATCCAGCATGCCGAGCAGGCGCAAACGGGCCTGCTCACGGTTTTCGCCCCAGGCAATCAGCTTGCCGAGCATGGGGTCGTAGAAGGGTGAAATGCTGTCGCCCTCGCTAACGCCGCTGTCCACGCGCCTGCCGGAGCCGGACGCGGATTCTCTGTAGAGCTCCAGCGTGCCGGTTGCAGGCAGAAAATCGTTGGCCGGGTCTTCGGCATATAGCCGGACCTCAATGGCGTGGCCGATCAATGGCACTTGTTCTTGAGTAATGGGCAGTGGTTCGCCTCTGGCCACCCGAATCTGCCATTCCACCAGATCCAGGCCCGTGATGTATTCGGTCACCGGGTGCTCGACTTGCAGGCGGGTATTCATCTCCATGAAGAAAAACTCGCCGCGCGCGTCCAGCAGGAATTCCACCGTGCCTGCGCCCACGTAACCGATGGCCTGTGCGGCCTTGACCGCCGCTTCACCCATGGCCTTGCGCAGTTCGGGTGTCAGGCCGGGCGCAGGTGCTTCTTCGACGACCTTCTGATGTCGGCGCTGAATGGAGCAGTCGCGCTCATTGAGGTAGAGACAGTGACCATGGCGGTCGGCAAACACCTGAATCTCGACGTGGCGCGGAGTGAGGACGTATTTCTCCACCAGCATTCGCGCATCGCCGAACGAAGAAAGCGCCTCGCGTTGAGCGGAGGCCAGCGCTTCGGCCAGTTTGCCGCTGTGCTCCACCACCTTCATGCCTTTACCGCCACCGCCTGCCGTGGCTTTCAACAGCACGGGGTAACCGATGCGTTCAGCGGCGCTGCGGAACGTCTCGATGTCCTGTGCGTCGCCGTGATAGCCAGGTACCAACGGCACTCCAGCCTGCTCCATCAGCGACTTGGCGGCAGATTTGCTGCCCATGGCGTCGATGGCCGAGGCGGGTGGGCCGAGGAAAATCAGCCCTGCCTCTTCAATGGCACGGGCAAAGTCGGCATTTTCGGACAAAAAACCATAACCGGGGTGAATCGCTTGCGCGCCGCTTGCCCTGGCCGCATCGATAAGCTTGTCGATCGCCAGGTAGCTTTCTGCTGCCTTGCTGCCTCCAAGATCCACACGGATATCAGCCTCATGGCTATGCCGTGCGTCACGGTCAATGGCACTGTGCACGGCGACTGTGGAGAGCCCCATGGTTTTCGCGGTCCGCATGATGCGGCAGGCAATTTCACCGCGGTTGGCGATCAGCAGCGTGGTCAGCTCGGGAGTGCTCATGATTGCGAGTCCTTCTGTGATTCTTGCCGGGCTGCAAGCGCTGCTGGCGATTGATCGCAGTCTGGCTGCCAGCCGGGTGTGCGTTTTTGCAGGAAGGCGCGCAGGCCTTCCTGGCCTTCGGCGCTGGTACGGATGCGCGCGATGGCGCTTTCACAGTAGCGGCGCAATGCAGGTGTGAGTTCGCCGCTGCCGACTTCGCGTAGCAACTCCTTGCTGACCCGCATGGCCTGCGGGCTATTGAGCAGCAGGGTGTCGACCCACTCCTGTGTGCGGGCTTGTAGGTCGGCAGCCGGGTAGCACTCGGCTATCAGCCCCATCTGCTGCGCTCTCTGGCCATCGAAACGCTCTGCGGTCAGGGCGTAGCGCCGCGCCGCACGTTCGCCGATGGCCTGCACCACAAACGGACTGATAACCGCTGGAGCCAGGCCGATGCGTACTTCCGACAGGCAGAACTGCGCATCCGCTGCCGCAATGGCCATGTCGCAGCAACTGATCAGGCCCAGCGCGCCACCGAACGCTGCACCTTGCACCACCGCAAGCGTCGGAATTTTCAATTTTGCGAGGCTGTACATCAGCTCTGCCAGTTCACGGGCATCGTCCAGATTGGTGTTGTAGTCCAGCTCTGCTGCCTGCTGCATCCAGGCCAGATCGGCACCCGCGCTGAAATGCCTGCCACGCCCGCGCACCAGCAGGAAGCGCAGGCTGGCATCACTTTGTACCTGGTCCAGTGCGAGGATCAGCTCGCGAATCATCTGCGCATTGAAGGCATTGTTCTTGTCCGGTCGATTCAGCCACAGCGTGGCGAAACCACGTGGGTCGGTGATCAACTCTATGGTTGCGAATGAGGTCGACGTCATGGTCATTTCCCGTCTTACATCCGGAACAGGCCGAAGGTAGTAGATTCGATGGGCGCATTGAGCGAGGCGGACAGGGCCAGCGCAAGAATGTCGCGGGTTTGTGCCGGGTCGATGACTCCGTCGTCCCACAGGCGGGCGCTGGAGTAATAAGGGTGGCCTTGATGCTCGTACTGATCGAGAATCGGCTGCTTGAGCTCGGCCTGCTGTTCGGCGCTGAAGGCCTGGCCGGCACGTTCCGCCTGCTCGCACTTGACCTGCACCAGCACGCCCGCTGCCTGCTCGCCACCCATCACGCCGATTCGCGCGTTGGGCCACATCCATAGAAAGCGCGGGTCGTAGGCGCGGCCACACATGCCGTAATTTCCTGCACCGAAACTGCCGCCGATAATGACCGTGAACTTCGGCACCTTCGCGCAAGCCACGGCGGTCACCAGCTTGGCCCCATGCTTGGCGATACCCCCGGCTTCATACTTCTGACCGACCATGAAGCCGGTGATGTTTTGCAGAAACAGCAGGGGAATTCCTCTCTGGCAGGCCAGTTCGATAAAGTGCGCGCCTTTCTGGGCGGCCTCTGCGAACAGGATGCCATTGTTGGCCAGAATCGCGATCGGGTAGCCATGCAGGCGAGCGAAACCGCAGACCAGCGTGGTGCCAAACAACGCCTTGAATTCATCCAGTACCGAGCCATCCACCAACCGCGCGATGACTTCGCGTACGTCAAACGGCTGTTTTGTGTCGGCCGGGATGATGCCGTACAGGTCCTCGCTGGCGTACAGCGGTGCAATGGGCGTGACAGCGTTCAACTGGCCTTGTTTGCGCCAGTTCAGATTGGCAATGCTGCGTCGCGCCAATGCCAGCGCGTGCTCGTCACTGTCGGCATAGTGGTCGGCCACCCCGGAGGTGCGGCAATGCACATCCGCACCGCCCAAGTCTTCAGCGCTGACTATTTCGCCGGTGGCGGCTTTTACCAGTGGCGGGCCTGCGAGGAAGATGGTGGCTTGCTGGCGCACCATGATCGCTTCGTCGGCCATGGCTGGAACATAGGCCCCGCCTGCGGTACAGGAACCCATGACCACGGCAATCTGGGGAATGCCTTGTGCGCTCATGTTGGCTTGATTGAAGAAGATGCGCCCGAAGTGTTCGCGGTCCGGAAACACTTCGTCCTGGCGCGGCAGGTTGGCACCACCGGAGTCCACCAGGTAAATGCACGGCAGGCGGTTTTGCTGGGCGATGGTCTGCGCGCGCAGGTGCTTTTTGACGGTCAGCGGGTAATAGGAGCCACCTTTGACCGTCGCGTCGTTGGCGATGATCATGCATTCGACGCCCTCGACCCGGCCGATACCGGCAATTACCCCGGCGGCCGGAACCTCTTCGCCATACACCTCATGGGCGGCCAGTTGGCCGATCTCCAGAAACGGTGATCCGCTGTCCAGTAAACGGTTGATACGCTCGCGGGGCAGCAACTTGCCTCGTGACGTATGGCGCTCCTGGGCCTTGGGCCCGCCGCCTTGGCGAACGATGCTCAGCAACATACGGAGCTCTTCGACCTGCTTGAGCAGCGCGGTGCGATTAAGGGCAAATTCCGGCGAGCGGGCGTTGATGCGAGTCTGCAGAATGGTCATGGTAGCTCCGCAATCAACGGGTTTCGTTGAACAGTTCGCGACCGATGAGCATGCGCCGGATCTCGCTGGTGCCTGCACCGATCTCGTAGAGTTTGGCGTCGCGCAACAATCGACCGGCCGGGAACTCGTTGATGTAGCCATTGCCGCCCAGAATCTGGATGGCATCCAGCGCCATCTGCGTGGCGCGTTCGGCGCTGTAGAGGATCACGCCCGCTGCGTCCTTGCGCGTGGTCTCGCCACGATCACAGGCCTGGGCGACGGCGTACAGGTAGGCGCGGCTGGCGTTGAGCTGGGTATACATGTCTGCGACCTTGCCCTGAATCAGCTGGAACTCGCCGATGCTCTGGCCAAACTGCTTGCGGTCGTGAATGTAGGGCACCACCACGTCCATACAGGCCTGCATGATTCCGGTCGGCCCGCCAGAGAGCACGACGCGTTCATAATCGAGGCCGCTCATCAGGACCCTGACACCACCATCAAGCACGCCCAGCAGATTCTCTTCGGGCACCTCGACGTCATCGAAAAACAGCTCGCAGGTATTTGAGCCGCGCATGCCCAGCTTGTCGAACTTGCTGCCGCGCGAGAAGCCCTTCCAATCGCGTTCGACGATAAACGCGCTGATGCCATGGGCTGCCTTTTCCAGGTCGGTCTTGGCGTAGATCACATAGGTGTTGGCGTCAGGCCCGTTGGTGATCCAGGTCTTGCTGCCGTTGAGTACGTAGTGATCGCCGCGCTTGTCGGCGCGCAGCTTCATCGATACCACGTCCGAGCCTGCATTGGGTTCGCTCATGGCCAGCGCGCCAACGTGCTCGCCGCTGATCAGCTTGGGCAGGTATCGGGCTTTCTGTGCCGGGCTGCCATTGCGGTTGATCTGATTCACGCACAGGTTGGAGTGTGCGCCGTAGGAGAGCGCCACCGATGCCGAGCCACGGCTGATTTCTTCCATCGCCACGACATGCGCCAGATAACCCAGGCCTGCGCCACCGTATTCCTCGCTGACCGTGATGCCGAGCACGCCCATCTCACCGAATTTGCGCCACATGTCGGCGGGGAACAGGTTGTCCTTGTCGATCTGCGCAGCGCGAGGGGCAAGCTCTGCGGCGACGAAGGATTGCAACTGGTCGCGCAGCATGTCGATGGTTTCGCCCAGGGCGAAGTTCAGGCTGGGGTAACTCATGGGCAGCGTTCCTGTTTTATTCTTGGAGATGGTTCTATGCGGATTGGCTATGACCTTTACGTTAACGTAAACCTGCGGATGTGTGCTGTCAATCAGGCTTGTGCGCGGAGGGTGGGGGAG
>NZ_JAWHOO010000010.1:0-186161 GCF_032586855.1 Pseudomonas syringae group sp. J254-4 | reverse complement strand
CCCATGTGAGAGTAGGTCATCGTCAAGATTAAATTCCAGAAACCCTCATCGCTTACGCGTTGAGGGTTTTTGTTTTTGGGGCACGTTAAAGTCTTTTTCGTACCGTGCAGATACAAAAAAACCACCTGGTCGAGGTGGTTTTTTATTTTCCGGGAGAATCAATCCCCGCGGTATTCGCACCCGCTGGTGCAGGTCTCGTGAATACGAACGGCGGACAGCTCCGGCAGAAGGGGCTTCAGCTCATTCCAAATCCATTTCGCCAGGTTTTCGCTGGTTGGATTCTCAAGGCCGGGGATGTCATTCAGGTAATTATGATCAAGGCGTTCGTACAGCGGTTTGAAAATAGCCTTGATTTCCGAAAAGTCGCGGATCCAGCCTGTGTGAGGATCAACCTTGCCAGCCAGATGAATGCCGACACGAAACGAATGGCCGTGCAGACGTCCACACTTGTGACCCTCTGGTACGTGAGGGAGGCGGTGTGCTGACTCGAAGGTAAACTCTTTGAAGATTTCCACTGTGTATTGGCCCCGGAAAAATGGCGATCGCAGACGCGATAAATGCAATCGACGAGTTTAACAGCAATGGCCTGAAACTCCATGCAGGGCTTGTGTGTGACGATTCTTTCAGGTGCGATTGATGGCACTCGGCCAGATATATTCAGTTTGAGTTAAGTTGTACGGGGTAAGGTAAACGCCATAGAAGCATCGACCGCTATGGACACCTCCAACAATGAAAACGCTGACAACCCTGCTGGCGGCCCTGACATGTGTTCTGACTTCATGTGTCATCCAGGCGCGTGGTGTCGACCCGCAGGAGGTATTGCGCCTCAGTAACGCGGGCACTCTCCAGTCGGCTGAAAAACTCGATGCAAACGCCCTCAGCAAGCACCCTGGTGCCAGTATTCTTGATACACAGTTCAAGAATATATACGGCAGGTACGTTTACAATGTCGAGCTGCGTGACAAGCACGATGTTGAGTGGGTTCTCGAAATAGACGCCGCTACGGGCCAGGTCTACAGGAATCATCAGGATAACTAATGAATGTCGACAAGCGTCTCTGTGTCATCCTTGGTTTGAGTCTGACCTGCTCTTTTGTCTATGCCAGGGATCTGAATCAGGATGAAGCGCTCAGTCTGCGGCAGCGTGGGGTGATACTGCCTCTCGAACAGTTTATCGAGCGCGCGCTGGGTCTTCATCCCGGCGCTCGCTTGCTGGAGGCTGAGCTTGAGGAAAAAAATAACATGTACGTGTATGAATTCGAGTTGCTGACCCCACAGGGTGTTGTCCGTGAGCTCAAGTTCGATGCGCGCGATAGCCGATTGCTGAAAGACGAGGATGATGACTGATGCGCCTGCTCCTGGTTGAAGACCATGTTCCCCTCGCAGATGAGTTACTCGCTGCGCTGGGGCGGCAAGGTTATGCGGTCGACTGGCTGGCTGACGGTCGTGACGCAGTTTATCAAGGCGCAACCGAGCCCTACGACCTCATTGTTCTGGATCTGGGGTTGCCCGGCATGCCCGGGCTTGAGGTTCTCCAGCAATGGCGTGGCAAGGGCCTGGCTACCCCGGTACTGATTCTGACGGCACGAGGTTCGTGGTCAGAGCGTATAGAAGGCTTGAAGGCGGGGGCCGATGATTACCTGACCAAACCTTTTCATCCTGAAGAACTGCAGTTGCGTATTCAGGCCCTGTTGAGGCGTTCTCACGGGCTTGCCAACCAGCCAACCCTGGAGTCTGCCGGCCTTAATCTGGATGAAGGTCGCCAGAGTGTCAGCCGGGATGGCGTTGATATCCAGCTCACGTCTGCAGAGTTTCGTCTGCTGCGCTATTTCATGCTCCACCCTGGACAGATTCTCTCCAAAAGCCATCTCTCTGAGCACTTGTACGATGGCGAAAACGAGCGTGACTCCAATGTCATCGAGGTCCATGTCAATCACCTGAGGCGCAAACTGGGCCGCGCAGTGGTCGAGACCCGCCGTGGCCAAGGCTACCTATACGGCGGAGCCGGAGGTTGAAATCCATACAACGGCGTCTGAGCCTGGGTCTTATCGCCGTCATGGTCGTTGTCGGCCTGGTGATGGCGCAGACCAGTCTCTGGTTGTTTGAAGTGGGCCTGCAGCGCTATCTGGAGTCGGGCTTACGCAACGAGAGCGAGAACCTGCTGGTGGCGCTGGTCCGAGGTCCTGCCGGGCTGCAACTGGATGACCATCGCTTGTCGGGTGCTTATCAGCGCCCGCTGTCCGGCCACTATTTCCGCATGGACTTGCCGCAGGGCCACTGGCGTTCCCGTTCTTTGTGGGATTTTGAGCTGCCGCAGCCTGGGGTGGGGTTGCACGCTAACCTTGAACTTGGCAAGACCGGGCAGTCGCTGTTGATGCTGACCAGCGAATACCGAAAGTTCGGCAAGCAGATTTCAATTACCGTCGCCCAGGATTACACGCCGGTCAGGGCGAGCTTTCGTCTCATGCAGCAGATCGGGCTCGGGCTCGGGCTCGCAGCGCTGATCCTGGTGCTGGTTTTGCAGCGCATCACAGTGCGCAGGGCGCTTCGGCCTCTGGAAACCGTTCGCGAGCAGATCTTCCAGCTTCAACAGGGTCAGCGTTCGCAACTGGACAATCAGGTGCCCCTCGAGCTTGAGCCCCTTGTGGCTCAGATCAACCATCTGCTTGCACATACTGAAGACAGCCTGAAACGCTCACGCAATGCATTGGGCAATCTGGGGCATGCCTTGAAGACACCGCTTGCGGTATTGCTCAGCCTGGCCCTCAGTGGACAGCTGGACGGCAACCCGGCACTGCGCAAGACGTTGCAGGAGCAATTGGAAAATATCCGTCTGCGTCTGGAGCGTGAACTCAATCGGGCCCGTCTTTCCGGGGACGCGCTGCCGGGAGCCCGTTTCGACTGTGATGCCGAACTGCCCGGGCTGTTTTCCACGTTGGGCATGATTCATGGTGCCCACCTTCATTTGGTCAACGATGTTGAAGCAGGCATGCATCTGCCGTGGGACCGGGAGGATATCCTCGAACTGCTGGGCAACCTTCTGGACAACGCCTGCAAGTGGGCCGACAGCGAAGTGCGTCTGAGCATTCTCAGTCAGGCTCAGGGCTTCAGCCTGCTGGTGGACGATGACGGGCCCGGTATTCCGGAGTCGCAGCGCGCAGAGGTGTTCAGCCGTGGCGCTCGCCTTGACGAGCAGATTACCGGTCATGGCCTTGGCCTGGGGATTGTGCGCGATATCGTCGAGGCCTGGGGCGGCCAACTGCAATTGCAGGAGAGCCCCGCTGGGGGCCTTCGCGTACGCATTGATCTTCCCGAGCGCACCGCTCCATAAGTTGTCAGCCTGTAACTTTCAGAGTCTTCATACAAAAAAATACGCTGGGTCTTAATGTCCGTCGGATACCGCCGATAACCTGATAGGTATCTCTGACTCATAAAAATAACCATAAGGCCCTTCCTATGCGTCTCAGTCTGAAAGCCAAGGTTCTGTCGCTGGCAGTCCTGCCGGTTCTGATATTTGCGCTGGTGATCAGTGCCACCACGGTGTTCATGCTGCACCGGCAGGCAGAGCGCGAGGTCAGTGATACGCGAGAGCGTCTGCTCTCTGAAGCCAAGGCAACGTTGCAGAACTACGTTGCGATCGCCATGACGGCCATCAAGCCGCTTTACGAGGCTGCAGCGCCGGGTGATGAAACTGCGCGCGCTAATGCGATCAAGCTGCTTTCCTCCATCAGTTATGGCAAGGATGGTTATATCTTTGGCTATGACTCTCAGGTAATCCGTATATTCCGTAGCAACAGTCCTGATGGCGTCGGCAAGAGTTTCAATGACGCCCGCGATGCTAACGGGGTCTACATCAACCGCGAACTGGTGGCGGTCGGCAAGGCGGGCACTCACTATGTGATGTACTCCTCGGCCCTGCCTGGCAAGACTGAACCTGTGCCCAAGATCGGCTACACGGATTATCTGCCGAAGTGGGATCTGATCATCGGTTCTGCCGTCAATATCGACGGCATTGACGCTAAAGTTGCTGAAGTCAGGCAGAACGTCGAAGCACGTCTGAAGGAAATGCTGTACAGCATTTTGGGTATCACCGTCCTGGTGCTGGTCATCATTGGCGTCATCGGGATATTGATGGCCGGCACTCTGCTACGTCCGCTCGGTTTGATGAAAAACAACCTGGATGACATCGCCGCGGGTGAAGGCGATCTGACTCGGCGTCTGGCCATTACCAGTAATGACGAGCTTGGTGATCTGGCTGGTTCGTTCAACCGGTTTGTCGACAAGATCCACGGTATGGTTCGTCAGGTCAGCGAAATGACCGGGCAACTCAATGGCCTGGTCGGAGAAGTGTCATCCCAGGCACAGCGCTCGGAAACCGCCATGGACCGTCAGCGCCACGAAACAGATCAAGTGGCGACCGCAATCAATCAGATGTCGGCTGCGGCTCAAGAGGTTGCCAAGAGCGCGCAGGGTGCTTCCGTGGCTGCTCAGCAGACCGACGAACAAGGGCGCGCCGCCAAGCGCGTTGTGGATGGCAGTATCAGACAGATTCATGCATTGGTAGACGACATCCGCAAAAGTGGCTCGTCACTGGATGTTCTGCAAAAGGACGTTTCTTCGATCGTCAGCGTACTGGGTGTTATTCGCTCTATCGCCGAACAAACCAACCTGCTCGCACTCAATGCCGCCATCGAGGCCGCGAGGGCAGGGGAAGCAGGGCGCGGTTTTGCCGTGGTTGCCGACGAGGTCCGGGCGTTGGCCAGCCGGACCCAGCAAAGCACGCAGGAAATTCAAGGGATGATCGACCGTCTGCAGCAGGGCACTCAGGAGGCCGTCACGGCAATGCGCCGTTCCAGCGAAGCTGGCGACGGGACCTCTGCGCAAGCCAACGAAGCAGGCACATCGCTGGTGACCATCGGTGAGTTGATTGCGACGATCAACTCGATGAACGCGCAAATCGCCAGCGCAGCGGAAGAGCAGACGGCGGTTGCCGAAGAAATCAATCGCAGCGTTCACCAGATTGCAGGTGCAGTTGAAAGCGTCGCCGATGAAACCCGGCAAAGCGCACAGACCTCACGCAGCCTTGCCGAACTGGGCTCGCGCCTTGACAGTCTGGTCGGTCAGTTCCGTGTCTGATGCCTGCGTGGCAGGGGCGCTGACGTCCGCAACAGCCTGCGCCTGCCACCGCGGTCATATTGCCTTCGTAGAAGATGGCACTCGTACGTTCAAGTGCTGACTAAGCTCTAGACCGGGCGCGAGGCGCGGTCTACTGACATGGACAGGACATGAACGAAACCACGTTGCAATACAAAACCCTCATTATGCTATTGGTGCTGGTCACCATTGCCTTCATATGGATTTTGCTACCGTTTTACGGCGCAGTATTCTGGGCGGTCATTCTCGGAATCATCTTTGCGCCTGTGCAGCGCAGGTTGCAGATCAAGTTCAACTGGTCACGCAATCTTACCTCCCTGTGCACCCTGACAATCTGTCTGGTGATTGCGATTCTGCCAGTGATCGTCATCAGCGCCTTGCTGGTTCAGGAGGGCACCACGCTGTACAAGAATGTCGAGACCGGGCAGCTGGATATTGCCGGTTATCTCGCCGAGTTCAAGGATCTGCTGCCGCACTCGATTCAGGCACTGCTCGACCGTCTGGGCATGGGCGACCTTGAAGGATTACGCGACAAGATCACCAAAGGGGCAATGCAGGGCAGTCAGTATCTGGCGACTCAAGCGTTCAGTTTTGGCCAAGGCACCTTCGATTTCGTGGTGAGTGTGTTCATCATGCTGTACCTGCTGTACTTCTTCCTGCGAGATGGGCAGGAGCTGGTACGCAAGATACGTACGGCCTTTCCATTGGGCGAACAGCAGAAGCGTCGTCTGCAACTCAAGTTCACTCGAGTGGTACGTGCCACGGTCAAGGGCAACGTGGTGGTCGCGGTAACGCAAGGTGCGCTGGGCGGTTTTATCTTCTGGGCGCTGGACATCCCGAGTGCGTTGCTGTGGGCAGTGATCATGGCCTTCCTGTCGCTGTTGCCCGCTGTGGGGGCGGGGATTGTCTGGGCTCCGGTGGCTGTCTACTTCCTGCTCAGCGGCATGATCTGGCAAGGTGTGGTGCTGGGGTTGTTCGGTGTTTTCGTGATCGGTCTGGTGGATAACGTGCTGCGTCCGATCCTGGTGGGCAAGGACACGAAAATGCCGGACTACCTGATCCTGATTTCAACGCTGGGCGGTATGTCGGTCTTTGGTCTGAACGGCTTTGTCATAGGACCTCTGGTGGCCGCACTGTTCATCTCCAGCTGGGGTTTGTTCAGCGGTGCCAAGAAGCCCGTCAGGCTGCCAGGCTGACATACCGTTACGCGTGGCCGATACAGACCCGCGAATGCCCCTGTCGTTATCAGGCAGGGGGATGCGCGGGTTATTCATTTATGTAACAGGCCTGGAACAGACTTCATTCAGAGCCCCTTGCGGCAATGACAGCCGACTCCATGAAGGCTGCCAGATCGGTATTGAAGCGCAATGCTTCTTCCAGAAATGGCGCGTGACCTGAGTTTTCGTACACCTTCGATAGAATCCGCGCATTGAGTTGCCGGGCGCGTGCGATGCTGGGCTGAACGTTGACCAGCTCATCCTTGGCACCATACAGCATCAATACCGGCACCTTTGCTTTGGGCAAGCCTTTGGCCACATCGACAGTCATTGCAGGCGTGGCACGGGTCATCGTCCACGATGCCATCGCAGCATTCGACAAAAGCCGTTCGAAAGTCGGTGCATCTGGCTGTGTGTGGAAGCACAGTCCGAGAAAAGTGCGTACTGCATCAAGGTGTGTCTTCAGGTCCTCTGAACTCAGGCCGGCATATACATGAGGATGGGCTGTAATCAGAGCAGCATTAAGCTCAATGACACCATCAACATACACAACGCCGCCGATCTTCGCGTCACCATAGGCGGCGAGGTAGTTAGACATGACCACGCCCCCCAATGACCAGCCGACCAATACTGGACGCTTGCTGTTCGTGGCTTCAAGTACCGCTGCCAGATCGTCCGCGTAACGGCGCCCGTTACGGTACGCCTCGGTATTAGCGGGCTTGTCGGAAAGCCCGTGACCGCGCAGGTCATAGGTAATCATTCGATAACGCTGCAGCTGCGGACTAACGATCTGCTTTTCCCAATTGAGGCGGCTGCCCAGCAAACCGTGAATGAAAATCAGGGCTTGCCCGTTCGGATCGCCTGATTCCTGCACAGCGAGTTCGACGCCGTCAGGGGCTGTGACGGTGTAGTGTTTGTCTACTGCCAGGGCCAGTGACGATAGTCCGGCCAGCAGCGCAGCAAGCAAGGTATTGCGCAGCAGGTGAACGAAGCGAATGTGATTCATGAGGCTATTTCCACGCGGCAGAAGTGATGGGCGCACTGTAGGTCGATGACGTAGGACGGTCTATGACGTAAGATCCTGATGAATTGATTGATCGTCCTGAACTCGAAGTGGCCTCCATGCAAGCCCCGTCAAATGACCCCATCAGCGAGCTACTGCTCGGTATGCGTCTTTTCGGCGTTCAATTCCGCAGGCTGGAAGTTGTGCCGCCTCTGGGTGTTGGCTTCACTAACGCAATCGGACGAGCACAGTTTCATTTCGTCGGACGTGGGCCTGTCTGGCTACGCAGCGCTGAGAACGTTCTATACAAACTCGATACCGGAGACGCGGTTCTTATTCCGCGCGGTGGGCACCACGCTATGTTGACGATCGAAAGCACGTCTGCAAGCGATGTACAGCGGTTTGATCCGTCTACCGGCATCAGCGATGGCGTTCAAGATCGGGCAGATGCCGGGGAGGGCGCAGCTGTTGATCAGGCGATTATCTTTAGCTGTTGCATGGAGTTGGAGCTGGGCGGCATGCAGCCGCTTGTTGCCGCCATGCCGGATGTTATGCAGGTCAGCACTCTGCTGGAGACGTGTCCCGAGCTGCGGCCCATGCTCGAGGCAATGGAGCGTGAAGCCTTGATGCTACAGGCTGGGCACGCAGGCATTCTGGCACGTCTTGCTGAAGTCGTGGCTGCGCTGCTGGTGCGTGGCTGGGTTGCAGGCGGCTGTGGGAATGCCACGGGCTGGCTCGGTGCTTTGCAAGACCCTCGGCTGAGTCGAGCCATCGTTATGATGCACCAGCATCCAGGCAGACGCTGGACGGTAGCTACGCTTGCCCATGAGGCCCGGCATTCTCGATCAGTGTTCGCACAGCGCTTTCTCGAAGCAACGGGTAAGCCGCCATTGCAGTACCTGACGGAGCTGAGAATGCGCCTGGCATTGCACAGCCTGAGCCGCGAGCAGCATTCGGTGGAGGCCGTTGCCAATCAGCTGGGGTACGGTTCATTGGCGGCCTTCAGTCGCGCATTCAAAAGAACGGTGGGCATATCGCCAGGCGCTGTGCGGGCCGCGAAAAGCGTCGACGGGTAACCATTTCAGCCGTTTCCGAAGGCAAAAAAAACCCTGCTCGATAGCAGGGTTTTTTGTTTGCAGATGATCAGCCTGCTACGTGCAGACCGGCATTGACCACCAGATCGAGCAGCGGTTGCGGGTACACGCCCAGCACGAAGGTCAGGATCGCGACGGCCAGCAACATTACGCCGCCAGTGCGCTGCGCCCAGTTGATCGCTGCGTCGTGGCGTGGAAGCTTGTTGTCGACCAGATACATGGTGACCATCACTCTCAGGTAATAGAACACGCCAATGGCGCTACCGATCACCAGTGCTCCGATAAGCCACCACAGTTGCGACTCGACACCGGTGGCAATGATGTAGAACTTGCCGATGAAGCCTGCGGTAAGCGGGATACCTGCCAGCGAGAGCATCATCAGGGTCATGACTGCCGTCAGGTACGGACGACGCCAGAACAGCCCGCGGTATTCGAACATCGCATCGGCATCACGTCCGCTGTAAGGCGAAGACATCATGGTGATCACGCCGAAGCTGCCCAGCGAGGTCAGCACGTAAGTTGCCAGATAGACACCAATCGCCTCGACCGCCATGCCTTTGCTGGCCACCAGCGCAATCATCAGGTAACCGAAGTGCGCAATGGACGAGTAACCCAGCAGACGCTTGAGGTTGGTCTGAGTCAGCGCCAGCAGGTTGCCGACCAGAATCGACGCTACGGCAATGACTGCCAGTACGTCGTGCAGGACGCCACTGCTGGCTGCCGGTGAAATCTGGAACAGACGCACCAGCACGGCAAACACTGCCACCTTGCTGGCCGTAGCCAGGAAGGCCGCTACCGGCGCAGGAGCGCCTTCGTAAACGTCCGGGGTCCACAGGTGGAAAGGTACCAGCGACAGTTTGAATGCAAGCCCTACAACCATCATACCCAGACCCAGGCTGGCAATCGGGCTTGGCATCCCTGTCGCGGCAATGGCTTTGCCAATACCTTCGAAGCTCAGCGAGCCAGCTTCTGCGTACAGCAGCGCCATGCCGAAGAGCAGGAACGCTGAACCTGCAGCCGATAGCACCATGTACTTGATGCCGCCTTCCAGCGAACGTTTGTTGAAGAAGGCATACGCCACCAGACCGTAGACCGGCACCGACAGCAGTTCCAGGCCGATGAACAGGCCCGCCAGATGCTGAGCACTGACCAGCACCAGCCCACCGGCAGCTGCCAGCAGGATCAGCAGGTAAAGCTCTTCACGATTGCCTGGATAACCTGCCTTGCCGTCACCCAGATAGGCGTGTGCCATGGTCACACAGGCCAGGGTAGAGGCAAGGATGATTGCCATGTACAGGCAGGCAAAGTTATCGATGTGCAGCAGTGGTGTCACGACCAGTGGGGCAACTTTCAGTGCCGGATAGATCGACAGCAGGGCCAGGTTGAGACCTGCTACTGAAAGCAGGAACGTTTGCGAGTGATTGCGGCGCCATGCGATCGCCAGCATCACCACTACAACGGTGAGGCTGGTGATCAGCAGTGGCGCAAGCGCAATAAAGTGTTGAATCGTCAGGTCCATAGCGCTCTTACCGGGCCGAAGCGAGTTGAGTGAAGGCAGTGCCTAGCCATTGCTGCACGCCGTGCATGGTCGCTGCCGATGTGTCGAGGAAAGGCTGCGGGAAAACCCCGAGCACGACCAGCAACACCGCAAGGCCCAGCACCATGATCATTTCACGTCCGTCCATGCCCTTCAGAACCTCGTCGGACTTCGACGGGCCGAAGTAGGCGCGGTGGATCATGATCAGCGAGTAGACAGAACCAAATACAAGACCGGAGGTGGCGATCGCCGTGATCCATGGTGAGCTGGCGAAGCTGCCCAGCAGAATCAGGAACTCGCCGACGAAGTTGCCGGTGCCCGGCAGACCCAGAGAGGCGGCGGCAAAGAACAGGCTGATGGCCGGGATGTAGGCGATACGCGACCACAGGCCGCCCATCTCGCGCATGTCACGAGTATGCAGGCGCTCGTACAGCTGACCACTGAGAATGAACAGTGCCGCAGCCGACAGGCCGTGGGCAATCATCTGGATCAGTACGCCTTGCAGCGCTTGCTGGCTGCCGGAGTAGATACCGATCAGTACAAAGCCCATGTGCGAAACGCTGGAGAACGCAATCAGGCGCTTGATATCGGTCTGGGCAAACGCGAGGAATGCACCGTAGAAAATACCGACCAGCCCCAGCGTCATTGCAATGGGTGCGAACTCGGCCGATGCGTTGGGGAACAGTGGCAGGGCAAAGCGCAACAGGCCGTAGGCAGCGGTCTTCAGCAGGATACCTGCCAGGTCGACCGAACCGGCAGTCGGTGCCTGGGCATGCGCATCCGGCAGCCAGGAGTGCAACGGCACCACCGGCAGCTTCACGGCAAAGGCAATGAAGAAGCCCAGCATCAGGATGTATTCGGTACCCGGTGCCAGTTTGGTCTTCAGCAGGTCAGCGTAGGCAAAGGTGATCACGCCTGTCTGATTGAAGTGCACCAGCACCAGCCCCAGGATCGCCACCAGCATGATCAGGCCGCTGGCCTGAGTGAAGATGAAGAACTTGGTTGCGGCGTAGATACGAGTCTTCTTGCCGTCCGAAGAGCTGTGACCCCAGAGCGCGATGAGGAAATACATCGGCACCAGCATCATTTCCCAGAAGAAGAAGAACATGAACAGGTCGATGGCCAGGAACACGCCAACGACACCGCCCAGGATCCACATCAGGTTAAGGTGGAAGAAACCGACCTTGCGCTGGATTTCCTTCCACGAGCACAGCACCGACAGCACACCCAGAAGGCCGGTCAGCAGGATCATCAGCAGCGACAGACCATCGAGTGCCAGATGCACGTCGATGCCGAAGCGGGTGATCCACGGGTGGTGGAATTCCAGGGTCCAGGTCGGGTCGGCGCCAGGCACCGGCGCGTAGCCGAAATTGCCGGTAGCCCACAGCCAGAGGCCGAGAACCAGTTCGAGGGTCATTGTCAGCAGCGCGATCCAGCGCGGCAGGGTAGAGCCGAAGCGCTCACCCAGCCAGCACAGCAGGCCGCCGATAAAGGGGATCAGGATTAGCCAAGGCAGAATCATGACGGGCTCAATTCCTTTCGCAAATTCGCAAGGTTCATGTCAGACCGCAACCAGAACGACGGCACCAAGTACCAGAACGGCACCCACGGCGATCGAGGCAGCATACCAACGCAGCTGGCCGGTCTCGGTACGGCTCATAGTGTTATGACCGCCTTTGACCAGACGTGGGATCAAGCCGATGGTGCGGTCGAACGGATCGCTACGCAGCACATGACTGATCGCCAGATAAGGTTTGACGAACAGCTTGTCGTAGATCCAGTCGAAGCCCCAGGCAGCGAACCACCAGGCCGACAGGAAGCGGCCCGGACCACTGTTGGCGATTGCCGTTGCCAGGCGGCGCTTGCCGAGAAACAGCAGCGCTGCCAGCAGGATACCGGCCAGGGCGATGGCGCCAGAGGCGATTTCCAGGCTGTGTTTGGCTTCGCCACCGGCGTGGCCAACGCTCTGCGGTAGAACACCTGCCAGTGGCGGGGTGATCAGCGCGCCAATGAACGTCGACAGCACGATCAGTACCGACAGCGGCAACCAGTGAGCAATACCGTGACCTGCGTGTGCTTCGGTCTTGGCTTCACCGTGGAACGCGATGAAGATCAGACGGAAGGTGTACAGCGACGTCATGAACGCGCCAACCAGACCGGCATACAACAGGCCATTGTTACCGCTGGCGAATGCTTCCCAGAGAATTTCGTCCTTGGAGTAGAAGCCTGCCGTCAACAGCGGCAGGGCAGCCAGTGCTGCACCGCCGACGATGAAGCTGGCGTAGGCCAATGGCAGTTTCTTCCACAGGCCGCCCATCTTGAAGATGTTCTGCTCGTGGTGGCAGGCAACGATCACCGCGCCGGAAGCAAGGAACAGCAGCGCTTTGAAGAAGGCGTGGGTCATCAGGTGGAAGATCGCGCCTTCCCAGGCACCAACACCCAGTGCCAGGAACATGTAACCGATCTGGCTCATGGTCGAGTAGGCGAGGATACGCTTGATGTCGGTCTGCACCAGTGCGGCGAAACCCGCCAGAACCAGCGTGACGCCGCCTACAATGCCGACCAGATGCAGTATGTCCGGTGCCAGTGCGAACAGGCCATGAGTACGCGCGATCAGGTAGACGCCCGCGGTAACCATGGTCGCTGCGTGGATCAGCGCCGAAACCGGAGTAGGACCGGCCATCGCGTCAGCCAACCAAGTCTGCAGTGGCAGTTGGGCAGATTTACCGACCGCACCACCCAGCAGCATCAAGGTTGCCAGAACGATCCAGAAATCGCCGACCTTGAAGTGTTCCGGCGCCCGGACCAGCAGTTCCTGCACATTGAGCGTGCCCAATTGCTGGAACAGGATGAACAGGCCGATGGCCATGAATACGTCACCGATACGGGTGACGATGAACGCTTTGAGCGCTGCATTTCCGTTATTGCGGTTGCTGTAATAGAAACCGATCAACAGGTAGCTGCACAGGCCCACGCCTTCCCAACCGAAGTAGATGAACAGCAGGTTGTCGCCCAGGATCAGGAACAGCATGCTGGCAATGAACAGATTGGTGTAGGAGAAGAAGCGCGAGTAGCCCGCTTCACCGCGCATGTACCAGGACGCAAACAGGTGGATCAGGAAGCCGACGCCAACCACGACGCCCAGCATCGTGACGGACAGACCGTCCAGATACAGCGCGAAGTTGGGCTGGAAGCCATCAACGTCCATCCAGCGCCACAGCACCTGGGTGTAGTGACCACCTTCCGGCGGTGCGACATTGAATTGCCAGATGACCCAGGCCGTGACGATGGCTGAAAGGCCGATAGAGCCGACGCCAATGAGCGCCGCAAGGTTTTCCGATATGCGCCCACGAGAGAACGACAGCAGCAGAAAACCGATGAGGGGAAATACGAAAGTCAGAAAGAGAAGATTCATCCGCGCATCTCGCTGGCAGCATCGATATCGAGAGTGTGGAAGCGGCGATACAGTTGCATCAGTATCGCCAGGCCGATACTGGCCTCGGCTGCCGCAAGGCTGATCACCAGGATGAACATGACCTGCCCATCCGGTTGCGCCCAACGACTGCCGGCCACTACGAACGCCAGTGCAGAGGCGTTCATCATTATTTCCAGGCTCATCAACACGAAGAGAATGTTACGGCGCACCATCAGGCCGACCAGACCCAGGCAGAACAGGACCCCGGCGACCGCCAGACCGTGCTCAAGAGGGATAGCATTCATTGGCTTGGCTCCTTGGCCTCGTTGCGGCCCAGATGGAATGCCGTGACGGCTGCAGCAAGCAGCAGCATCGAGGCAAGTTCCACCACCAGCAGATAAGGCCCGAACAGGCTGATGCCGACCGCCTTGGCGTCGACTGTGGTGTGACCGATTGCAGCGCCAGTCTGATTGGCGAACAGTACGTACAGCAACTCGGCCAGCAACAGCGTGCCGAGAATAACCGGACCAATCCAGATGCCGGGTTTGAACCATGCACGTTCCTGCTGAACCGAGGCTGGGCCGAGGTTCAGCATCATCACCACAAACACGAACAGGACCATGATCGCGCCCGCATAGGCAATGACTTCCAGCACACCGGCAAACGGCGCACCGAGGCTGAAAAAAGTCATGGCCACAGCGATCAGCGAGATGATCAGGTAGAGCAGGGCATGCACCGGATTCGTGTTGGTGATCACCCGCAGGGTGGACACAACAGCGATACCGGATGCGAAGTAGAAAGCGAATTCCATCTTTACTTCCTTAAGGCAGCAAGCTCTTGACGTTGATCGGCTCGGCTTCATTCTGTGCGGAGCCCTTGGGCTTGCCGCCGATGGCCATACCGGCAACGCGATAGAAGTTGTAGTCAGGGTTCTTGCCGGGACCGGAGATCAGCAGATCTTCCTTCTCGTACACCAGATCCTGACGCTTGAAGTCGGCCATCTCGAAGTCCGGCGTAAGCTGGATTGCGGTAGTCGGACACGCTTCTTCACACAGGCCGCAGAAAATGCAGCGCGAGAAGTTGATGCGGAAAAAGTCCGGGTACCAGCGTCCGTCTTCTGTCTCGGCCTTCTGCAGCGAAATACAGCCGACCGGGCATGCCACTGCACACAGGTTGCAGGCTACGCAGCGCTCTTCGCCGTCAGGGTCGCGGGTCAGAACGATACGGCCACGGTAGCGGGGCGGCAGATATACCTGCTCTTCGGGGTATTGCAGGGTGTCGCGTTTGCGGAAGCCGTGGCCGAAGACCATGACCAGGCTGCGCAACTGGGTACCTGTACCCTTAACGATGTCACCAATATATTTGAACATGGGTCAAATCCTCACTGAACCGAGCCTGCCGGTGTGTTCAACAACACAATCGCAGCAGTCACCAGCAAATTGATCAGGGTCAGCGGCAGACAGAACTTCCAGCTGAAATCCATGACCTGGTCATAACGCGGGCGCGGGATGGAGGCGCGCAGCAGGATGAACAGCATGATGAAAAACGCGGTTTTCAAGGCGAACCAGAAGAATGCCAGCGATGGCAGAATGTCGAACGGGCCGTGCCAGCCACCGAAGAACAGCGTCACCAGCAGCGCCGAGATCAAGATGATCCCGATGTATTCGCCCACGAAGAACATGCCCCATTTCATGCCGGCATATTCAATGTGGTAGCCGTCAGCCAGTTCCTGCTCGGCTTCCGGTTGGTCGAACGGGTGGCGGTGAGTGACCGCGACGCCAGCGATGAAGAACGTACAGAAGCCGAAGAACTGCGGAATGATGAACCACAGGTTCTGCGCCTGATATTCAACAATGTCGCGCATATTGAACGAGCCGACCTGAACCACGATGCCCATCAGCGCAAGGCCCATGAACACTTCGTAGGACACGGTTTGTGCCGAAGCACGCAGGCTGCCCAGCAGGGCGAACTTGTTGTTGCTCGACCAGCCGGCGAACAGCACCGCATACACGGACAGACCGGCCATGGCGAAGAAGAACAACAGACCGATGTTCAGATCCGCGACGCCCCAGGTCGGGGTGATCGGGATGACCGCAAAGGCGATCAGCAGGGCACTCATGGCAACCACCGGCGCCAGGGTGAAGATCACCTTGTCGGCGAACGGTGGGGTCCAGTCTTCCTTGAAGAACATCTTCAGCATGTCGGCTGCGATCTGGAACATGCCGAACGGACCCACACGGTTCGGACCATAACGGTCCTGCCACCAGCCCAGCAGACGACGTTCGATGAAGCTCAGCAGGGCACCACAAACCACGACCGCCAGCAACACCACGATGGCCTTGACCACTGCAATGATTGCGTCGATCACATCAGGGGTAAACCAGGTCATTGCGCTGCCTCCTGCAGACCGTCAACGGATTTGCCGAAGAGTGCTGGCGGAATGCCAGGCAGTCCTGCCGGCAATGCCACAAGGCCCGCGCCCAGTTCTTCGCTGATGCGCAACGGCAAGGTCAGCGTTTCACCGCCGATGCTCAAGGAGAGCAGGGCACCGTCGTTGACGCCGAGACGATCGGCTTCGGACTTGGCCACTGCGACATAGGCCTGCGGGATGCGTTCCTGAACCGGCGCGGCCAGAGACGAGGTTTCGTCGCTGCCAAACAGGTGGAAGAACGGCACGACCTGCCAGGTGCCGCGCTCTGGAGAGAACGCACGTGGCACGCTGGAGAACCACGACAGACCATCGCCCTGGCTTTCGATCAGGCGAGTGCCCGGGTCGCCGGCGCGCAAGTGACCGCCGACTTCGTCCTGGAATTTGTTCCAGGCCTGCGGCGAGTTCCAACCCGGAGACCAGGCGAACGGCACTTGCTGACGAGGTTCGGCGGAACCTGAATAACCTTCCATGGAGAAGGAGAACGCTGTATCGATGTCTTGCGAGGTGCGCGGCTCATGCACGCTGATGTTGGCGCGCATCGCCGTGCGACCACTGTAGCGCAGTGGTTCACGAGCCAGTTTAAGGCCCTTGATCCGGAACGAGGCAGACGGCGCAGCGTTGACGATACCCGCCAGTTGCGGGGTGCTGCTGGCGCAGGCTTCGGTGACGTGATCGAGTTGCGTCCAGTCGACCGGCTTGTTCAACAAGGTGGCGCGCAGGGCATGCAGCCAGCGCCAGCCTTCGTGAACCAGAATGCTGGCATCCAGGTAGGTCGGATCGAACACCTGGAAGAAGCGCTGGGCGCGGCCTTCCTGGCTGACCAGCGTGCCGTCGCCTTCCGCGAAGCTGGCAGCTGGCAGGACCAGATGCGCACGATCACTGGTCGGGGTTTTCTGGTGGTCGGCGACGATCACGACTTTGGCCGCGCTCAGCGCAGCGTCGACGATTTTGGCGTCTACACGGCGATACAGATCGTTTTCCAGTACCACGATGGCGTCGGCCTGACCGGAAATCACTGCTTGCAGGGCGGCATCGACAGAATCGCCACCAAACATCGCCAGACCCATGCTGTTGGCTTCCGGCACGATCAGGCTGATAGAGCCTTGCTTGTCACGCAGCTTCAAGGCCTTGGCAATGTTTGCCGCCGCCTCGATCAGCGCTGTCGAGCCCAGCGAGCTACCGGAAATGATCAGCGGACGTTTGGCCGCGAGCAGGGCATCGGCAATACGTTGCGCCAGTTCCAGCGCCTCGCTGTCCAGACCTTCTACGGCCGGGGCGCTGGCGTCCAGTGCATGGGCAACGGCGAAACCGATGCGAGCCAGGTCGTCAGGTGCAGCGTGCACGCATTCTTCTGCGACATCGTCGAGACGGGTCTCGGCGAGGCTGGCAATGAACAGCGGGTTAAGTTCGTGCTGGCCAATGTTCTTCACGGCAGCGTCGAGCCACGGCTGGACTTTCATCGCCGCAGCCATGTCTTCAGCCTTGCCCTTGACGGCCTGACGCAGGCCCAGAGCCATACGTGCAGCTGTCTGGGTCAGGTCTTCGCCGAGCACGAAAATGGCATCGTGATCTTCGATGTCACGCAGGGTCGGGATCGGCAGCGGACTGTCGTTCAGGACCTTGAGGATCAGCCTGATACGCTCCAGCTCACCGGCTTCGATACCGCTGTAGAAATGCTCGGCGCCCACCAGCTCACGCAGTGCGTAGTTGCTTTCAAGGCTGGCGCGAGGAGAGCCGATACCAACGATGTTACGGCCGCGCAGCAGATCCGCCGCCTTGTCCAGTGCTTGGTCAAGGCTCAGTTTGACCTGGCCTTCAGCGAGCAGCGGCTGACGTGGACGGTCTGTGCGGTTGACGTAGCCATAGCCGAAACGGCCGCGGTCGCAGAGAAAGTACTGGTTGACCGAACCGTTGTAGCGGTTTTCGATACGGCGCAATTCACCGTAACGCTCACCCGGGCTGATGTTGCAGCCGCTGGAGCAACCGTGGCAGATGCTTGGCGAGAACTGCATGTCCCACTTGCGGTTGTAGCGCTCGGAGTGGGTTTTGTCGGTGAACACACCGGTCGGACAGACCTCGGTGAGGTTGCCGGAGAACTCGCTTTCCAGCGTGCCGTCTTCAACGCGACCGAAGTAAACATTGTCGTGAGCGCCG
Organism: Pseudomonas syringae group sp. J254-4; assembly: GCF_032586855.1. Classification (NCBI taxonomy): domain Bacteria; kingdom Pseudomonadati; phylum Pseudomonadota; class Gammaproteobacteria; order Pseudomonadales; family Pseudomonadaceae; genus Pseudomonas; species Pseudomonas syringae group sp. J254-4. The sequence continues at coordinate 168,157 of NZ_JAWHOO010000010.1, read as the reverse complement.
TAAACGCCCAGGTCAGTGCCGCCTGCGTAGTCTTTATAGAAGCGTACGCACCGATAACAGGCGATGCAGCGGTTCATCTCATGCGCGATGAACGGCCCCAGCTCCTGATTCTGGTGGGTACGCTTGGTGAAGCGATAACGGCGCTCGTTGTGGCCGGTCATCACCGTCATGTCCTGCAGGTGGCAGTGACCACCTTCCTCGCAGACCGGGCAGTCATGCGGGTGGTTGGTCATCAGCCATTCGACGACACTGGCCCGGAAGGCCTTGGACTCATCGTCTTCGATGGAGATCCAGGTGTTGTCGGTGGCTGGCGTCATGCAGGACATGACGATACGACCGCGTGTGTCGTTCTCGTCCGTGTACTGCTTGACCGCGCACTGGCGACAGGCGCCAACGCTGCCAAGGGCAGGGTGCCAGCAGAAATAAGGGATATCGAGGCCCAGCGACAGACATGCCTGTAACAGGTTGTCTGCACCATCGACTTCGAGCGCTTTGCCGTCTACGTGAATAGTAGCCATGGTTCAAAGGTCTTCGTTGGCCCGTTGTCAGCGGGCGTGGCTAATGGAATCTCGGTAGTACCCGTATCGTTCAGCCCGGAGGGCGTCAGCAGGTACGAGGACGGCAGCCCGAACAGCCGCCGGCCGTTGTGTCTTGTTATGCGCCGACCACGGTCGGACTTTTGCCCGGAACGAGCGTGGTTGCGCTGGCTGGCGCAATACCGGCTTCGAACTCCGAACGGAAATACTTGATCGCACTGCCCAGCGGTTCAACAGCGCCCGGTGCATGGGCGCAGAAGGTCTTGCCTGGGCCGAGGAAATTGACCAGACCCAGCAGGGTTTCGATATCCCCCGGCTGCCCCTGACCCTTCTCGATGGCGCGAAGCATTTTTACGCTCCATGGCAAACCGTCGCGGCATGGGGTGCAGAAGCCGCAGGACTCCTGAGCGAAGAACTCTTCCATGTTGCGCAGCAGTGAAACCATGTTGACCGAATCGTCGACGGCCATCGCCAGACCGGTGCCCATCCGGGTACCGACCTTGGCAATACCGCCTGCGTACATCTGGGCGTCCAGATGCTCTGGCAGCAGGAAACCCGTACCGGCGCCGCCGGGTTGCCAGCACTTGAGCTTGAAGCCATCGCGCATGCCACCGGCGTAGTCTTCGAACAGTTCGCGAGCCTGTACGCCAAATGGCAGCTCCCACAAACCCGGGTTTTTAACCTTGCCGGAGAAGCCCATCAGCTTGGTGCCGTGGTCTTCACTGCCTTCGCGGGCCAGCGACTTGTACCAGTCGTTGCCGTTGTTGACGATGGCGGGGACGTTGCACAGGGTTTCGACGTTGTTTACACAGGTCGGCTTGCCCCAGACGCCTACGGCAGCAGGGAAGGGCGGCTTGGAGCGCGGGTTGGCGCGGCGGCCTTCCAGCGAGTTGATCAGCGCGGTTTCTTCACCGCAGATGTAACGACCGGCACCGGTGTGTACGAACAATTCGAAGTCGAAGCCGGTGCCGAGGATGTTCTTGCCCAGCAGGCCGGCAGCCTTCGCTTCGGCCACGGCGCGGTTCAAGTGCTTGGCGGCCGTTACGTATTCGCCACGCAGGAAGATATAGCCACGATAGGCTTTCAGCGCACGGGCACTGATCAGCATGCCCTCGACCAGCAGATGGGGCAGTTGCTCCATCAGCATGCGGTCTTTCCAGGTATTGGGTTCCATCTCATCCGCATTGCACAGCAAATAGCGGATGTTCATGGATTCGTCTTTGGGCATCAGGCCCCATTTGACGCCGGTAGGGAAGCCCGCACCGCCGCGGCCTTTGAGGCCCGAGTCCTTGACCGACTGGACGATATCGTCAGGCGACTGTTGTGTCAGCGCCTTGCGCGCTGCTGCATAACCGTCTTTGGCCTGATACTCGTCGAGCCAGACCGGCTCGCCGTCGTCACGCAGACGCCAGGTCAGCGGGTGGGTTTCTGCCGTGCGCGCAATGCGGTTGGCAGGGCCGAAGGAAGTGATGGTCATAGGTAACCCTCCAGCATCTTGGCAACGCCAGCAGGCTGTACATCGCCGAAAGTGTCGTCGTCGACCATCACGGCCGGTGCCTTGTCACAGTTGCCGAGGCAGCAGACCGGCAGCAAGGTGAAGCGACCGTCAGCGGTGGTCTGACCCAGGCCGATACCCAGTGAACTCTTGATCTCGTCTACCACGTTTTCATGGCCGCCGATGAAGCACACCATGCTGTTGCAGACACGAATGATGTGACGTCCGACCGGCTGGCGGAAGATCTGGCTGTAAAAGGTGGCAACACCTTCGACGTCGCTGGCGGGGATGCCGAGCAAATCGCCGATTGCGTAGATGGCACCATCGGGCACCCAGCCACGCTCTTTCTGAACGATCTTCAGGGCCTCGATGGACGCCGCACGCGGGTCTTCGTAGTGATGCATCTCGTGCTCGATGGCCGAGCGCTCGGTTTCGCTCAGGGCGAAACGGTCAGTCTGGATTAGCGGGCTATTCATGCTTAGCGGTCCACGTCGGCCATAACGAAATCGATACTACCCAGGTACGCGATCAAGTCCGCGACCATGCTGCCTTTGATCACCGAAGGGATCTGCTGCAGGTGCGGGTAACTCGGGGTGCGGATCCGGGTACGGTAGCTCATGGTGCCGCCGTCGCTCGTCAGGTAATAGCTGTTGATACCCTTGGTCGCTTCGATCATCTGGAAGGACTCGTTGGCCGGCATGACCGGGCCCCACGAAACCTGCAGGAAGTGCGTGATCAGGGTTTCGATGTGCTGCAGGGTGCGCTCTTTCGGTGGCGGCGTGGTCAGCGGATGATCTGCCTTGTACGGGCCTTCCGGCATGTTGCGCATGCACTGATCGATGATCTTGATGCTCTGGCGCATCTCTTCTACGCGGACCATGCAGCGGTCATAGGCATCGCCATTGGCGGCCAGCGGTACTTCAAACTCGAAGTTCTCGTAGCCGGAGTAAGGGCGTGCCTTGCGCAAGTCGAAATCGCAGCCGGTGGAGCGCAGGCCTGCACCGGTGACGCCCCATTCCAGGGCCTCTTTGGTGTTGTACGCGGCAACGCCCACGGTACGACCCTTGAGGATGCTGTTCTGCAGGGCAGCCTTGGTGTATTCGTCGAGGCGCTTGGGCAGCCAGTCGACGAAGTCCTTGACCAGTTTCTCCCAGCCACGAGGCAGGTCGTGGGCAACCCCGCCGATGCGATACCAGGCCGGATGCAGACGGAAACCGGTAATGGCTTCGATCACGGTGTAGGCTTTCTGGCGGTCGGTGAACGTAAAGAACACCGGCGTCATGGCACCCACGTCCTGGATGTAGGTACCCAGGAACAGCAGGTGGCTGGTGATACGGAAGAACTCGGCCATCATGATGCGGATGACGTCGACCTTTTCCGGCACCTTGATGCCTGCCAGTTTTTCGACCGAGAGTACGTAAGGCAGGTTGTTCATTACCCCGCCGAGATAATCGATGCGGTCGGTGTACGGGATGAAGCTGTGCCAGGACTGACGCTCGGCCATCTTCTCTGCACCACGGTGGTGGTAGCCGATGTCCGGAACGCAGTCGACGATTTCTTCGCCATCCAGCTGCAGAATGATACGGAACGCACCGTGAGCGGAAGGGTGGTTCGGCCCCAGGTTGAGGAACATGTAGTCCTCGTTCGCGCCAGAACGTTTCATGCCCCAGTCTTCCGGACGGAAACGTGCGGCTTCCTCTTCCAGTTGCTGTTTGGCGAGTGTCAGGCTGTAGGGGTCAAACTCCGTCGCGCGGGCAGGGAAGTCCTTGCGCAGCGGGTGACCTTCCCAGGTTGGCGGCATCATGATGCGGCTTAGATGCGGGTGTCCCGGAAAGTCGATTCCGAACATGTCCCAGACTTCGCGCTCATACCAGTTGGCATTTGGCCAGATACTGGTGATGGTGGGCACACTCAGGTCGCTTTCAGACAGCGCTACCTTGATCATCACGTCGCTGTTTCGCTCGATCGACAGTAAGTGATAGAACACGGTGAAGTCTGCACCGGGCAGGCCGCGACGGTTGGTACGCAGACGCTCGTCCACGCCATGCAGGTCATAAAGCATGGAGTAGGGTTTGGGAACGTTGCGCAGGAACGTCAGAATTTCAAACAGCCGGGCGCGCTCGACCCACAGCACCGGCATGCCGGTGCGGGTTGGCTGGGCAGTGAACGCCTCGGCGCCAAAACGGTTGTTCAGTTCAACGACGACGTCTTGGTCGTCAGCCTTGTAAGGCGGGATGTACAGAGCGTTGTCTGCAGTCATAGGTCTCAATCACTTCGGTCAACGTACAGAATCAACCCCGGTTCCTGTCTTTTTTATAAGAAGAACGGGCTGGATCAGACTTCGTCGGGGCTGCGCAGGTTGGTCACCTGAATACGCTGTTCGCGGCGCTGTTCCTTTTGCGACGGCATCTCGGCGCGGTATACGCCTTGATCGCCAACGACCCAGGAAAGAGGGCGACGCTCCTTGCCGATGGATTCCTGCAGCAGCATCAAGCCTTGCAGAAATGCTTCGGGGCGGGGCGGGCAGCCGGGCACGTAGACATCCACGGGAAGGAATTTGTCCACCCCCTGGACCACTGAGTAGATGTCGTACATGCCACCGGAGTTGGCACATGAACCCATGGAAATGACCCACTTGGGTTCGAGCATTTGCTCGTAGAGACGCTGGATGATCGGTGCCATCTTGATGAAGCAGGTACCGGCAATGACCATGAAATCCGCCTGTCGTGGCGACGCCCGGATAACTTCCGCACCGAAGCGCGCGATATCGTGAGGGGCCGTGAAGGCGGTGGTCATTTCCACATAGCAGCACGACAAGCCGAAATTGTAGGGCCACAGGGAGTTTTTACGTCCCCAGTTGACCGCACCATTCAGCACGTCTTCCAGCTTGCCCATGTAGATGTTTTTGTGGACTTGATCTTCTAACGGATCGGAAACGGTTTCCCGTTTGCCGATGGGGTACTGCTCGTTAGGAGCGTCCGGGTCGATCCTTGTGAGATTATATTGCATCGCCAAAGCCTCATTGTTTCAGCTTCGCTTGCCGATTACGGCGACCTTCAGGAGCCCAGTCAAGAGCGCCAACCCGCCATAGGTAGACAAGACCTGCCAACAGAATTGCTATGAAAACGAGAGCTTCGACGAATCCGGTCCAGCCGCTTTCGCGGACGGACACAGACCAGGCAAAGAGAAAGAGGGCTTCAATGTCAAAGATCACGAAGAGCATCGCGACCAGATAGAATTTTGCGGAGAGCCGCAGACGCGCACTGCCGGTAGGCAGCATGCCGGATTCGAAAGGTTCGTTCTTGCTGCGGCCCCAGGCCTTGCTTCCGAGCAGGCTGGAGAGGCCGAGCATGAAGGCGCAGAGGCCGACAACACCCAAAAGGAAAATGGCGAAGCCCCAGTTATGGGCAATCAGACCTGTCGATTCGGGCATGCTGTCAGTCCTTGTTAGAGAGCAAAGGTCTCTGTGCTTGATAAAGAGTCGAGGCAGTGACGAAATGTCGCAGTGCGGTCAACGGATTGATTTTATGTGCAAACAGTTGGCAAGTAAATTTTCTACATGAAATTTATTTACGAAATTAATCGCCTGCCGTCCTTCATGAGGGCTGTAAGGCATGCCAGCCGGGCGTCAGCAAGGTTTTGGCTAATTATGTTTCTCGATGACGAAAAGGAACGAAAGGCAATTTGAATGATAATTAATATCATTTAAATCGGCCTGCATAGTTTGCCAAAGGATACTCGGAGCATAGTTATGAAGGACACCGCTTATAAAGTGCGGTTTTTGTAGCATCTATTCGTGAGCGACACATTGCCCGAAATCAATACAGGCGCTATCTGACACAAAACACAGACCGCCCTTACGGGCGGTCTGTGTTTTCAACGCGTTGCGCGGTGTCTCAGTGGAATTGCTCTTCTTCCGTCGAGCCGGTCAGTGCAGTTACCGACGATACGCCGCCCTGAATCACGGTGGTCATGTCATCGAAATACCCCGTGCCCACTTCCTGCTGGTGGGCCACGAAGGTATAGCCCTTGGCAGCATCGGCGAATTCCTGTTCCTGTAGCTTCACGTAGGCAGTCATGTCGTTGCGGGCGTAGTCGTGCGCCAGGTTGAACATGCTGTGCCACATGTTGTGAATGCCCGCCAGGGTGATGAACTGGTGCTTGTAGCCCATGGCCGAAAGCTCGCGTTGAAACTTGGCGATGGTTGCGTCGTCGAGGTTTTTCTTCCAGTTGAAGGACGGCGAGCAGTTGTAGGAAAGCAACTGGTCCGGGTACTCCTTCTTGATTGCTTCGGCGAAGCGGCGTGCCTCGTCCAGATCCGGCTTGGCGGTTTCACACCAGATCAGGTCGGCATAAGGCGCGTAGGCGAGGCCACGCGAGATTGCCTGATCCAGACCGGCGCGTACTTTGTAGAAGCCCTCATGAGTCCGTTCGCCGGTCACGAACGGCTTGTCATAGGGGTCGCAATCGGAAGTCAGCAGGTCGGCAGCGTTGGCGTCGGTACGGGCCAGAATGATCGTCGGCACACCGGCCACGTCGGCGGCCAGGCGCGCAGCAACCAGTTTTTGAACCGCTTCCTGAGTCGGGACCAGCACTTTGCCGCCCATGTGGCCGCATTTCTTCACCGATGCCAACTGATCTTCAAAATGCACCCCGGCGGCCCCCGCCTCGATCATGCTTTTCATCAGTTCGTACGCATTGAGCACGCCGCCGAATCCGGCCTCTGCGTCGGCCACGATGGGCGCGAAATAGTCGATATAACCTTCGTCACCCGGAGCCTTGCCGGCTTTCCACTGGATCTGATCGGCACGGCGGAACGAATTGTTGATGCGTTTGACCACGGTTGGCACCGAGTCGACCGGGTACAGCGACTGATCCGGGTACATCGATTCGGCAGAGTTGTTGTCGGCAGCAACCTGCCAGCCGGAAAGGTAGATCGCCTGAATACCGGCCTTGACCTGCTGCACGGCCTGACCGCCGGTCAGAGCGCCCATGCAGTTGACGAAGTCCTTATCCGGCCGGAAAGACGGCCTGGCACCTTGGGTCACCAGATTCCACAGTTTGTCAGCGCCCAGCCTTGCAAAGGTGTGTTCGGGTTGAACCGAGCCACGCAAGCGGACCACATCGGCTGCGGAGTAAGTACGGGTCACGTTTTTCCAGCGCGGATTTTCGGCCCAGTCTTTTTCGAGAGCGGCTATTTGTTGTTCGCGTGTCAGTGCCATTTTGTAAACCCCGAGAAGTAGGTCTTGATTAGAAGTCCTGCTCCGCCAAAACGCCTCGTTTATCGAAGGCACTGTAGATGGCTGCTCGCTGCTCGGAGAGCGACAATCAAAGGCTTTTTGCGCAGCCTCCGATCAGCGGGAGCGAGGCAATCATGCCTCGGGGTATCGGGGTCGTCAAACAATTTGTAGTGCTTTTTTAGTATCACTACATAATTGCGTAATCAGACTGGTGAGTCACTAAAAGGCCCGTAGGTGCTGGGTTTCGCGCCAGCGCAGGCTACTCGAGGGTTTCGACCTTTACGCGCAAAATCATGTCTTCACGACCCTGGGTGGAGTAGCGTTGTGCAAGGCCACGCTGATCAGCAACCGATTGATCGCTATTACTCGCCAGCGTGATCCATTCTCCGAGCCGGCCGCTGACCTGGCTATCGGTACTTTGCACTTTTATGGCATCAGCGCGCTCCTGACTCATGCGGTCATGGTTGGTGCTGATGCTCAGGTGAACGGTATCGCCGGTCACACTGGCAGTGACGTAAAAGCCCTGGGTTACATTGCGATATTCAGTATTGCTTTGGGAGTAGCCATAGGAATCCGTGGACGAGGAGGTCAGCGGAACGCTCTGGCCGATCTGGATAAGTGCTGGCGTACCTTCGCTGGTCTGTACTTGCTGCACGCCGCCCTCACGGCTGGCGGTGCCATATTCTATGACGCGTGAGCCACTGCTGTTGCGCGCCGCGTTTTCGCTGGTGTCGACGCTGATCAGCAGGCGTTTAGGCGCGGTATCGAGTTGCGCGATAAGGCTGCGAAGCTCTTCTATCTTGCGCGACTCTGCATTGACAATCAGTTGATTGCCATAAGCGCTGACGGAGCCTTCGGTGCCTAGAAAGGATTTAGCTACGGGTAGTAGATCGGCACTGGTGCGGTAATTGAGCGGAACGACTTCGGTCGCTGAAAGGGCCTGAGTACTGAATGCGATCAGCGCTGAGGTGATTACTACGTTAAGCAGGTTACGGACTGACATGATCATTCTCCGCGATAAGCGCGTAAAGCATGAGTTTGCCAGTGTATCGGCTATAGCCGGGCAAGCTGAATGGGGCGACACAAAAACGCCCTGGCATTTTTCGTCTCGACCTGAAAAGTGTCTAGCGAAAAAGGGCAGGGCGATCATCATGTAGTGCTTTGAAACGCGCCTACATAATCAGGTTTCAGGTGTCTCGCGGCGCATCTCGACGTGCGGTAAACCGGCTTCGAGAAACTCGTCACTGACCACGGCAAACCCGAAGCGCTGGTAAAACTCGACGGCCTGCACTTGAGCGCTGAGCTTCAGCGGCTCCAGTCCGCGTTGTTCGGCCTCGTGGATCACCGCACCGAGCAACGCTTCACCGACTTTCATGCCGCGCCAGTCCTTGAGAACCGACAGCCGACCGATTTCACCGTCGGGCAGCAGGCGAGCGGTGCCTACTGCGTATTCCCCTTCATAGGCGAGAAAATGCACGGCAGTCGCATCTTCAGCGTCCCACTCCAGCTCCGGTGGCACCGATTGCTCGGCGATGAATACCGAATCGCGTATGCGCCGGATGTCGGCGTTGTTTTTCTGCCATTGTGCGACAGCTACGGTGACTTTATTCATCGGCAAATCCCAGACTTCCTTGTTTTACGAGTTCGCAAAGCAGATTGCGTCCATCGTCATCGGCCAACCATTGGCCGAGGTTTTCACTGTGCAATGCGTCGGCAGCACAGATCAGTTTAAGCAATTCGCGCAGACTGCCCGGCAACAGGCGGCTCTGACCACTGGCAAACAGTAGCAGATCGTCGTCGACTTCAGACCAGGCCAGTCTTGCACTCGGGTTGCGAATCAGCACCGCGCCCTGTTCGAGGCTGTCGAGCAAGTCGTCTTCCTCCAGTTCCGGGCCGGTCACCAGTTCAGGGTAGCGCGGTTCGGTCATGAACTGGCCGAACCAGGTCAGCAGCAGGCGCTCGTCACTCATGTGTTCGGTCAGCAGCGCTTTGAGTCGGTCCAGCGCATCGTGCTGGATCTGATGCGGATCGCTGACCGGTTGCGCGTCAGCGTCGGTATAGCGCTCTTCATCCGGGATGAACTGGCTGAGGAAGTCGGTGAAGTGAGTCAGGACCTCGGCAGCGCTTGGCGCGCGGAAACCGACCGAATAGGTCAGGCAGTCGTCGACGGCGACGCCGCAGTGAGCCAGGCGTGGCGGCAGGTAAAGCATGTCGCCCGGTTCCAGCGTCCACTCTTCGGTTTTTTCGAATTCGGCAAGGATGCGCAGGTCGGCATGCTGTAGCAGCGGACTTTCTGCATCGCACATCTGGCCGATCTGCCAGTGACGCTTGCCGTGGCCCTGAAGCAGGAATACGTCATAGTTGTCGAAATGCGGGCCGACGCTGCCACCTGGGGCGGCGTAGCTGATCATGACATCGTCAATGCGCCAGCTTGGCAGGAAGCGGAAGTTTTCCAGCAGTTCACTGACTTCCGGAACGAACTGGTCCACGGCCTGCACCAGCAGGGTCCAGTCGCGTTCAGGCAGCTTGCTGAATTCGTCCTCCGCAAAGGGGCCGCGACGCAGCTCCCAGGGACGCTCGCCGTTTTCGAGGACCAGGCGGGATTCGACTTCTTCCTCCAGAGCAAGGCCAGCCAGCTCGTCCGCATCGATCGGGCTTTGAAAGTCCGGCAGAGCCTGGCGGATCAGCAGCGGTTTTTTCTGCCAGTAGTCACGCAGAAAAACGCGTGCACTGATGCCGCCCAGAAGTTGCAGAGGAATATCAGGATTCATGTGTAAGCCCTTGAAATGAAAACGCCCGGCACAGCCGGGCGTGTGCAATTTTTTTGCGTGTCAGATGCGCTTGGCCTGAGCCGCTGCGTTACCGATGTAGTTGGCTGGCGTGAGCTTCTTCAGCTCGGCCTTTGCTTCGGCAGGCATGTCCAGACCGTCGATGAAAGTCTGCAGCGCTTCCGGGCCGATGCCCTTGCCGCGTGTCAGTTCTTTCAGTTTTTCGTACGGGTTTTCGATGTTGTAACGGCGCATGACGGTCTGAATCGGCTCTGCCAGAACTTCCCAGCACGCGTCCAGATCGGCAGCAATGCGCTGCTCGTTCAGTTCCAGCTTGCTGATGCCCTTGAGGCTGGCTTCGTAAGCAATAACGCTGTGGGCAAAACCGACGCCCAGGTTGCGCAGTACGGTGGAGTCAGTCAGGTCACGCTGCCAGCGAGAGACAGGCAGTTTGCTCGCCAGATGCTGGAACAGCGCGTTGGCGATGCCCAGATTGCCTTCGGAGTTTTCGAAGTCGATCGGGTTGACCTTGTGTGGCATGGTCGACGAGCCGATTTCGCCAGCAATGGTGCGCTGCTTGAAGTAGCCTAGGGATATATAGCCCCAGATATCGCGGTCGAAGTCGATCAGGATAGTGTTGAAGCGCGCAATTGCATCAAACAGCTCGGCGATGTAGTCATGCGGTTCGATTTGCGTGGTGTAGGGGTTGAAGCCCAGACCCAGCTCGTCTTCGATGAACGCGCGCGCGTTGGCTTCCCAGTCGATATCGGCATAGGCGGAGAGGTGGGCGTTGTAGTTGCCGACCGCACCGTTGATCTTGCCCAGCAAGGGCACTGCGGCGATCTGATTGATCTGGCGTTCAAGGCGGTAAACCACGTTGGCCAATTCCTTGCCCAGCGTAGTCGGGGAAGCTGGCTGGCCGTGGGTGCGCGAGAGCATTGGCACGTCAGCGAAGCGGATCGCCAGTTCACGGATAGCATCGGCAATCTGGCGCATCAGCGGCAGCATTACAGTGTCACGGCCTTCACGCAGCATCAGTGCGTGAGACAGGTTGTTGATGTCTTCGCTGGTGCAGGCAAAGTGGATGAACTCGCTGACCTTGTCCAGCTCAGGCAGTTTTGCAGCCTGTTCCTTGAGCAGGTATTCCACAGCTTTGACGTCGTGGTTGGTGGTGCGCTCGATTTCCTTGACGCGCTCGGCGTGCTCCACCGAAAAGTCTTCAGCCAATGTGTTGAGAATGGCATTGGCTTGCGCGGAGAAAGCCGGGACTTCGGTAATTTGCGGGTGAGCCGCGAGGCGCTGGAGCCAGCGAACTTCAACCATCACACGGAAACGGATCAGGCCGTATTCGCTGAAAATAGGGCGCAAGGCCTGGGTTTTGCCGGCGTAGCGGCCATCAACAGGGGAAACCGCAGTGAGCGAAGAAAGCTGCATGGGATGCTCTCGGACAGTCGGGCAACGAAAAGGGCGCATATCATACATGAAAAGTCACTCGGACCGGAGCCCGCCGACCAGCGTAGACAGCGCCGTGCCTGTGGTGGTGAAGGTCATTGGTGCGTGGCGGATCAGCCGTGCAGCAATGGGTAGAGTTCTTTCAATAGCTTGCGACGGCTGAACACAAGTTGCCAGCGATGACCGCCAACTTGTCGCCACAGGCGCGCGGAGCGAATGCCTGCCAGCAGGATGGCGCGAATCTTTGATGCGTTGTTCGGTTGCTGCAGGTTGCGCATGTCACCCTGGACCTGAATGCGTTGGCGCAAGGTGCTCAGGGTATCTTCGTAAAGGGCACCGGTCGCAGCGATCACGTTTTCGTGAGCGATGCCGAAGTGTTCGACCTGCGATTGAATCACCGGGATGCGCCTGCCGATGATTTCGAGCAGGTCGTCGCGCTTGGCCAGCTGTCGCTCCAGGCCGAGCATCGACAGGGCGTAACGCAGCGGTTCGCGCTGCAGTGTTGCAGGGTCGCGTTCCAGAGCGCTGGCCATGGCGCGATAGCCTTCGTGCAGGTTGAGGTCATCGCCGCCGTAGACGTCCAGCGTATCCTTCGGGTCAACCACCAGCAGGCTGCCGAGCATGCAGCTCAGCGCCGCTTCGCTGACCTGTCCGGTCTTGGCGATCCGGTCGACCAGTACCGCGGCCTGAAATACGCCACCCAGAGCGATCAGTTGTTCCTGAATCGGGGTCATCAACGCTTGTCCTTGCTGGTCCAGGGTTCGGCGATTTCGATCACACCGCCGCCCAGACATATTTCGCCATCGTAGAACACCACGGACTGTCCGGGTGTGACGGCCCGCTGCGGATCATCGAATGTGGCTCGGTAGCCGTCGGCGGTCTTTTCCAGTGTGCATGGCTGGTCGCCCTGACGATAACGGACTTTGGCCGTAAGTTTGCGCGGGCTGCTCAGATCAATCGGGTTGACCCAGTAGATTTCCGAAGACACCAGTGCGCGGGAAAACAGCCACGGGTGGTCGTTGCCCTGGCCGACGATCAGTTCGTTGTTGTCCAGATCCTTGACCAGCACGTACCACGGATCATCGCTGGCGTCCTTGAGGCCGCCAATCCCAAGGCCCTGGCGCTGGCCTATGGTGTGATACATCAGGCCGCTGTGACGACCGATGACTTCACCTTCGGTGGTCTTGATCTCTCCAGGCTGGGCGGGCAGGTACTGACGCAGGAAGTCGGTGAAACGGCGCTCGCCAATGAAGCAGATTCCGGTGGAGTCCTTCTTTTTAGCCGTCGCCAGGCCGTGTTTCTCAGCAATGGCACGTACTTCCGGTTTTTCCAGCTCACCCACCGGAAACAGCGTCCGGGCGATCTGTTCGCCACCGACGGCATGCAGGAAGTAGCTTTGATCCTTGTTCGGGTCCAGGCCCTTGAGCAGTTCGGTGCGGCCATCGATATCGCGACGGCGCACGTAGTGACCAGTGGCGATCAGGTCGGCACCCAGCATCAGCGCATAGTCGAGAAACGCCTTGAACTTGATTTCCCGGTTGCAGAGGATGTCCGGGTTGGGGGTGCGCCCGGCCTTGTACTCTTCAAGGAAATGTTCGAAGACATTGTCCCAGTACTCGGCAGCGAAGTTGGCCGTGTGCAGTTTGATGCCGATCTTGTCACATACGGCCTGGGCATCTGCCAGGTCTTCGCGGGCGGTGCAATATTCCGTTCCGTCGTCTTCTTCCCAGTTCTTCATGAACAAGCCTTCCACCTGATAACCCTGCTCCATGAGCAGTACGGCGGAAACGGAAGAGTCCACGCCGCCGGACATGCCGACTATGACGCGCTTCATTTCTGAGTTCGAGGGGGCTGGATCACGCATGGGGATTCAACGGCTGACCTGTAAAAGGACGCGATTCTATCAGGCTGAGGGCGTCGAGTCTCACGCCTTGTCGCGCAGCAGGTCGAGACTGAAATGTTCGGCATTGAGGTAATCGTCCAGGCAGCGCAGTACCAGCTCGCTGCGCCAGCGTTCCTGTTGGGCCAGCAGTTCGTCGCGAGTCAGCCAGACGGCGCCAACGATGCCTTCGTCCAGCTGATATTCAGGGTTATGGCGTATGGCCTTGGCGGCGAAACATATCCGCTGGTAGGTCACGCCGTTGCTCGGCGCGGTGTACAGGTAAATGCCCACCACGCTGGTCAGTTCGACATCCCAGCCGGTTTCTTCAAGAGTCTCCCGCACTGCCGCACGTTGCAGGCTCTCGTTCGGGTCGAGGTGCCCGGCGGGTTGGTTGAGTACGGCGCGTCCGCCTTTCATTTCTTCGACGAACAGGAAGCGTCCCTGATCTTCGACGATGGTGGCGACGGTAACGTGCGCTTGCCAGGTCATGGATTGATCCTCTGCTGCCAGATAAGAATGTTCAGTATGTGGGCTGCGTGTATGTCTTTCGCCTGAATGCAAAAGCCCCGACACGCGGGCCGGGGCTTTTGGCTGGGCGACGCAGTAATGCGTCGCACCGGTCTGCCGCTTACGCTTTCAACGCATCAATAGCTGCGTTGAGGGTGGCGCTCGGGCGCATGGCCTTGCTGGTGACTTCCGGGTTAGGGAAGTAGTAGCCGCCAATTTCCACCGGCTTGCCCTGAACAGCGTTCAGCTCGGCAACGATTTTTTCTTCGTTATCGGTCAGGGTTTTGGCCAAAGGCGTGAACTGTGCCTTGAGGTCTGCGTCGTCGTTTTGAGCAGCCAGTGCCTGAGCCCAGAACAGGGTCAGGTAGAAATGGCTGCCGCGGTTGTCGATGCCGCCGACCTTGCGCGAAGGCGACTTGTTGCGGTCCAGGAACTCGCCAGTGGCCTGGTCGAGAGTCTTGGACAGAACCAGCGCTTTCGGGTTGTTGTAGGCATGGCCCAGATGCTCAAGGGATGCAGCCAGAGCCAGGAATTCGCCCAGCGAATCCCAGCGCAGGAAGTTTTCCTCGACGAACTGCTGCACGTGCTTCGGAGCCGAACCACCAGCGCCGGTTTCGAACAGGCCGCCGCCGTTCATCAGCGGAACGATCGACAGCATCTTCGCGCTGGTGCCCAGTTCCATGATCGGGAACAGGTCGGTCAGGTAGTCGCGCAGAACGTTACCGGTGACCGAAATGGTGTCCTTGCCTGCGCGAGTGCGTTCCAGGGTCAGCTTCATCGCGTCGACAGGTGACAGGATCTGGATATCCAGCCCCGACGTGTCGTGGTCGCCCAGGTACTTGCGCACTTTCTCGATCATCACGCTGTCATGGGCGCGAGACGAATCCAGCCAGAAGATAGCCGGGGTGTTGCTGGCGCGAGCGCGGTTGACGGCCAGTTTTACCCAATCCTGGATCGGCGCGTCCTTGGCCTGGCACATGCGCCAGATATCGCCCGCTTCGACGTTCTGTTCCATCAGCAGGTTGCCCTGGCTGTCGGTTACACGAACCACGCCATTGGTCTGGATGTGGAAGGTCTTGTCGTGGGAGCCATATTCTTCGGCTTTTTGAGCCATCAGGCCAACGTTCGGTACGCTGCCCATAGTGGTCGGGTCGAATGCGCCATTTTTCTTGCAGTCTTCGATGACCGCTTGATAGATGGTGGCGTAGCAGCGATCCGGGATCACTGCCTTGGCATCGTGCAGTTGACCGTCTGTGCCCCACATCTTGCCGGAGTCACGGATCATCGCTGGCATCGATGCGTCGACAATAACGTCGCTCGGCACGTGCAGGTTGGTGATGCCCTTGTCGGAGTTGACCATCGCCAGTTGTGGGCGAGTGGCGTAGACCGCTTCGATGTCAGCCTTGATTTCGGCCTGTTTTTCAGCAGGCAGGCTGGTGATGCGCTCGTACAGGTCACCGATGCCGTTGTTCAGGCTGAAGCCGATCTGCTTCAGCGTGTCAGCGTGCTTGGTCAATGCATCCTTGTAGAATTCATCGACGATCTGGCCGAACATGATCGGGTCGGAGATCTTCATCATGGTGGCTTTCAGATGCACCGAGAACAGAACGCCTTGCTTGCGGGCGTCTTCGATCTCGGCGGCAATGAAGCTGCGCAGGGCTTTGGCGCTCATCACCGAGCAGTCAACGACTTCGCCAGCCTTGACGGCGGTTTTTTCCTTCAGAACGGTGGTGGTGCCGTCCTGAGCGATCAGTTCGATTTTAACGGTGTTGTCGGCTGCGATCTGGGCAGCTTTTTCGCTGCCGTAGAAGTCGCCGTTGCTCATGTGCGCAACGTGGGCCTTGGAGTCGGCAGACCAGGCGCCCATCTTGTGCGGGTGCTTGCGAGCGTAGTTCTTGACCGACAGTGGTGCGCGACGATCGGAGTTGCCTTCGCGCAACACCGGGTTCACGGCGCTGCCCTTGGTCTTGTCGTAACGTGCGCGGGTTTCTTTTTCCGCGTCAGTGGCAGGGTTTTCAGGGTAGTCGGGAATCTTGTAGCCCTGATCCTGAAGCTCCTTGATGGTCGCCTTCAATTGAGGGACCGAGGCGCTGATGTTAGGCAGCTTGATGATGTTGGCTTCTGGCGTAGTGGCCAGTTTGCCCAGCTCGGCGAGATGATCCGGCACTTGTTGATCGGCGCCAAGCGACTCCGGGAAGCTTGAAAGAACACGGCCCGCCAGGGAGATGTCGCGCGTTTCCACGTCGATATCGGAGGAGGCTGTGAAAGCTTCGATAATAGGCAGCAGCGAATAGGTGGCGAGGGCCGGAGCTTCGTCGGTGAAGGTGTAGATGATCTTCGAGCGGTTGGACATTCGTATTAACTCTCTGTTTTGCTGAGCATGCACAAAATCTCGATACGCGCAGGGTATGCACTCTTGCCCACGGTTCGGCCATGGGCCCAGGTCGAGGTTCATTCGCGGTGATGTTGGGTGCATCAGTCGAGCGTCAAGCTGTCAGGCCAGGTAGCGACCCGACGCATAGGAAGGTTGAGGGTCTGATTTCAGACGGGTCAGCCTTTATGACTCTTCGGTCACGGCGCGAGTATATCAAACCATTGGCGCGAGGCATTAATGCTATGCGTGCTATCGAATAATGAACATCCGCCGTTGGTCGAACGACCGGGATGTCTACGAGGTGTCAATCAGGCGTCAAGAGGCGGGATCTGGCGGAGGAGTGGGGCGCTGGTGGCTCTGTCATGGATTGACGTTTGCAGCTCGCCCGGCATTGCAGTAGGGGCATCCGCGGTGCAATAACCGCTAATTCGATACCCTGTGGAGTCGCATCGGTTCAAGTTACCAAAGCTGCGGTTTCTCAAGGTCCGGCACAGGCTCATTGCGTGTTTCTGATTATTCAGTTAGCTGGCTCGAAAGGCCATTGGTCAGCTGTCAGGCTGTTTCCATGGAGCATTTCAAGCGTGTGCATGTTCAGGTTCATGCTCAGACGCAGCATGGGTTTCCTTCACAGGCTCACCTGGTTTAGCCAGCAATGACGCGATATTCACGGCATGCAGCCCTTTTGGCCCCTGAATGATTTCAAAACTGACCGGCTGGCCGGCTTTGAGGGTCTTGTAACCTTCCATCTGGATGGTCGAAAAATGGGCGAACAAGTCGTCATCCGGCTTGCCGTCTTCGATTATGAATCCATAACCTTTTGCATTGTTGAACCACTTGACTTTTCCGCTAAGCATCGCCATATCCCTCTGCAAAGGACTCCGTCAGGAGTATCATCCACTTCAATCCGCCTCCCCAAAAATTTTGGTTGACTGCGCGGACCCTTTTTACCCAATGTGGGCTCTATTGTTTGTAACACCGTTTAGCTGATAGTCAAGGTCATGTGGCGGTCTGTTTGAAAAGCGTCCAGACTGCGACTGACAGCTCAATCCGCCCTCAAACGAACATTTCTTTCCATGCATGCATTTAGCAAGATTCGACTAACATTCAATCAGGACAGTCCGCAGTCGCACGAGGACGACGCGGCAGGCATCGCGGTGCAGGACGCCAAGCCGACCCTGCAGGCGCCACCGATGTACAAGGTGGTTTTATTCAACGATGACTACACCCCGATGGATTTCGTCGTAGAAGTACTCGAGGTGTTTTTTAACCTGAATCGTGAGCTGGCCACCAAAGTCATGCTGGCCGTCCATACAGAGGGACGGGCAGTCTGCGGATTGTTTACCCGCGACATCGCCGAGACCAAGGCAATGCAGGTCAATCAATACGCCAGGGAGAGCCAGCATCCGCTACTCTGTGAGATCGAGAAGGACGGTTAAACGCCGACCACTTGGGTATGAGGTGAAGCTATGTTAAACCGTGAGCTCGAAGTCACCCTCAATCTTGCCTTCAAGGAGGCACGTTCGAAGCGTCATGAGTTCATGACGGTCGAGCACCTCCTGCTGGCTCTATTGGATAATGAGGCTGCAGCCACTGTTCTGCGTGCCTGCGGCGCAAACCTCGATAAACTCAAGCATGATCTGCAGGAGTTCATCGACTCCACCACTCCGCTGATCCCCGTCCACGACGAGGATCGCGAGACACAACCGACTCTCGGGTTTCAGCGCGTGCTGCAACGGGCAGTTTTCCACGTGCAGAGCTCCGGCAAGCGCGAAGTAACCGGCGCCAACGTGCTGGTTGCAATTTTCAGTGAGCAGGAAAGCCAGGCCGTGTTTCTGCTCAAGCAGCAGAGCGTGGCCCGGATTGATGTCGTCAACTATATCGCCCACGGTATCTCCAAGGTTCCTGGGCATGGCGAACACTCTTCTGAAGGTGAACAGGATATGCAGGACGACGAGGGCGGTGAAGCATCTTCCTCAGGCAATCCTCTGGATGCCTATGCCAGCAATCTGAACGAATTGGCGCGCCAGGGGCGCATCGATCCGCTGGTCGGTCGCGAAAGCGAAGTCGAGCGTGTAGCTCAGATTCTGGCTCGTCGTCGCAAGAACAACCCGTTGCTGGTCGGTGAGGCTGGGGTGGGTAAAACGGCTATTGCCGAAGGCCTGGCCAAGCGTATCGTGGACAATCAGGTTCCTGATTTGCTCGCCAGCAGCGTTGTCTACTCGCTTGATCTGGGTGCCCTGCTGGCCGGGACCAAATACCGCGGCGATTTCGAGAAGCGTTTCAAAGCGTTGCTCAATGAGCTGCGCAAGCGTCCTCAGGCGATTCTGTTCATTGACGAGATCCACACCATCATTGGTGCTGGTGCAGCATCAGGCGGGGTGATGGATGCCTCCAACCTGTTAAAACCGTTGCTGTCGTCTGGCGAGATCCGTTGCATCGGCTCTACGACCTTTCAGGAGTTTCGCGGGATTTTCGAAAAAGACCGCGCCTTGGCGCGTCGCTTTCAGAAAGTCGATGTGTCCGAGCCTTCGGTCGAAGACACCATTGGCATCCTTCGCGGCCTGAAAAGCCGTTTCGAGCAGCATCACAGCATCGAGTACAGTGACGAAGCGCTGCGCGCCGCCGCTGAGCTTGCGTCGCGTTACATCAATGACCGTCATATGCCCGACAAGGCGATCGATGTTATTGATGAAGCCGGTGCCTACCAGCGTCTGCAGCCTGTCGAGCAGCGCGTCAAGCGCATCGATGTGCCTCAGGTCGAAGACATCGTCGCCAAGATCGCGCGTATTCCGCCGAAACACGTCAACAGTTCGGACAAGGAGCTGCTGCGTAACCTGGAGCGCGATCTGAAGCTCACCGTGTTTGGTCAGGATGCAGCCATCGACTCGTTGTCCACGGCGATCAAGCTTTCGCGTGCAGGCCTCAAGTCGCCTGACAAGCCGGTCGGTTCGTTCCTGTTCGCAGGCCCTACCGGTGTCGGCAAGACCGAAGCCGCTCGCCAGTTGGCCAAGGCGTTGGGTGTCGAGCTGATTCGTTTCGACATGTCCGAGTACATGGAGCGGCATACCGTTTCCCGTCTGATCGGCGCGCCTCCGGGCTACGTCGGTTTCGATCAGGGCGGTCTGTTGACTGAAGCCATCACTCGTCAACCGCATTGCGTGCTGCTGCTCGATGAAATCGAAAAAGCTCACCCGGAAGTCTTCAACCTGCTTTTGCAGGTGATGGACCACGGTACGCTGACCGACAACAACGGGCGCAAGGCAGATTTCCGCAACGTGATCGTGATCATGACCACCAATGCCGGGGCCGAGTCCGCCGCGCGTGCTTCGATCGGTTTCACCCATCAGGACCACTCGTCTGACGCGATGGAAGTGATCAAGAAGAGCTTCACGCCGGAGTTCCGCAACCGTCTGGACACCATCATTCAGTTTGGCCGTCTCAGCCACGAAGTCATCAAGAGCGTGGTCGACAAGTTCCTTACCGAGCTTCAGGCCCAGCTGGAAGACAAGCGCGTACTGCTCGAAGTGTCCGAGGCGGCGAGAAGCTGGCTGGCGCAGGGTGGTTACGATGCGGCGATGGGTGCCAGACCGATGGCTCGCCTGATTCAGGACAAGATCAAGCGGCCGCTGGCCGAAGAGATCCTGTTCGGCGAATTGTCAGAGCACGGTGGTGTGGTTCACATCGATATCAAGGATGGCGAGATTACCTTCGACTTCGAAACCACAGCAGAAATGGCCTGACGCCGAAGCCTCGCTCCGCATCGTGAATGGATGCGGGGCAGGCCGAGGTACCTGGTTGTACGAAACAGGCAAACAAAAACGCCCGGCTTATGCCGGGCGTTTTCGTCAATGCCTGTTTAACGAGCGCGGTAGGTGATGCGCCCTTTGCTCAGGTCATAGGGCGTCAGTTCTACACGCACTTTGTCACCGGTCAGAATACGGATGTAATTCTTGCGCATCTTGCCGGAGATATGCGCGGTTACGACGTGCCCGTTTTCCAACTCCACGCGGAACATGGTGTTGGGCAGGGTGTCGACGACAGTGCCTTCCATTTCGAAGCTGTCTTCTTTCGACATGCAGTAAAGCCCTCGGTATACAAATGAGTGGCCCGGTGCAAGTGGCGCCAGGCAAAAGCGGCGTGCATTGTGCCCGAAAAAACCAGTTTAAGCCAAGGGGTTCAATACAGAGTGACCCATCTTTGATTGGTAAGTAGCTCAATGGGCCGATATTGGGTCTTGTAATTCATCTTTTTGCAGTTTTTGATCCAGTAACCCAGGTACACCGCCTGCAGTTGAAGTCTGGCGGCTTCGGCGATCTGCCACAAAATCGCGTAACGGCCCAGACTGCGGCGCTCTTCATTAGGTTCGTAGAACGTGTAGACCGCGGAAAGGCCGTTGGGCAAAAGGTCGGTGACCGCAACTGCCAGCAGTCGTTGGTCGACGCGAAATTCGTAAAAACGCGAAAAGGGCAGGTCGCGAACCAGAAATGTCGAAAACTGTTCGCGGCTGGGTGGAAACATGTCGCCGTCAGCGTGCCGTTGTTCTATGTAGCGCTGATAAAGATCGAAATATTCCTCGGTGAAGGCCGGTCTGGCGCTTTGTACCTGAATATCGGCATTACGTTTCAATATGCGTTTTTGCTGCCTGTCGGGTGCGAAAAGGTTCACAGGAATGCGCGCGGGCACGCAAGCGCTGCAGTTCTGGCAGTGGGGGCGGTAAAGGTGATCGCCGCTACGGCGAAAGCCCATGTCCGACAGGTCGGCGTAGACCTGCACATCCATTGGCTGGCTGGGGTCCAGAAACAGGGTAGTCGCCTGTTCTTCAGGCAGGTAACTGCAGGTGTGCGGTTGAGTGGCATAAAACTTCAGCCTCGCCAGCTCTGTCATGGTCGTCGCCTAATGGTAAATCCCTACCCATGAGTGTATGCCAGCCTGTCAAACTCGCCTAGATGACCAGTCGGCACCGGTCGGTTGATCAAGGTGGCGAGACAGATAGTCGGCAAAAGTCTGCCGGGGAATCGAGCGTGCGCCGAAGCTGTGAAGGTGTTGGGTCGGCATCTGGCAATCGATCAATACAAAACCCCAGTCAGTCAGGTGCTGCACTAGTGTGGCGAATCCGACTTTGGAAGCGTTGTCTGCACGACTGAACATTGACTCTCCGAAGAACAACTGGCCCATTGCCAGGCCATACAGCCCGCCGACCAGCTCATCCTGATCCCAGACTTCGACGCTGTGCGCATGACCGCGTCGGTGCAGCTCGAGATAGGCATCCTGCATCGAGCCGGTAATCCAGGTTTCATTGGCATAACTGCGGGGCGCGGCGCAGGCCTTGATCACGCTCGCGAAATCTTGATCGAAGGTCACTCGATAGCAAGACTGGCGCAACATTTTGCCGAGGCTGCGCGAAACATGCAGCTCTTCGGGAAACAGCACGGTACGCGGATCGGGAGACCACCAGAGAATCGGCTGGCCGTCCTGAAACCACGGAAAGCAGCCGTGCCTGTAGGCATTGATCAGGCGATCGGCTGACAGGTCTCCACCGGCGGCAAGTAATCCGTTGGGCTCGCGGAGGGCTTTCTCCAGTGGCGGGAAATCCAGGCTATTGCGGTTCAACCAGGTCAGCATGGCATCACAACTTTGCGGAAGGGGAGGGCGCACCGGCCAGTAAGTGCAACTCTGTGCGGCAGGCGTGGTCACAAGCGGTTGTCATTATGGCGCGTACTTGGCACATACGGTAGGGCAAGGGCGCGGCGATGATGGTGCAGCCCTTGAAGTTGTGGGCGGTTGATAGAAACACGTCATAAGCCTTTGTCACAAAACGGAATGCATGCTCAAATTGAACATCATCAGCGAACATGAAAGCATGTCCCGCATTGCGGAACTGTCTGAAGTCGGTCTGACGTGTTTTCGTACAGACCCAAGCGCCTGTAAAGCCGTACAATGCCTGCTTTGGGCGTTATCATTCAAACGTCTGTCGAACGGGCTTCCCGGTGTCTGCTATCCCTGTTCATGCGGGAGCATTCAGCGCCGTCCGACAGCCGTTTCTGGTCAATCAACGAGATGTTCGCGCTACAGCGCAGGAATTAAAGCGTTTTGAAGAAATCCACCCCAGCACCCAGCGCTGTTCCGCTTTGGCGGCAGCAATTGCACTACCGGCTCAAGGAAGGGGCCCTGATCGCCTTTGGCGCCCTGTGCCTGTACCTGATAATGGCATTGTTGACCTACGATCAGAGTGATCCCGGCTGGAGCCACACCAGCAGTAACGCCGCGCAGGTGCAGAACGCTGCGGGGCGTGCCGGTGCCTTCTGTGCCGACATCCTGTTCATGATCCTGGGCTATTTCGCCTATATCTTCCCGCTGCTGCTGGCAATCAAGGCCTGGCAGGTGTTTCGTCATCGTCACGAACCCTGGCAGTGGAGCGGCTGGCTCTTCTCCTGGCGTCTGATCGGGCTGGTATTCCTGATACTGGCGGGCGCGGCGCTGGCGCACATTCATTTCCACTTCTCGGCCGGCTTCCCGGGCTCGGCGGGCGGTGTGTTGGGCGAAGTGCTCGGCGATCTGGCCAAGAAAGCCCTGAACATCCAGGGCAGCACCTTGCTGTTCATCGCCCTGTTTCTATTCGGTCTGACAGTGTTTACCGACCTGTCGTGGTTCAAGGTCATGGACGTCACCGGCAAGATCACACTTGACCTGTTCGAATTGTTCCAGGGGGCGGCGAACCGCTGGTGGACCGCCCGTGCCGAGCGCAAGCAGATGGTTGCGCAGTTGCGTGAGGTCGACATGCGCGTCAACGATGTGGTCGCGCCCGTTGCACCTGACCGTCGCGAGCAGGCCAAGGCCAAAGAGCGCCTGATGGAGCGCGAAGTATCGCTGAGCAAACACATGACCGAGCGCGAAAAACACGTGCCTGCGGTTATTGCGCCAGCCCCTTCAAAGCCTGCAGAACCGAGCAAGCGGGTCATGAAGGAAAAACAGGCCCCGCTGTTCGTTGACAGCGCAGTCGAAGGCACCTTGCCGCCCATCTCCATCCTTGATCCGGCAGAAAAGAAGCAGCTCAACTATTCGCCAGAGTCCTTGGCGGCGGTCGGTCATCTGCTGGAAATCAAGCTCAAGGAATTTGGTGTCGAGGTCTCGGTTGACTCCATCCATCCCGGTCCGGTCATTACCCGTTACGAGATTCAGCCTGCCGCTGGCGTCAAGGTCAGTCGCATTGCCAACCTCGCCAAGGACCTTGCCCGCTCACTGGCGGTTACCAGCGTGCGTGTGGTTGAGGTGATCCCGGGCAAGACCACTGTCGGTATCGAGATCCCCAACGAAGACCGCCAGATCGTGCGCTTCTCCGAGGTGCTGTCGACCCCTGAATACGATAATGCCAAGTCGCCTGTCACCCTGGCGCTGGGCCACGACATCGGCGGCAAGCCGGTGATTACCGACCTGGCCAAGATGCCCCACTTGCTGGTGGCCGGTACGACCGGTTCCGGTAAGTCGGTTGGTGTGAACGCCATGATCCTGTCGATCCTGTTCAAGTCCGGCCCGGAAGACGCCAAGCTGATCATGATCGATCCGAAGATGCTTGAGCTGTCTATCTACGAAGGCATTCCGCACCTGTTGTGTCCGGTCGTCACCGACATGAAGGACGCTGCCAACGCCTTGCGCTGGAGCGTTGCCGAGATGGAACGCCGTTACAAGCTGATGGCGAAAATGGGTGTGCGTAACCTTTCGGGCTTCAACCAGAAGGTCAAGGATGCGCAGGACGCCGGGGAGCCACTTGCCGATCCGCTGTACAAGCGGGAAAGCATTCATGATGAAGCGCCGTTGCTGAGCAAGCTGCCGACCATCGTCGTGGTGGTGGATGAATTCGCCGACATGATGATGATCGTCGGCAAGAAGGTCGAAGAGCTGATCGCCCGTATCGCCCAGAAGGCTCGTGCGGCAGGTATCCACCTGATCCTCGCGACACAGCGTCCTTCGGTGGATGTGATTACCGGTCTGATCAAGGCCAACATCCCGACGCGCATGGCGTTTCAGGTGTCGAGCAAGATCGATTCCCGGACCATCATCGATCAGGGCGGTGCCGAACAACTGTTGGGCCACGGCGACATGCTGTACATGCCGCCGGGCACCAGCCTGCCGATTCGCGTACACGGCGCGTTTGTTTCCGACGAGGAAGTGCATCGCGTGGTAGAGGCCTGGAAACTGCGTGGTTCGCCTGACTACAACGACGATATTCTCGCCGGTGTGGAAGAGCCCGGCAGCGGCTTTGATGGCGGTGGCGGCGAAGGCAGTGAAGACAGCGAAAGCGACGCGCTTTACGATGAGGCGGTCAAGTTTGTACTCGAAAGCCGTCGTGCATCGATTTCCGCCGTGCAGCGCAAGCTGAAGATCGGCTACAACCGCGCAGCGCGCATGATCGAAGCAATGGAAATGGCTGGCGTCGTGACCTCCATGAATACCAACGGCTCGCGTGAAGTTCTGGCTCCAGGACCGGTGCGCGACTGATTTTTATCACCCCGAACTGCGTCGGCGGCGTGCCAGGCACGCTGCCGCATCATCATCGACTTCAAAGAGGAATCCCATGCGTCTTATCCGCATGCTGTTGGCCACCGCACTGACCTTCTCCGTGATGTCCGCCCATGCCGACAGCAAGGACGTGGCTCGCCTGACCCAGTTGCTGGAGAAATCCCAGACCCTGACCGCACGCTTCTCGCAATTGACGCTGGACGGTGGCGGCACGCAATTGCAAGAGACTACGGGCGAAATGACGTTGCAGCGTCCAGGCCTGTTCAACTGGCACACCGATGCGCCACAGGAGCAGTTGATGGTTTCCGACGGCAAGAAAGTGTCGTTGTGGGACCCTGATCTGGAGCAGGTCACCATCAAGAAACTCGATCAGCGCTTGACCCAGACCCCAGCGTTGCTGCTGTCCGGTGACGTGTCGAAGATCAGCGAAAGCTTCGATATCACGGCGAAAGAGGCAGGTGGCGTGATCGACTTCGTGCTCAAGCCCAAGACCAAGGACACCCTGTTCGACAGCCTGCGTTTGTCGTTTCGTAACGGCATCATCAACGACATGCAACTGATCGACAGCGTGGGCCAGCGCACCAATATCCTGTTCACTGGCGTCAAGGCCAACGAGCCTGTTGCGGCCAGCAAGTTTCAGTTCCAGATCCCCAAGGGTGCTGATGTCATTCAAGAGTAAAAGGGTTAATTCCTGATCATGGATCTGTTCAGCCGCGAACCGATAGCTCAGCCTCTGGCTGCACGTTTGCGTGCTACCAATCTGGATGAATACGTCGGTCAGGAACACGTGCTTGCCCACGGCAAGCCTCTGCGTGAGGCGCTGGAGCAGGGCGCGCTGCATTCGATGATTTTCTGGGGGCCGCCCGGTGTGGGCAAGACCACCCTGGCGAGGCTGCTGGCCAAGGTTTCGGACGCGCATTTCGAGACTGTTTCCGCCGTTCTGGCGGGGGTCAAGGAAATCCGTCAGGCAGTGGAAGTCGCCAGGCAGCAGGCCGGGCAATATGGCAAACGCACGATTCTGTTCGTCGACGAAGTGCACCGCTTCAACAAGTCGCAACAGGATGCGTTCCTGCCTTATGTCGAAGATGGCACGCTGATTTTTATCGGCGCCACTACCGAAAATCCTTCGTTCGAACTCAATAATGCCTTGTTGTCCCGGGCCCGTGTCTATGTGCTCAAAAGCCTGGACGAGGCAGCGCTGCGCAAACTGGTCAATCGTGCCCTGACCGAAGAGCGCGGGCTGGGCAAGCGCCAACTGACCTTGAGCGATGAAGGTTTCACGATTCTCATGGCCGCCGCTGATGGCGATGGTCGGCGCATGCTCAATCTGCTCGAAAACGCCTCCGATCTTGCCGAAGACGGCAGCGAGATCGATGTCGAACTGCTGCAGAGCCTGCTGGGTGACAGCCGACGTCGCTTCGATAAGGGCGGTGAGGCGTTCTATGACCAGATATCGGCCTTGCACAAGTCAATACGTGGGTCCGACCCCGACGCAGCCCTGTACTGGTTTGCCCGGATGATCGACGGCGGCTGCGATCCGCTGTATCTGGCGCGTCGCGTGGTGCGCATGGCCAGTGAAGATATCGGCAATGCAGATCCGCGCGCCTTGCCGCTGTGCATGTCGGCCTGGGACGTTCAGGAGCGTCTGGGCAGCCCCGAGGGCGAACTGGCGGTGGCACAGGCCATCGTCTATCTGGCCTGTGCGCCAAAAAGCAACGCGGTCTACATGGCCTTCAAGGCAGCAATGCGCGAAGCTGGCGAGCATGGCTCGCTGGAGGTGCCGCTGCACTTGCGCAATGCGCCGACCAAGCTGATGAAGCAGCTCGGTTATGGCGAAGAATACCGTTATGCCCATGACGAGCCTGAAGCCTATGCGGCTGGCGAAGACTATTTTCCGGACGAGCTGGAACCACGGCAGTATTACCAGCCTGTGCCACGCGGTCTGGAGCTCAAGATCGGGGAGAAGCTCAGGCATCTGAGCGCATTGGACGATGCCAGTCCCCGCCAACGGAGAAAGTGATGATTCAGACCATTCTTGCGGTGTCGATTGCCGGGATCGCTGGTACATTATTGCGCTTTGCGACTGGTACCTGGGTAAGCGCCAACTGGCCACGTTATTTTTACGCGGCGACGCTTGCGGTCAACATCGTAGGGTGCCTGATAATCGGCGTACTGTATGGCTTGTTCCTGCTGCGCCCGGAAGTGCCCATCGAAATTCGTGCCGGCTTGATTGTCGGCTTTGTAGGCGGTCTGACGACCTTTTCATCCTTTTCACTGGATACGCTGCGCCTGCTGGAAAGCGGGCAAGTACCGCTGGCCCTTGGTTATGCCGGTATCAGCGTATTCGGCGGGCTGCTCGCAACCTGGGTTGGCCTGTCCCTGACCAGACTTTGATAGACGAGAGAACGATATGCTCGATTCCAAACTGTTACGTACTCAACTTCAGGACGTAGCGGATCGCCTGGCTTCCCGTGGCTTCACACTGGATGTGGCGCGCATTGAATCGCTGGAAGCCCAGCGCAAGGTGGTGCAGACCCGCACCGAACAGCTGCAGGCCGAGCGCAATGCACGTTCCAAATCCATCGGTCAGGCCAAACAGCGTGGCGAAGACATCGCGCCGTTGATGGCTGATGTCGAGCGGATGGGGAACGAGCTGAGCGAAGGCAAGGTCGAGCTGGATGGCATTCAGGCCGAGCTGGATGCGCTGGTGCTGAGCATTCCGAACCTGCCTCACGAATCGGTGCCGGTCGGCGCTGACGAAGAAGGCAACGTCGAAGTGCGTCGCTGGGGTACGCCGACTGCCTTCGATTTCGAGGTCAAGGATCACGTTGCTCTGGGCGAGAAGTTCGGCTGGCTGGACTTCGAGACCGCTGCCAAGCTGTCCGGTGCGCGTTTTGCCCTGCTGCGTGGCCCGATCGCGCGCCTGCACCGTGCGCTGGCGCAGTTCATGATCAATCTGCACATCAACGAACACGGCTACGAAGAGACCTACACGCCTTACCTGGTGCAGGCACCTGCGTTGCAGGGTACAGGCCAGTTGCCCAAGTTCGAGGAAGACCTGTTCAAGATCACCCGCGAAGGCGAAGCTGATCTGTACCTGATTCCGACCGCGGAAGTGTCGCTGACCAATATCGTGTCGGGTGAAATTCTCGATGCCAAACAGCTGCCTCTCAAGTTTGTTGCCCATACCCCTTGCTTCCGTAGCGAAGCGGGTGCGTCGGGTCGTGACACGCGTGGCATGATCCGCCAGCACCAGTTCGACAAGGTCGAGATGGTTCAGATCGTTGCGCCTGAAGACTCCATGGCTGCGCTTGAATCGCTGACCGGCAATGCCGAGCGCGTTTTGCAATTGCTGGAACTGCCATACCGTACGCTGGCGCTGTGCACCGGCGACATGGGCTTCAGTGCCGTGAAAACCTACGACCTGGAAGTGTGGATTCCTAGCCAGGACAAGTACCGCGAAATCTCTTCGTGCTCCAACTGCGGTGATTTCCAGGCGCGCCGCATGCAGGCCCGCTGGCGCAATCCGGAAACTGGCAAGCCGGAACTGGTCCACACCCTCAACGGGTCGGGGCTGGCGGTGGGTCGTACATTGGTGGCGGTGCTGGAAAACTACCAGCAAGCGGACGGGTCGATTCGCGTGCCCGAGGTGCTCAAGCCTTACATGGGCGGCCTTGAGGTCATCGGTTAAATGGAATTTCTGCCGCTGTTCCATAACCTGCGTGGCAGCCGGGTGCTGGTGGTCGGCGGTGGTGAAATTGCCTTGCGCAAATCACGCCTGATTGCCGACGCTGGCGCAGTGCTGCGCGTGGTTGCGCCAGAAATCGAGGCCCAACTGAGTGAGCTGGTCGTCCAGAGCGGCGGTGAGATGATCCTACGCGGCTACAGCGAAAGCGATCTTGATGGTTGTGTGCTGATTATTGCCGCGACGGATGACGAGCCGCTCAACGCCCAGGTTTCCCATGACGCCCGGCTGCGCTGCGTTCCGGTCAATGTGGTGGACGCCCCGGCGTTGTGTACGGTTATCTTTCCGGCCATTGTCGACCGCTCGCCATTGGTGATCGCTGTGTCCAGTGGCGGCGATGCGCCGGTGCTGGCACGTTTGATCCGTGCCAAGCTGGAAACCTGGATTCCCTCTACCTACGGGCAGCTCGCCGGGCTTGCTGCGCGCTTTCGCAATCAGGTCAAAGGGCTGTTTCCGAATGTGCAGCAACGCCGAGCGTTCTGGGAAGATGTTTTTCAGGGTGCCATTGCTGATCGCCAACTGGCCGGGCAGGGGGCCGAGGCCGAGCGTCTGCTGATCGCCAAGATCGCTGGCGAGCCACCGCCGGAGACCGGCGAGGTGTATCTGGTCGGTGCTGGCCCCGGTGATCCTGACTTGCTGACTTTCCGGGCCTTGCGCCTGATGCAGCAAGCGGATGTGGTGCTGTATGACCGCCTTGTCGCGCCGACGATTCTTGACCTGTGCCGTCGCGATGCCGAGCGTGTCTATGTCGGTAAACGCCGTGCAGAGCACGCTGTTCCGCAGGAACAGATCAACCAGCAACTGGTTGCACTGGCCAAGCAAGGCAAGCGAGTGGTGCGCCTCAAGGGCGGCGATCCGTTTATCTTCGGCCGTGGCGGCGAGGAAATCGAAGAGCTGGCTGCGCATGGCATTCCATTTCAAGTGGTTCCAGGTATTACCGCCGCCAGTGGTTGTGCGGCGTATGCCGGTATACCGCTGACGCACCGTGATCACGCACAGTCTGTGCGTTTCATTACCGGTCACTTGAAAAACGGCACCACAGACCTGCCCTGGTCCGACCTGGTTGCGCCTGCTCAGACGCTGGTGTTTTACATGGGGCTGATCGGTTTGCCGGTCATCTGTGAAGAACTGATCAGGCATGGTCGCTCTGCCGACACGCCTGCTGCGCTGGTTCAGCAGGGCACGACGGTCAATCAGCGTGTGTTCACCGGGACTCTGGCCAATCTGCCGCAACTGGTCGCCGAGCATGAGGTGCATGCGCCAACGCTGGTGATCATCGGCGAAGTGGTCAAGTTGCGTGAAAAGCTGGCATGGTTCGAAGGGGCACAGGCGACGGTCTGAAGCCGATATTGGATAGCCCGTTCGGGCTATCCATCCTTTTTTGCCAATCTGTCAATTGCTCCAGACACCCTCACCGGACAGCCGCTCCCGGTCGTGACCTGCCTGCAGATCAAGCGCTGGACCCTTGGGTATGATGCCGGTCGGGTTGATGGTGCGATGGCTCGCGTAGTAGTGGCCCTTGATGTGCTCGAAGTTCACCGTCTCCGCGATACCTGGCCATTGGTACAACTCACGTAGCCAATTGCTAAGGTTCGGGTAATCCGCGATGCGTCGCAGGTTGCACTTGAAGTGACTGTAATACACCGCATCGAAGCGCACGATGGTGGTGAACAGGCGTATGTCGGCTTCGGTGAGGTGCGTCCCTGTCAGGTAACGCTTTTCTCCGAGCAGGTTTTCCAGCACGTCCAGTTCGGCAAACACATCATTGAACGCCTCTTCGTAAGCCCCCTGTGAGGTGGCGAACCCGGCCCTGTAGACACCGTTGTTGACGTTCGGATAAATCTGCTCGTTGAGCTCGTCGATGCTCGCCCGCAAGGCTTGCGGATAAAAGTCCAGCGTGTTGCCGGTCAGTTCGTCGAATGCGCCATTGAACATACGGATGATTTCCGCAGACTCGTTGCTGACGATGCATTGCTGCTGTTTGTCCCACAGCACCGGAACCGTCACGCGGCCGGTATAACGAGGGTCATCGGCGGTATAGCGTTGGTGAAAGAACTGGAAGTCATCCAGCGCATCGCCGCTGGAGCCTTTCTGCTTATCGAAAGTCCAGCCATTTTCCAGCATCAGCCAACTGACCACGGAAACGCCGATCAGGTTTTCCAGTCCCTTGAGCTTGCGTACGATCAGTGTGCGGTGTGCCCACGGGCATGCCAGTGAGACATACAAGTGGTAGCGGCCGGCCTGTGCAGCAAAACCGCCCTCACCAGATGGCCCCGCTTGTCCGTCGGCTGTGACCCAGTTGCGTTGTTGCGCATTTTCACGCTGAAAGGCGCCATCTTTGCTGCTTTCGTACCACTGGTCTTGCCAGTGTCCTTCGACCAGAAGGCCCATGTCTGACTCCCATTTCCAGGTTATAGAGCTTGGAGGTCAGCCAAGGCGCATCGGTTCGACCTAAAACGCGCAGGATTATAGGTGCTGGTGATCGTCACAGCCGATAGGTCAAAGGTTCTTGGCGCGCCGATCCCAGAACACTCGGGCTTGCTCGAACGCTTCGTCGCGAGCGACACCCAGGCCGCGCAGGGCAAGCGCGATGGTCGATATCAACGCCAGTTGCGGGTAGCTGTCTTCGATTTCCCCGCGCCACAAGGCCAACAGTTGCTGTGGGTCGAGTGTCGCCGGTTTTACATGACGGCGCGGCGAAAGCGCTGGCCACTCCTCGTCCCAGGGCTGGCCGCCAGTGGTGCCGTACAAATGGCTGATGGTGTCCGGGTTGATCTCGATTTCGCCACCGTCACCCTTGACCACAATGGCGTTGTCGCCCAGCAGGCTGCTGGCATCGCGATGCACGCTCTGATAGCCCGGATGAAAGATGCTTTGCAGGCCGCAACGGGCCTGAAGCGGGTTGAGAATGCGTGCCAGAGAATGAATGGGGGAGCGCAGGCCCAGCGTGTTGCGCAGATCAATCATGCGTTGCAGCTGTGGTGCCCAGTCCCCTAGCGGAATGAACGCTATATTGCCTTGCTCAAGCGAGGTTTCGACTGCTGACCAGTTGCGGCACAGGGGAATATTCAGCAGGCCGAGCAATTGTTCGGTGTACAGGCGTCCCGCAGTATGGGCACCGCCGCCGTGCAGGAGGATCTTCACGCCGTTTTGCGCCAGACACTTGGCCGCCAGCAAGTACCACGGCAGATGACGCTTTTTCCCCGCGTAGGTCGGCCAGTCGATATCGACCTGAATCGCCGGAGCATTGAGGCGTTCGCGCACGGCTTCGGTAAACCCCGCCAGTTCCTCGGGGCTTTCTTCCTTATGGCGCAGCAGCATCAGAAAAGCCCCGAGCTGGGTGTCCTCGACTTTTTCATCGAGCAACATACCCATGGCCTCTCGCGCTTCTTCGCGCGTCAGGTTGCGCGCACCGCGTTTGCCTTTGCCCAGGATGCGCACAAATGTCGCAAAGGGATGTTCTTCAGGTGTTTCGGTCACAAGCGCGGCGTAATCGTTCATATGCAATTGGTCGGTTTAGGCAGGCCCGCCAGCTTGGCGGCGAGTTTGGCGGGAGTGCCGTTGAACAGGCGGTTGAGGTGCATGCTGTTGCCTTTTTCCGTACCCAGCTTCAGTGCGGTGTATTTGATCAGCGGCCGAGTGGCCGGCGAAAGCTGAAACTCGGCGTAGAAATCCCGCAGCAACTGGAGGATTTCAATGTGCTCGGCACTCAGGGCGATACCTTCCTCAGCGGACAGGGCGTGGGCGACGTCAAGCGACCAGTCGTTGAGGTCCTGCAGAAAACCATCCTTGTCCAGTTCGATGCTGTGCCCGTCAATCATCAACTGTTTCATAGCCAGGTATTGACCTTGTCGAAGCGTAAGGACAGTTCCACGAAGGCAGGGTAGTCGATGCTGTTTACTCCGACGGGCAGTGGCAGATTGCGTGCCTTGATGTCTTCATCAAGTACAAACAACTGCAATGAATCGACCAGGGGCTGCAGGGATTCCAATGGTGCGCATGACGGTGTCAGTGCATAAGTAGCGTCGCCACAGAGCAATACACCGTCGTCACGGCCCAGCAGGCGCAGGCAGCTGTACAGTCGGGTGTCGGCAAAAGGCGAATGGGAGAGAACGTGCAAAGTAGCCATCAGATCGTAATCACCTCGTCGTAGCGGTCAAAGAGTGCCGACAATTCGGAGCGTGTGTACAACTGACTGATTTCTTCGCTCAATGCGCTGGCAGGGATGCCGCGCTCGGTCAGGCTTTGTCCGCAGGCATAAAGGTCTTCAACGCCGAACATCGACAGGGCCTTGAGGTTTGCGGTCAGGTCTTTCTGTTGCAGGGCACCGGGCAGTTGCTGCGGCGACAACTGGAAAACCCCGTCATCCAGAAACAGCAGGCCGACCGACAGATCGAATGCACCACCCGCCAGCACGATGTCCAGTGCTTCACGGGCACCGGGGCCGGACCACGGCGACTGGCGGCTGACTACCAATAATGATCTGGGCATGTCACGGCCCTCCAAAGCAGATCAAACGATCAGCCGATTGCACGGCATCGTGCAACTGCCCCAGCCCGGACAATTCCCAAGGCTCGCGCAGATTCGCCGCTGGCCGCTGATAACGCTCGGCCTCTTGGGCATCAAGCACGCCACGACGCAGCGCGGCGGCGATGCACACCACGCCATCCAGGTGGTGTTCGGCGATGAAGTCACGCCATTGCAGGGCCATATCCTGCTCATCCTGAGGCGTCACGACATTGGCCGACGCGCTGTGTACGCCGTCCTGATAAAAAAACAACCGGACGATCTCATGTCCGCCTGCGAGTACGGCTTTGGCGAACAGCAAGGCTCTTCGCGAGGAGGGCGCATGGGCGGCGGAAAAAAGTGAGATGGCGAATTTCATGATCGGCTCTGCCAACAAAACATCCGCAATGATAAAGAATTCAAGGGCCGACGTGTGAGTTTGGCGCGGTTCGACCTGCAAGCGCTGGGTCAGAGCGCAACCGTCTGAGTGTCTATTGATGTTCATAGGGCATCAATCGATGAAAACATAGCACTTATCGTTTCAAAGTGTGTCCGGCAGACTCCTTTCCCATAAGCGCTTACAACACTCTAATAAGATCGCTGGAGAACACTGATGCACAGCTCATCCCCATCAGGAACAGGCAACACCCGGTCGAAGGCCGGAGCAGTATTTCGCGTCACTTCAGGCAACTTCCTCGAGCAATTCGACTTCTTCCTGTTTGGCTTTTACGCCACCCAGATCGCCTCCGCCTTTTTCCCGGCCAGCAGTGAATTTGCTTCGCTGATGATGACCTTCGCGGTTTTCGGTGCGGGCTTCCTGATGCGCCCGCTGGGTGCAGTGATTCTGGGCGCTTACATCGATGACGTGGGCCGGCGCAAAGGCTTGATCGTGACCCTGTCGATCATGGCCAGTGGCACGTTACTGATTGTCCTGGTGCCCGGTTACGCGAGCATCGGCTTGTGGGCACCGGCATTGGTGCTGGTCGGCCGATTGCTGCAAGGCTTTTCCGCCGGCGCGGAATTGGGCGGCGTTTCGGTGTATCTGGCAGAGATGGCGACACCCGGCCGCAAGGGCTTCTACACCAGTTGGCAGTCAGGCAGCCAGCAGGTGGCAATCGTTGTCGCCGCCGCGCTGGGTTACGGCTTGAACCAATGGATGACACCTGCTGCTGTCGCCGACTGGGGCTGGAGAATTCCGTTCGCCATCGGCTGCCTGATCATCCCGTTCATTTTCCTGCTACGCCGCAGCCTGCAGGAAACCGAAGAGTTCGCCACGCGCGCTCACCGTCCGACCATGCGACAGGTGTTCGCGACGCTGCTGCAAAACTGGCGCGTGGTGATTGCCGGCATGCTGATGGTGGCGATGACTACCACCACGTTTTACCTGATCACCATTTATGCACCGACATTCGGCAAAACCGTACTCAATCTGAGTACCTCCGATGCGCTGCTGGTGACGTTGCTGGTCGGTGTCTCCAACTTTATCTGGCTTCCGGTCGGCGGCATGTTGAGCGACCGTTTCGGACGCAAGCCGCTGCTGGTAGCGATGACCCTGCTGACCATCATCAGCGCTTATCCGGCGCTGTCCTTTCTCGCTCAGGCGCCAAGCTTTGCTCATATGCTGGAAGTGCTGTTGTGGTTCTCGTTTCTCTACGGTTTGTATAACGGCGCGATGATTCCGGCACTGACTGAAATCATGCCGGTAGAGGTGCGGGTGGCCGGTTTTT
This sequence comes from Pseudomonas syringae group sp. J254-4, assembly GCF_032586855.1. Taxonomy (NCBI): domain Bacteria; kingdom Pseudomonadati; phylum Pseudomonadota; class Gammaproteobacteria; order Pseudomonadales; family Pseudomonadaceae; genus Pseudomonas; species Pseudomonas syringae group sp. J254-4. The sequence goes on along the minus strand of NZ_JAWHOO010000010.1, from coordinate 133,408 downwards.
CTCTGGCCTATAGCTTGGCGACAGCAGTTTTCGGCGGTTTCACCCCGGCAATCTCGACCTGGTTGATCCATCTGACTGGTGACAAGGCTGCACCTGCTTACTGGATGACGTTCGCTGCAGCTTGCGCGCTTGGCGCGACCCTGGTGCTCTACCGGCACCTTTCGGTTCGCCCGCAACTGGCTGTTTAATAAAGGAAAAAACTATGAAACTGTTGCATAAACATCAATTGGCGATGCTTTTTCTGGGCTGTATGGCAGTCAGCGTTGCCGCTCAGGCTGAAGAGCTCAAGGTCATGACATCAGGCGGCTTTACTGCTGCATATAAACTGCTGGGGCCGCAATACGCGACGTCTTCCGGGGGTACACTGGACACCATCCTTGGCCCGTCGATGGGCAAGGCCCCCGAGGCCATTCCAAACCGCCTGGCTCGTGGCGAGCATGCCGATGTGGTGATCATGGTCGGCTATGCGCTGGATGATCTGATCAAGCAAGGCAAGGTAGACCCGGCATCGCGGGTCGAGCTGGCCGATTCGCGGATCGGTATGGTGGTGAAGGAGGGGGCGGCCAAGCCTGCAATCGGTACCGACAGCGAGTTGAAAGACACGCTGCTCAAGGCGAAGTCGGTGGCTTACTCCGACAGCGCCAGTGGTGTGTACATCGAAAAAGAGCTTTTCAAAAAGCTCGGTATCGAGAAGGAGCTTGCGCCGAAGGGCAAGATGATCGAGCGCATCCCGGTTGCTTCAGTGGTTGCCAAGGGCGACTACGAAGTGGGCTTTCAACAGGTTGCCGAGCTGTTGCCGGTTCCCGGCGTGACGTTCGTGGCGAAGATTCCGGAAGACGTTCAGTCGGTTACCCGCTACGCTGCTGGCATTCCGGTCAATGCCGAGCACCCGAAGCAGGCAAAGGCATTGCTCGATTACCTGGCGTCCCCAAAAGCGCAGGCCACGGTGCAGTCTACAGGACTGGATTCAGTTCCCCGCTGAGCGTAGCGGCATCTTCCTGACCAGTCGTTCCAGTTCGAGGGCTGCAGGCGTCAATGTCCTCCCGCGACGTTTGATCAGCCCTACGTTGCGAACTACTTCAGGTGCAACCAATGGCACGCTCACCAGAAACGGGTGAGCGGTCATCGGCATGGCAATCGAGGGTACCGCCGCCACGCCGAGGCCGGCCTCCACAAGGCCGATCATGGTGGTGACATGCCGCGTTTCGCAGATACTCTCCTTGTGCGGGCGCGAGAGCGCCAGCGCCTGATCCAGTACCAGCCGGTTACCTGACGTTATGTCCAGAGCGATGTAGTCGTGGCGGTACATTTCCTCCCAGCTCACGCTGGCGCAGGTCGCAAGCGGGTGATCCCGGCGGCAGGCCATCACATAGCGTTCCTGCAGAAGCAATTCGAAGTCGACCTCCGGTGCCAGATTGCCGCTGAAACTCACCCCGAAATCTGCCTCGCCAAGGGCAACCGCGCTGTTGACCTCGTTGGCGCTGGCATCCATGACCCGGATTCTGATTTTTGGAAACAGCTTATGAAACTCGCTGATGACCTGCGGCATGAAGTAGTAGGCGGCTGACGGCACGCAAGCAATGGTGACGCTACCCATCCGGGTGGAACCGACGCCATCGATGGTCATCAATGCGATGTCGAGGTCATCCAGTATTCGCTCGACCTGAGGCAGAAATGCACGGCCCACCGTGGTCAGGCTGACCCTGCGGGTGGTGCGTTCAAACAGCTTCACGTTCAGCGCAGACTCAAGCTTTTCTATGCGGCGGCTGAGTGCAGGCTGGGTGATCTGCACGGTTTCAGCGGCCTTGCGGAAGCTGCCATTCTCGACCACGGCACGAAATGCCTGGAGGTCGTTTAGGTCGAAATTGATGGGCATTCGAACATCGGTCTATTGATACGGGGTGCGCATGAATATATCAGGTTGCGCGGGCCCGCTGGCAGGGGGGAGGAGAGGGGGGATTTTCATAAAGGTCAGAAACGACAAAGCCCTGAATAATCAGGGCTTTGCGCTACCAAATATGGCGGAGGCATAGAGATTCGAACTCTAGGACCTGTTACAGTCGGCAGTTTTCAAGACTGCTGCCTTAAACCACTCGGCCATACCTCCACTATCGTTGCGGGCGCCATAATACCGGAATGAAACAAGCTGTCAAACTCTGTGACTAGCCAGTTGCAGCGCCTCTGTTATGATCTTTGCAACTCAACATTTCAACAGGAAGGAGTTTCGCCATGCGCGAACAGGATTACAGCCTTAAAACCGGCATGCAGGCCGACCAGCTAGAGGTTAGTCGTGTCCTGCGCAACACTTACGGTCTTCTCGCTCTGACGCTGGCTTTCAGCGGTGTCATGGCATTTGTCGCTCAGCAGATGCGCGTCGGCTACCCGAACATTTTCGTGGTACTGATCGGCTTCTATGGTCTGTTTTTCCTGACCAACAAATTGCGTGATTCGGTCTGGGGTCTGGTTTCGACCTTCGCCTTGACAGGTTTCATGGGTTTCCTGCTAGGCCCTATCCTTAACCGTTATCTGGGCATGGCCGGTGGCGCCGAAGTGGTTAGCTCCGCTTTCGCGATGACCGCACTGGTTTTCGGCGGTCTGTCGGCTTACGTGTTGATCACCCGCAAGGACATGAGCTTCCTGGGTGGCTTCATCACTGCAGGCTTCTTCGTTCTGCTTGGTGCGGTAGTGGCCAGCATGTTCTTCCAGATCAGCGGTTTGCAACTGGCGATCAGCGCAGGCTTCGTGCTGTTCTCATCGGTCTGCATTCTGTTCCAGACCAGCGCGATCATTCAGGGTGGTGAACGCAACTACATCATGGCGACGGTCAGCCTGTATGTATCGATCTACAACCTGTTTATCAGCCTGCTGCAGATTTTCGGCATCATGAGCCGCGACGACTGATGACTTCGGCCTGACTACTCAGGCCGTTGCACTTCAAACAAAAGCCCCGATCTTTCGGGGCTTTTGCATTTCCGGGATTTGAGAAGTGTCAGGATCTCAGGTGATGGCGATATGCCCTTCCGGAAGCCTCGGAAGGGCAAGCCGGATTGGCCAGAGACTGTCGGTCCAGTCAAATTACGCATCGTAGGACACCTGACCGATCAGTCATCTTTATCAAGATTGTCCTCGTCTGCTCAAGCACTTATCAGCTTTTGATCATCACAAAAAATAATATCGGACGATTCCCCAAGGCCTGTAGGCACTTCCCCGTTTGGGCCAATTGACATCACTGAAGAGAGCTGGACACAAGATTTCTAAATGTGTCAGCTTTGTTACGCATCAAAGCGTTACGCAACAGCAACACAAGGCGAGTGACTGGACTCTCTCGCTACAGGGGGGAGTCCAGCCGCACCTAACCTGTTAATCAGCAAACAAGGAAGTGTCATGACGAAAGTCAAAGAAAATGCTGCAATTCAACTCTCTGCTGCTACCAGCACCTCTTTCGACCAGATCAATACGTTCGCTCACCAGTACGACCGTGGCGGTAACCTCACGATCAATGGCAAGCCTTCGTACTCGGTCGATCAGGCCGCCGATTACATCCTTCGCGACGACGCTGCGTGGACTGATCGCGATGGGAACGGCACCATCAACCTCACGTACACCTTCCTGACCGCCAAACCTGCCGGGTTCGACAATTCGCTGGGGACTTTCAGTGCGTTCAACGCACAGCAGAAAGCACAGGCCGTATTGTCGATGCAATCCTGGGCAGACGTTGCCAAAGTCAGCTTTACCCAGGCGGCTTCCGGCGGCGACGGGCACATGACCTTTGGCAACTACAGTAACGGCAGTGCTGGCGGAGCGGCTTTTGCCTATCTGCCCAGCGGCAACAGCCGTACCGACGGTCAGTCCTGGTACCTTGTCGATAACAGCTACAAGGTCAACACCACCCCGGACAATGGCAATTACGGTCGTCAGACCCTGACCCATGAAATTGGCCACACCCTGGGCCTGTCTCACCCTGGCGACTACAACGCTGGCGAAGGCAACCCGACCTACAAGGATGCCAGCTACGCAGAAGACACGCGTGGCTACAGCGTCATGAGTTACTGGAGTGAGTCCAACACCGACCAGAACTTCGTCAAGGGCGGCGTTGCGGCGTACTCCTCGGCACCGTTGCTGGACGATATTGCGGCTGTTCAACAGCTCTATGGCGCGAATATGAGCACCCGTGCCGGCGATACGGTCTACGGTTTCAACTCCACCGCCGGGCGTGATTTCTACAGCGCCACTTCTGCCTCCTCCAAGGTGGTGTTCTCGGTGTGGGACGGCGGGGGCAAGGATACCCTCGACTTCTCGGGTTTCACCCAGAACCAGAAGATCAACCTCAATGCGGCCTCGTTCTCGGACGTGGGTGGCATGGTGGGTAACGTTTCAATTGCCAAAGGCGTGGTGGTTGAAAACGCGGTGGGCGGTTCGGGCAACGACCTGTTGATCGGCAATGCCGCTGCCAACGACCTCAAAGGTGGTGCCGGCAACGACATCATCTACGGCGGTGGCGGTGCCGACAGCCTGACCGGTGGTGCTGGTGCAGACATTTTTGTGTTTGGTGCCAGTTCCGATTCGAACCGTGCAGCGCAGGATACGATTCGTGACTTTGTCAGCGGTCAGGACAAAATCGATGTATCGGCCATTTCCACGCTGAGCGCGCTGCAGTTCGTCAACGCGTTCAGCGGCCATGTCGGCGAAGCGATCCTCAGCTACAACCAGAGCAGCAATCTGGGTAGCCTGGCGATCGACTTCACAGGTCAGGGTGTGGGGGACTTCCTCGTGGGCACTGTTGGTCAAGCGTTGGCTACTGATATCGTGGTTTAATCTGTAACAATCATGGACGACCCTGCTGTCGTCCATGATCTGGAAAGTACCCCATCATGAAGATCAATCACGTTGTTCGAATCGTGCCAGTGGCTGTTGCGCTGCTGGTGGGTATTTCTGGAGCAAGTATGGCCATGAGTTTGAAACTGCCCGACCCAGCTGAACTCAGCGGCAAGTGGCGACTTTCGCTTCAGGGAAACACGGACGAAGCCTGTGAGCTGCACCTCAACACGGATGTACCGAAACTGACGGGCGATCTCGCCTGTGCAGTAAAGTGGTTGCACGAAGCACCCACTGGCTGGTTTCCGACTCCGGATGGCCTGGCATTCACCGACAAGGAAGGCAATCGCCTGATTCACCTCAATAACATGGGTGAGCAGATCTATCAGGCGCGTCTGCCCGGCGGTGAAGTGCTGGTACTTGGACGGCTCGCCGATTAAGCGTTTCATGGACCTGCGCGAGTTGTTTGTTAAAACCCAGGGATGTCACTCCGTCACCAGCAAGACCATCAAGGAACAACCATGAGTGCGTTGCCCCAAAGCGCCCGGCCGCCGCTTTATAAAGCGCTGGCTGACTACAAGAGCGCGTTGATTGGTGTCGGTTGTTTTACCGCGCTGATCAACGTGTTGATGCTCGCCCCATCGATTTACATGTTGCAAGTCTATGACCGTGTACTGACGTCGCAGAACCAGACTACCCTGGCCATGCTGACGCTGATGGTGGTCGGGTTCTTTGCGTTTATCGGCCTGCTGGAGATGGTCCGCAGCTTTGTGGTGATCCGCATCGGCAGCGAGCTGGAGAGGCGTTTCAATCTGCGCGTCTATCAGGCCGCGTTCGAGAGCAACCTGCACGCTGGACAGCGTCAGGCTGGACAGGCGCTGGGTGACCTGACCTTTATCCGCCAGTTCCTCACCGGGCCGGCGTTGTTCGCGTTCTTCGACGCCCCGTGGTTTCCCATCTACCTGGCGGTGATCTTCCTTTTCGACCCTTGGCTTGGCGTGCTGGCCAGCGTGGGGACGGTGTTGCTGGTCGGACTGGCCTGCCTCAACGAATGGCTGACCCGCAAACCGTTGGCCGAGGCCAGCGGGTACTCGCAGCAGTCTGCGCAATTGGCGACCCGACACCTGCAACAGGCCGAGGCGATCCAGGCGATGGGCATGCTCGAAGTGTTGCGGCGTCGCTGGTTCCATGTGCATGGGCGCTTTCTGGCCTTGCAAAACCGTGCCAGTGACACTGGAGCGGTGATCAGTTCGATCAGCAAGGCCCTGCGCCTTTGCCTGCAGTCGCTGGTGCTGGGCCTGGGCGCACTGCTGGTGATAAACGGAGAAATGACCGCAGGCATGATGATCGCCGGTTCGATCCTCATGGGAAGGGTCCTCAGCCCCATCGATCAACTGATCGCAGTCTGGAAGCAATGGAGTTCTGCACGCCTGGCTTACGGGCGTCTGGACCAGTTACTCAAGACCTACGCCGAGCCCGCGCCGCGCATGCCACTGCCAGCACCGCGCGGTCAGATCAGCGCGGAACAGGTCAGCGCTGCGCCTCCGGGAAAAACGTCGCCGACGATTCAGCAAGTGAGCTTTCAACTGCAAGCTGGTGAAGTGCTCGGTGTACTGGGAGCATCCGGTTCCGGCAAATCGACCCTGGCACGCGTGCTGGTCGGTGTCTGGCCGGTGCTGGGTGGAACGGTACGTCTGGACGGGGCCGACATGCATCGCTGGGACCGCGAGGCGCTGGGCCCCTATATCGGTTATCTGCCGCAGGACATCGAGCTGTTCGGTGGCACCGTGGCAGAAAACATCGCGCGTTTTAGCGAGGGCGACGCGAGCGCCGTGGTTGCTGCTGCGCAACTGGCGGGCGTACACGAATTGATTCTGCGCCTGCCGCAGGGCTACGACACGCGGCTGGGCGACGATGGCGCTGGCTTGTCAGGCGGTCAGAAACAGCGCGTCGCGTTGGCCCGAGCATTGTATGGCGATCCGCGACTGGTGGTGCTTGATGAGCCCAATTCCAATCTGGACGCCGCAGGCGAAGCGGCCTTGACCCAGGCGATTGCTGAACTCAAGACCCGCGGCTGTACCGTCGTGCTCGTCACCCACCGTACGCAGTCGTTGAACCAGACCGATCGTCTGCTTGTGCTGAGCGAAGGTCGCATGCAGGCATTCGGCACCACGGCTCAGGTGTTGCAGGCTTTGTCCGGGCAGGCATCGTCCGCGCAAGCACCGCAAGCGCACCCTCAATCGCAATCTCGCCCTGCACCTGCTGGGCTTTCCATGAGCCGTCAGTACGGCACGCAGAACAGGCAGTCCGACGTATGAGCAGCCCTATCGACACTCATTACACCGTGCCGGGCAAGGAGCGCGGCGTGCAGTTCTTCGTTCGCGCAGGCTGGATTCTCATGCTGGCAGGGGCGGGCAGTTTCTTTCTATGGGCGAGTCTTGCCCCGCTGGATCAGGGCATTGCCGTGCAGGGCACCGTTGTGGTGTCGGGCAAGCGCAAGGCCGTGCAGTCGCTGGATGGTGGCGTGGTGAGCAAGATTCTCGTCAGCGAAGGCCAGTCCGTGAAGGAGGGCGAGCCGCTGTTTCGCCTTGATCAGACTCAGGTCGAGGCCGACGTGCAATCGCTGCGTGCCCAGTATCGAATGGCCTGGGCCAGCCTGGCTCGCTGGCAGAGCGAGCGTGACAACCTGGATGAGGTGCACTTTCCCGCAGAACTGATCGCCGCCGGGCAGGGGCAGAACCCCGACCCGCATCTGGCACTGGTGCTTGAGGGCCAGCGGCAACTGTTCAGCAGCCGGCGACAGGCGCTGGCTCGAGAACAGTCCGGTTTGCAGGCGAGCATCGAGGGTGCCGGTCTGCAGCTCGCCGGCATGCGCCGTGCCCGCTCGGACCTGCTGGCTCAGGCTGACTCGCTACGCAAGCAACTGAGTAATCTGGAGCCCTTGGCGCAGAACGGTTTTATTCCGGGCAACCGTCTGCTGGAGTTTCAACGCCAGCTTTCTCAAGTGCAGCAGAGCCTGGCGCAGAACGCAGGCGAAACCGGGCGGATAGAGCAGGGGATCGTCGAGTCGCGGTTGCGTCTTCAGCAGCAGCGCGAGGAGTATCAGAAAGAAGTGCGCAGCCAGTGGGCCGATGCCCAGGTCAAGGCGCTTACCCTTGAGCAACAACTGGCTTCGGCAGGTTTCAGTCTGCAGCACAGTGCAATTCTTGCCCCTGCTGATGGCATCGCCGTCAACCTGGGCGTGCACACCGATGGCGCAGTGGTGCGTGCCGGTGAAACCCTGCTGGAAATCGTACCGCAGGGCACACGGCTTGAAGTCGAAGGGCGGCTGCCGGTGCAGTTGATCGACAAGGTAGCCAGCCATTTGCCGGTCGATATCCTCTTCACTGCGTTCAATCAAAGTCGCACGCCGCGGGTTTCCGGTGAGGTAAACCTGATTTCCGCCGATCAGATGCAGGATGAGAAAACCGGCCAGCCCTATTACGTGCTGCGCACTTCGGTGGGCGATGCGGCACTGGAAAAACTCAACGGGCTGGTGATCAAGCCGGGCATGCCCGCTGAAATGTTTGTGCGCACGGGCGAACGCTCGCTGCTCAATTATCTGTTCAAACCTTTGCTGGACCGTGCCGGCTCCGCGTTGACGGAGGAATAGGATGTCTCGTCATCCCCTGAAAGCCGCTTTGCTGACGGCCATCCTGCTGGGCACTGCTTCATTGAGTCATGCGATGGGCCCGTTTCAGGTCTATGAGCTGGCGCTTCGCAACGACCCGACTTACCTGGGCGCGCTCAAGGAGCGCGATGCGGGCCTGGAAAATAAGGTAATCGGTCGTGCAGGCTTGTTGCCGCGAGTTTCGTACAGCTACAACAAAGGGCGTAACGACTCCAAGGCCACCCTTAAAGGCGGCCGTGAAGACACCACGGACCATCGCCATTACAACAGCTTTGGTTCAAGCCTGACGATTCAGCAGCCGCTGATCGATTACGAAGCCTATGCCAATTACCGCAAAGGCCTGGCCCAGGCGTTGTTTGCCGACGAGACCTTTCGCAGCAAGAGTCAGGAATTGCTGGTGCGGGTTCTGACCCTCTACACCCAGGCGCTGTTTGCGCAGGACCAGATCAATATAGCCCGCGCCAAACAGCAGGCGTTCGAACGCCAGTTTGCCCAGAACCGGCAAATGTTCCAGCAAGGCGAAGGTACCCGCACCGACATTCTTGAAGCGGAATCGCGCAACGAGCTGGCGATTGCCGAGCAGATAGAGGCCAGCGACGAGCAGGATGCGGCCTTGCGCGAGCTGGCCGCGTTGCTGGGCGAGCCGAGTATCGATGTTGCGCAGCTGGAGCCGTTGAGGGACAGCTTTCAGGCGCTGGTGCTGGCACCTTCCAGCTTTACCGAGTGGCATGCGCTGGCCATGGCCAACAGTCCGATCCTGGCCTCGCAACGTCAGTCGCTGGAAGTGGCGCGATACGAGGTGGAGCGCAACCGCGCAGGGCATCTGCCGACGGTGAATGCCTATGCGAGTATCCGCCAGAACGAATCGGACAGCGGCAACACCTACAATCAGCGTTACGACACCAACACGATAGGTATCGAGCTCAGTCTGCCGCTGTACGCCGGAGGCGGCACCAGCGCCTCGGTGCGTCAGGCCAACAGCAAGCGCGAGCAGGCTGAATACGAGCTGGAGGGCAAGACCCGCGAAACCCTGATCGAGCTGCGTCGCCAGTTCAACGCCTGTGCGTCAGGGGTGAGCAAGTTGCGCGCTTATCAGAAAGCACTGGTCTCGGCGCAGGCACTGGTCGAGTCGACACGTCAGAGCATTCTCGGTGGCGAGCGCATCAGCCTGGACGCACTCAACGCCGAACAGCAGCTTTACAGCACCCGTCGCGATCTGGCGAAAGCCCGTTACGATTACTTGATGGCCTGGATCAAACTGCATTACTACGCCGGTACCTTGCGCGACACCGATCTGGCACGCATTGACGAGGCCTTCGTTGTGGCGCGCTGAGTATCGTTGGTCAGTTCTGCGCGGTGAAACGCGCCAGCGAGAAGGCTGAAAGGTCTACATCGCTGGTGCCGTGAATACAGCGTTGCGCAAGGGCCAGCCCGAGCCCGGCTGAGTGTTTGAAGCCGTGACCGGAGCAGGCCGAAACCACTGTCACGTTCTTCAGATGGGGGTGTTCATCGATGATGAAGTGGCAGTCCGGCGTGACGGTGTAGGCGCAGACCGAAGACTTGACCACGTTCGACGTCAGTCCCGCAATCTTGCCCTGCACCTGGGTCTGGAACATTTCCTGCTCCTCCCTTGCCGTAACAGTGCGATCCAGCTGGTCGGCAGCGGATGCTTCAATGTATTGCTCGGTGGCGACCTTCATACTGTTTTCACCGGGCAGGGGCGGGAAGCCATAGTTGACGTCATCCTCTCCGGGCCCGTGAGTCAGAATGAAGCTCGGCGAAACAGGTGCAAAAGCGGCATTCTCCTGCAACTCGAACCAGAACAGCTTTTGCCGACACACCCGCAGCAGATCGCGGAACGGAGCGCCGAGCAATTCGGCTGACCACATGCCTGCACTGACCACGACCTTGTCAGCTATGATCGAGCCCTTGTCGGTGGTAATGCGCACCTGATCACCCTGCGCCTGTAAGTGCGTGACCGTCTCATGGGTCAGCAACCTTGCGCCGTGTTGCCTCGCCAGCCGCAGCTGTACCGCGATGCAGCGCTCCGGGCGGACAAATCCGCCTTCGGGTTCAAAGTAGCCAATGGCGGTATCCCGAACAGGGGTGAATTGGGGAAAGCGCTCGCGAATGGCCGCCGCCGACAATACTTCGTGCTTCACGCCATAGGTGCGGGCCAAAGCGATGGTCTGGTGGGTGAAGTCTTTACTGTCTTCAGGATCGTACGCAGGGCTGGAGGTCATCACCAGCACTCCGCACTGCTCAAACAGTGACTCGCCGCTCAGCGCCTCGAGTTCGCGCCAGATGCTGTGCGAACTGCGTACCAGCGGCAGGTACTGCGGGCCTTCACCAACCGACAGCCGTGTGATGCGCGTATCGCCGTGGCTGGAGCCCTGCGTGTGCGGAGGCGCGTAGCGATCGACGCCAATCACATCGACCCCGGCCTTCGCCAGTTGATAGACAGTGGCTGCACCCATGGCACCCAGACCGAGCACGGCCACTTTACAACGCTGCTGCATAATCGGAATGCCTCGATAAATCTCTTATTTCACGCCGGACAGCCTGCCGAATCAACCGCCAAACGTGCATAAGGTTATGTCGCGAAGCCTCAATGGCCATTATCGGTGCCATCACCTCTGAGGATGTGGGCAACCTGCAAAAATTTACGCTTGCGCTGCTCAGGGTTTTTAAGGTCCGAAATTGATGAAAAGTTGTCCACGGAAATCGTGGGTATGTCTGTGGGTAACTTTTTGAAACCCTTGTTACACGTGGCTTACAGCTGTGTGGTTATTTTATGAACAGCTCATGTTTTGCACTTCCATGGTGCTGCCACCAGGCTGGAAAACAGGTCCGCTATAAGCGATTTAAAGCACAAAAAAGAAATATTTTTCAAAAAAAAGCGCGACCCTCATCAGGTCGCGCTGCTTTGTTTACGAGTCAAGCGATGGTCGTTACACGAGAGGCTGATCGCTCCATTCACCGTTGACCAAGCGACGCAGACCCAGCGGGTTGGCATTCTGCAATGCAGGCGGCAACTGGCTGTCGGCCAGGTTCTGATAGCAGACCGGGCGCAGGAAACGGTCGATGGCCAGAGTGCCAACCGACGTGCCACGTGCATCCGAGGTTGCCGGGTACGGGCCGCCATGCACCATGGCTTCACAGACCTCAACACCGGTCGGGTAGCCGTTGAACAGAATACGGCCGACTTTCTCTTCCAGTATCGGTTGCAGCCAATTGTATTGGCTCAGGTCTGCAGGTTCGCCGATCACAGTCGCGGTCAACTGGCCACGCAAGGCTTGCAGCGCGTCTTTCAACTGCGCATCGTCAGCGACCTCGATTATCAGCGTGGTCGGGCCGAAAACTTCTTCCTGCAACAACTGGTCGCCGTTCAGCAGCAGACTGACGTCAGCCTTGAACAACTGAGCCTGCGCCTGCTTGCCTTCCTGCGGCTTGCCAGCCAGATGCGTCACGCCCGGATGCGACAGCAAATGCTCGACGCCTTTGCTGTAGCTGCGCAGACCACCCGCGTTGAGCATTGTCTGCGGCGCCTGACTGCCCATCTGTTCGGTCAGTTGCTCGACGAACTTGGAAAACGCCGGGGAGCGCAGGCCGATGACCACACCGGGGTTGGTGCAGAACTGACCGGCACCCATCACCACCGAACCGGCAAGCTCTTTGGCCACGGTTTCGCCGCGTGCCTGCAGGGCACCTGGCAGCAACACTACCGGGTTGATGCTGGACATCTCGGCAAACACCGGAATCGGCTGTGGACGCTCGGCGGCCATTTTGCAAAGAGCGTTGCCGCCGTTCAGCGAGCCGGTGAAACCAACGGCCTGGATAGCCGGGTGTTTGACCAGACCTTCACCAACGCCGTTGCCGAAGATCATGTTGAATACGCCTTTCGGCATTTGAGTGCGTTCTGCGGCGCGGATGATAGCGCTGGCCACCAGATCGGCAGTCGCCATGTGGCCACTGTGCGCCTTGAACACCACCGGGCAACCGGCAGCCAGTGCCGCAGCGGTGTCACCGCCAGCAGTGGAAAACGCCAGCGGGAAGTTGCTCGCGCCGAACACGGCAACCGGGCCCACGCCGATGCGATACTGGCGCAGGTCGACGCGTGGCAGCGGCTTGCGGTCCGGCAGGGCCAGGTCAATGCGTGCACCGACGAAATCACCGCGACGCAGAACCTTGGCAAACAGGCGCATCTGGCCGCTGGTACGACCGCGTTCACCCTGAATACGTGCCTGGGGCAGGGCGGTTTCCTGGCAGACAATGGCGACGAAATCATCACCCAGTTGATCCAGTTCATCGGCAATGGCGTCAAGGAAATCGGCGCGGCGGGCCGGGCTCAGTTGACGGAATTCTGGAAAGGCAGCCTTGGCGGCGAGGGCGGCAGCGTCGATTTCACCGTCGGTAGCCTGATGAAAGCTGTAAGGCAGTTCTTCGCCTGTTGTGGCATCCAGACTTTTTTGCAGGCTTTGACCCAGAGCGCTGCGGCCGCCAGCGATGAAGTTCTGGCCGAGAATGTTAGGCATCGGTATCTCCTGTTGTTTTGAGGTTGGAGGTCGGTATGGAAGGTATCCGGACCGGCGCTCCTTATGGGTTGCCGAGTTGCTTTACAGATTGTCAGTGATGTGGCGTGTAAAAGCAGGCCAGCAATCATTTTTCTAAAACCAGTGGGCAGTCATCGTACAACTTGATTCGCTGCTGATGCAACTGTCGCCCTGATTTGTCAGGTCAAGCGTTGCTGCTCTTTATAGTGCATGGGCGCAATCAGGCTTCTATCGTGGCGCGCCTTTGTGACTTTTAAGGGGGGGTGGCGTTGAGTTTGTGCAGCGCATCCAGCACCTGGCGCAATGCCTTGCTGACCGGTTTGTCCTGGCGCAACGCAATTCCCAGTGTGCGGCTCAACCCTGGCACCAGCGGCAGCACCTGCAAGCCGCGGCGATGATGGGCCGCAGCAACCGCCATGCGCGGAACGATGCTGTAGCCCAGGCCCGCCGCGACCATTTCCTTGATGGCCTCGATGCTGCCCAGTTCCATGACCGGCTTGACCCGGATTCCGGCCTGCAGGAACCATTCATTGATCAGCAGCCGGGTACTGCTGCCTGCTTCGAAGACCACCAGCGGTAGTTCGCAGAGGTGCTCCGGGGTCATTTCAGCGGCAATCGGCTGCTGGCTGCTGGCGAAGATCGCCACGAACTCATCCTCAAGCAGCGGGGTGATATGCAGGCTACGCCCCGAGGCGGGCAGCGTCACCAGCGCGAGGTCCAGACGGTTTTCCTCCACCGCCTTGAGAATGCCGTCCGTGTTGCCAGTGCTGACCCGCACATCCAGTTGTGCAAAGCGGCGGCGCAAGGCCTGCAGCATGGGCGGCAGCAGATGAATGCAGGCGGTCGCGCCAGTGCCGATCGCAACCTGCCCGGCAACGCCGCTGGCGTGACTGGACAACTCCAGCAGGGCGTCCTCGACCACCGCATCAATGCGCGCAATATGCTCCAGCAGCGTAGTGCCTGCCGAGGTGGGCTTGAGCCGCTTGCCTACGCGCTCGATCAATTTCAGGTTCAACTGGTGTTCCAGCTGCCGAACTTGCAGGCTTACCGCGGGCTGGGTCAGGTGCAGTCGCTCGGCCGCTGCGGAGAAGCTGCCGTGCGCTATGACCAGCGAGAAGGTGTGCAAGTGATTCAGGTTGAGTCGGCGCATGGCAAAGTATTTCTTATGCTGTGAATGATAAAACATAGCTTTTTTAACGGTGTGGTGAGCGGCATGATTGCACTCATCCAACGACATTTGCCCAGAGCCCGATATGACCCCGACCTTTATCCTGCGTGATGCGTGTGATCAAGACATGCCTGCCGTACAGGCGATCTACGCCGATCATGTGCTGCATGGCATTTCCAGTTTCGAACTCGATCCGCCGAGTGTCGCCGAGCTGTTGCAGCGCCGTGCGCAGGTGCTCGTCAACGGCCTGCCATATCTGGTGGCCGAGCTCGCCGGGGAGGTGGTCGGCTATGGCTACGCCACACCCTATCGTCCGCGTCCTGCCTACCGCTTTACCGTAGAAGACTCGGTTTATATACGGGACGGTATGGGCGGGCGGGGGATCGGTCTGGCATTGCTTGGCGAGCTGGTACAGCGCTGCGAGCAGGGCGGCTGGCGGCAGATGGTCGCGGTGATCGGCAATAGCGAGAATATCGCGTCGCTGCGTCTGCACGAGCGCCTGGGTTTTCGCCGTGTCGGGGTATTCGAGTCAGTCGGCTTCAAGCACGGTCGCTGGGTGGACACCGTGCTGATGCAGCGCATGCTCGGCGACGGCTCGGGCAGTGCACCTTCCGAGCGGGCCTGACTGACGTGGACCGCGCTGATCTGTCCAGGCTGGCGGTAGTCAAACTGGGGCTCGCGCAACTGATCACTTGGGGGGTGACGTTTTATCTGCCGGGGGCTTTCGGCAATGCGATTGCCGATGATCTGGGCTGGAGCGGCCAGCAGGTTTTTTCCGGACTGTCAGTCGCGCTGCTGGTCATGGGCCTGGTTTCAATCTTCAGTGCGCGTTTGCTCCAGCGTCTCGGTGCACGGCAGGTGTTGCAATATGGGGCCGGGCTCAACGCGCTTGGCTGCTGCGTGCTGGCTGTGTGCAATACCCCGCAGTTGTGGTTTCTTGGCTGGGCAGTGCTGGGCGTCGGCATGCGTTTGTCACTTTACGATGCGCTGTTTGCTGCCCTGGCAGCGCTGTTCGGTGCACGCTCGCGGGCGCTGATGGTGCAGATTACCTTGTTGGGCGGGCTGGCCTCGGCGGTATTCTGGCCGCTGGGCCACGGCTTGTTGAATGCGTTGGGCTGGCGTAGTGCTGTTGCGGTCTACGGCTGCCTGGCATTGCTCAGCGGGTTATTGGTCAGCGGCCTGCCGGACTCCCGGTTGCCGGTCTTGAACGCCGTGCCGGCCGTGCCTGCGCCCGCTGACACCACGCCCTGGATACCTCAGCTCGGCTACGCCCTGAGCATGTCCCTGATCGCGTTCCTGTCAGCCGGTCTGTCTGCCCATTTACCCGCGTTGCTGGCTGGTTTGGGTGTGCCGGTCGTGCTGGCAGCGCTGTGGGGCATCGGTCAGACCTGCGCGCGTCTGGCGCAGGCTTTGCTGGCGCAGTCGATGCCTGCACTGCGCCTGAATGTCAGGGTCGCTGGGGGAATGGTGCTGTGCTTTACCCTGGCGCTGCTCAGCCAGGGCCATACCCTGCTGGCTTGCATGTTCCTGTTCGGTTATGGCGCGATGAACGGGCTGGCCACATTGCTGAGGGCGAATCTACCCTTTGAGCTGTTTGCACATTCGCATTACGTACACCTGCAGGGCCGATTACTGGCTCCTGCCTTTCTGCTGTCAGCTGGCGCTCCGTGGTTTTTTGCGTGGGTGCGTGAAGGGCAGGGCGACAGCGGCCTGCTGTGGTTGTCGTTGGCGATCAGCCTGGTGTTGATTGCAGTGGCAATTGTGTTGAATCTGAATGACCGCGCAAAATGAAATTGTCCAACAATCCGCTTCAATAGCGTTGCCAGTAGTCGCCTGAATGGTTAGGGTACGCGGCTGTTCAAGAAGGAGCCTGATATGACTCTGCATGACCCCACGGAAACGGGCACGGCAGTCACCCGACACAGGCGCGCGCCAAAGGGTGAAAAACGCCGCAAAGAGCTGCTTGATGCGGCCTTGCAAGTGTTTTCCCTTGAGGGCTATACCGGCGCTTCGGTGGCTAAGGTAGCGGCCATCGTCGGTATTTCCGTCGCCGGGCTGCTGCACCATTTTCCCAGCAAGATCTCGCTATTGATGGGCGTGCTGGACCGACGCGATGAGGTCAATAGCCGCATTGCTGCCGAGGTGCGCACCGACAACACGTTGACCGGCCTGCTCGGCGGCCTGCGCGCTATCAACCGTTCCAACGCCACGGCGCCCGGCGTGGTGCGTGCCTTTTCGATTCTCAATGCGGAAAGTCTGCTGGAAAACCAGCCTGCCTTTGAATGGTTCCAGACGCGCTACGAGCGTATTCACGCGAACTTGATGGGACAGTTTGCAGGTTTGGTGGAGCGCGGGGAAGTGCGTGCGGATGTGGATCTGGACAAGATCATCCGGCAGATTCTGGCGATGATGGATGGCTTGCAGATTCAGTGGTTACGCTTTCCCGATCAGGTGGACCTGGTCGAGTGTTTCGATACCTACATTGCGCAGGTCGATGCAGCGGTAAGGGCTCGTCCCTGAGCCTTTATTTGTCCGTTTACCCTTCAGTCAGCTAACGCTTACTCGACGGTCTGCTTGAATACACCACCGGTCTTGACCGGTGGTTTCTCGACCAGAACCGAGTTCAGAGCGGAGCGTGGCAGCGGGTTGCTGGTGGTGGTCGACAGTTCCTGACGGAACGAGTTGACCAGCTTGGCGTTCAGGCGGATGTCCTGCGACGACGAACCGAGCGAGATGTTGAAGGTGTCGGCATCGACCACCCACTGCTTGCTCTTCTCGTCAAAGTAGGCCAGCGAGCGGTCATTCAACTCGATGGTCACACGCTTGCTTTCACCCGGCTTGAGGAACACCTTCTTGTAGCCTTTGAGTTCCTTGATCGGACGCTCGACTTTCGGGTTCTGCTGGCCAACGTACAGCTGAGCGACTTCCGAACCACCGACCTTGCCGGTGTTGCTCAGGTCGAAGGACACCTTGATCGGCGTATTGCCGACCGCGACACCTGGCGTGACCTTGATGTTGCTGTAGCCGAACGTGGTGTACGACAGACCGTAGCCGAACGGGTAGAGCGGCTTGATGCCTTTCTTCTCGTATCCGCGATAACCCAGCAGCAGGTCATCCTTGTAATCCATTTCGGTCAGAGTGTTCTGATTATCGAATTTCGGGAAGGAAGCGTAAGCCGGGTTGTCTTCGATGTTGCGTTCGATACTGATCGGCAACTTGCCCGACGGGTTGACCTTGCCGAACAGGATCTCGGCCAGGGCCTGACCACCGTTCTGACCTGGGTAGAAAGCGTGCAGCGCTGCTGGAACCTGTTCGATCCAGTCGCTCATCTTCAGACCCGTACCGCCATACATGGTCACCACGGTATTGGGGTTGACCTTGGCGATGTTCTGGATCAGCTCGTTCTGGAACTCAGGCAGATCGAAGCTGTGGTCGAAACCTTCACCTTCGTATTCGTTGCTGTTACCCACGGCAACCACGACGGCGTCATAACCGGACAGGTCCTGAGGAGCGTTCAGCGAAGCGGAGCTCAACTGCACACCTACCAGGCCGCCCATGGTCGACAGGTAGCCGGCACGACGCGAGTACTCGAGCTTCACGTCGTAAGACTTGCCTGCTTCCAGATTGATCTTGGCGAACTCTGGAATGGTTGGCGGAATGCTGTTGCCCGGAAGCGGCTTGCCGTCACCGTTGTCGATGATTTTCTTGCCGTTGACCCACAGACGCACGGCGCCGTCGGCACGCACCTTGAACACCTGCTCGCCGCTCTGGGTCGGGGTGACCTTGCCGGTGTAGCGAATCGATGTCGACGATGTATCGCCGTTCAGTTCGCCAGCAGTCGAACCTTTGCTGGTGTACGGATCGGACGTCGACGTGTTGCTTTCGAACGGCAGGTTTTTGTCGTTGGCCCAGTCCAGGTCAACATGCTTCTCGGTGCGGGTGACCGCTGCATCACCAGACCAGTTGGTGTTGCTGAAGTACTCGACCTTCATGCCCTGAACTTCATTGCCCGTTGCGTCGGTGGTGGTCCAGGCACTGGTGCTTGGGTCCAGCGACAGGCCTTCGATGAAGTCGACCTTGGCGTTAGGCGCGATTTGTTGCAGGCCGCTCAATTCGCTGACGTAATGGCTGGCCATAACGTTGGCGCTGCCGAAACCGGTCGGTGGCGAGTACTTGGCCAGGGTGCCGACTACGGCGATTTTCTTGACTTTCTGCTTGTCCAGCGGCAGCAGATTGTCCTGGTTTTTCAGCAGGACGATACCTTCACGCGCAGCGTTCAGAGCAACCTTGTTGCTGGTCGAGCTGTTCATGTTGTGCGTGGTCAGCGGCGTCTTGCTGTCGAACTTGTACAGGTAGATCTGCTTGAGGATGCGGCGGACCTTGTCGTCGATGGTCGCAGCGCTCAGGTCGCCGGCGTCCAGATGCGGCTTCAGCACGGAGCTGTTCATCTGGTAGCCCATCATGTCCAGATCGGTACCGGCGCGGGCAGCGTTAAAACCGTGAACGACAGCGTTGTAGTCGCTCTGTACGAAGCCTTTGAAGCCCCATTCCTTCTTCAGGATCTGGGCGATCAGGTGGTCGCTTTCGCAGGCGAAATCACCGTTCACCTTCTGGAAGGCACACATCATCATCGCCACATTGCCGTTTTTCGACGACGATTCGAACGCAGGCAGCGACATTTCGCGCAGAACGCGCTCTGGCATTGTCTGGTTCAGATTGAAGCGGTTGCTTTCCTGATCGTTGGCCGCGTAGTGCTTGGCGTTGGCCCATACACCACGAGACTGGATACCGTTGATGACGCCTGGTGCCAGGCTGGCGCCGAGGAACGGGTCTTCACCGGAGAGGTATTCGAACGCACGGCCGCCGTACGGCATGCGATACAAATTGACGCCGGGACCAGTGATGAACTGGTAGCCGCCGACGGCAGTGTCATAACCCAGCGCGCGGCCGAGGTCGATGGCACGACGTGGGTTGAAGGTGGCGGCCAGGTTAGGACCGGACGGGTAAACAACACCCTGATCGTTGCCTTCGCTGGTGTAGCGCACGCCGACACCGCCGTCAGCGCCGTGGATCTGCGGAATGCCGTAGTTGGTCAGCGGCTTGACGTCCCAGCCGCCGGTGCCGCCGATGTAGGCCAGCTTTTCTTCCATGGTCATTTTGGCCAGGGTTTTCTGTGCGGCTTTTTCGGCGCGATCTTCACGCCCTTGTTGCACGGTAGGGTCAGCGGCGTGCACCTGGGATACTGCCAATGCCAGCAAGGCCAGCGCCGAGTGCGCGCCTATCATCTTTCGCTTGTTCATATTGCTCTCCAACTGCGTTTCAAATAACTGTCTGCCTGCGCACGTGCGCAGGATCACTGCGTTCTTATTTACCGCTTTCCGCCAACTTTTTCTTTCGGCAACAGTTTCCCGTCGTCGCGTTTATTCCCTGTTGTCAGGGCGCGAGTTAGGACTCCTTAGTTGCCGTATTAGTTTTGTTTGGCGTTTATTTTTTTACTTGTGGTGCGCCACTAAAGTGACATCACGCAGTGGCGTTTTGAATCTACAAAACGGTACAATTAAGTCTAAAACAAGGCATAAATGTCAAATAAAAGCGTATTTTTCTTCGATTTCGTATTTTTTCTTTACAAATGAGGAACTCTTGTTAAACCTACTGGTCGATGGGTTTAAGGTTTTTCAGGACGAAAAAAGACAGCTCGCAAGTTGCGACGTTTGCTGTGCGCTAGTTCTTGCCCGGTTTCTACAACTGCCCCGCTTTTTTTTGCGGGGCTCTTTTTGTTTTTCGAGGAGTTAATACGATGAAGTTTTCCATGATGAGTGCCGGTTTGGTGTTGGGTCTTGCCCTGAGTGGTGCGGTCTTTGCTGACGACGCGACAGACGCAGACGCGACTTCCGGTGCCAGCGACGAGACCGTTATGACCCAGACCCAGGACGCCAAGGCAGCGCAGAAGGCGCAAAACCAGAAGGCCGAAACGACAAAAGGTGGTCGCCCGCAGAACGCAACCACTCAAAAGCAGTCAAACTGATCGTTTGAAGCCTTTGAGCACAGCACTTTCCAGTCGGAGAGTGCTGTAACATGTCCCTCCGAAGTAGCAAAATGCCCTCATCCATGCCGCCAGTTCCCGTCGATGTTTCCCGTCTCCTCATTCCGGATGCCGCGCAGGTTTGCGCCTGGCTGACCGAGCACGCGGGTCTGAAAATGGCCGATCTGGAGCGGGCGCAACGTTTGCAGCAGGAGTCTGAAGGCACCGAGCTGCTCGGGTTGTTGACTCGTCTGGGTCTGGTTTCCGAATTTGAACTGGCCCGCGCATGGGCTGCACTGTTGCAGGCGCCGCTGTTGCTCGCTGACGCTGTGCCGCCGCTGCTCGACCCCTTGCCGCCTTTGACCGAGCGCTTCATGCGCCACTATCAAGTCGTGCCTGTAGGCTGGAGCGATCAAGGGCTGCAAGTGCTCAGCGCCAACCCCGGTACGCTGTACCCGTTCCAGGCCATCGCTTATGCCTGCGAAGTGCCGGTGCGGCTGTCCATCGGGCTGCGCAATGAAGTCGAAACCCTTATTGAGCGCTATTACGGACAGGGTCGCTCGGCGATGGGCACCCTGATCGAGAACCTCGATGAGGAGGGCGGCTCGCTGGAAGACATCGAGCACCTCAAGGATCTGGCCTCCGAAGCGCCGGTCATTCGTCTGGTCAACCTGATTCTGCAACGCGCGGTCGAACAGCGTGCGTCGGACATTCATATCGAGCCGTTCGAAAGCCAGTTAAAGGTGCGCTACCGCATCGACGGCGTACTGCATGAAGCCGAAGCGCCACCGTCCAGTTCTTCGGCGGCGGTTATTTCCCGGGTGAAGATCATGGCGCGGCTGGACATCGCCGAGCGTCGTCTGCCGCAGGATGGCCGGATCATGCTGCGCATCCAGGGCAAGGAGCTGGACCTGCGGGTGTCTACGGTGCCCACCAGCTTCGGCGAATCGGTGGTCATGCGTTTGCTGGACCGGCAGACCATCAATTTCGATTTCCCCAGCCTGGGTTTCGATGGCGAACGGCTGGATGAATTTCTCGACGTGCTCGAGCGTCCACACGGCATTCTGCTGGTCACCGGGCCGACCGGCTCCGGCAAGACCACCACTCTTTATACTGCGCTCTCACGGCTCAATACCGCCGAGCGCAAGATCATCACCGTCGAAGACCCGGTCGAGTATCAGCTCGAAGGCATCAATCAGATTCAGGTCAAGCCTTCCATTGGCCTGGACTTCGCCGGGGCGCTGCGCTCCATCGTGCGTCAGGACCCGGATGTCATCATGATCGGTGAGATGCGTGACCTGGAAACCTGCCGTATCGCCATTCAGTCCTCGTTGACCGGTCACCTGGTGCTCTCGACGCTGCACACCAACAGTGCGGCGGCGAGTATTACCCGTCTGCTGGACATGGGCGTCGAAAGCTACCTGATCGCCTCGACGGTCAACGGCATTCTGGCCCAGCGTCTGGTCCGCCGTCTTGATCCGGCAACCCGGGAAGCCTTCGATGCGCCGCCGGAGTTGATTGCCGAGCACGGGCTGGAGCGCTTCACTGATGAACGCCCGATTCGCCTGTATCGCCCGCGTGCCGATGCACCTGGCGGCGGTTACCGGGGGCGCAGTGCAATCACCGAGTTGCTGGTTATGAACGAGGAGCTGCGCAGTCTGTTGATGCGTCACGCCGATGCTTCGACGCTGGAAGAAGCTGCCCGACGCGGCGGGTTGCGCACGCTGCATGAAGAGGGGCTGCGCCAGGCCGTGGCCGGGGTGACTTCGCTGGAAGAAGTGCTGCGCGTCACCCGAGGTGAAGGCACATGAGCCTGTTCAAGTACCGTGCACTGGATGCTCAAGGCGCGCCGCAGAACGGCACGCTGGAAGCCCGCGATCAGGATGCTGCAATCGCCGCGCTACAAAAGCGTGGTCTGATGGTCTTGCAGATTGACGCGGCCGGTATGGGCGGTTTGCGCCGCGCGCTGGGCAGCGGCTTGCTCAATGGGGCAGCGCTGGTCAGTTTCACGCAGCAGCTCGCAACGTTGCTCGGTGCCGGGCAGCCGTTGGAACGATCTCTTGGAATTCTGCTCAAACAGCCTGGACAACCGCAGACCAAGGCATTGATCGAGCGCATCCGCGAACAGGTCAAGGCCGGTAAGCCATTGTCCGTTGCGCTGGAAGAAGAGGGCACACAGTTTTCGCCGCTTTATATAAGCATGGTTCGCGCCGGCGAAGCGGGGGGCGCGCTGGAAAGCACGCTGCGTCAACTGAGTGATTATCTGGAACGTAGCCAACTGCTGCGTGGCGAGGTCATCAACGCGCTGATCTATCCGGCCTTTCTGGTGGTCGGCGTACTGGGCTCGCTGGCCCTTTTGCTGGCTTATGTAGTGCCGCAATTCGTACCGATCTTCAAGGATCTCGGCGTGCCGATTCCGTTGATCACCGAGGTCATTCTCAACCTCGGACAATTTTTGAGCAACTACGGCCTGGCTGTTCTGGCGGGCCTGATCGCGCTGATCTGGGGCATGGCCATTCGCATGCGCGACCCACAGCGCCGTGAACGCCGCGACCGCCGCATACTTGGCATTCGGGTGATCGGTCCCTTGCTGCAACGCATCGAGGCAGCGCGTCTGACTCGAACGCTTGGCACGCTGTTGACCAATGGAGTGGCGTTGTTACAGGCGCTGGTGATCGCTCGCCAGGTATGCACCAATCGCGCCTTGCAGGCGCAAGTAGAGCAGGCGGCCGAGTCGGTCAAGGGCGGCGGCACGCTGGCCAGTGCGTTCGGCGCGCAACCGCTGCTGCCGGATCTGGCGCTGCAAATGATCGAGGTCGGCGAACAGGCTGGCGAACTGGACACCATGCTGATGAAGGTCGCCGATGTGTTCGACGTCGAAGCCAAGCGGGGTATCGACCGCATGCTGGCGGCGCTGGTCCCCGCGCTGACCGTGGTGATGGCGGGCATGGTCGCGGTGATCATGCTGGCCATCATGCTGCCGCTGATGAGCCTGACCAGCAATATCTGAATCCATGAAAGAGGAAACCACTCCGATGACTTTTAGCCGCACACGCTTCAAACCCGCACGCCGACAGGGCGGTTTCACTTTGCTGGAAATGCTCGCGGTTATCGTTTTGCTGGGCATTGTTGCGACCATCGTCGTGCGCCAGGTAGGCGGCAACGTCGACAAGGGCAAATACGGCGCAGGCAAGGCTCAGTTGGCCAGCCTGGGCATGAAGATCGAAAGCTATGCGCTGGACGTCGGTTCGCCACCCAAGACCTTGCAGCAATTGACCGAGAGACCGGGTAACGCCTCGAACTGGAACGGCCCTTACGCCAAGCCTTCGGACCTTAAAGACCCGTTCGGCCACGCATTCGGCTACCGCTTCCCGGGCCAGCACGGCAGCTTTGACCTGATTTTCTATGGCCAGGACGGTCAGCCGGGCGGCGAAGGGTACAGCGCCGACCTGGGTAACTGGGAGTAACGTTCGGCATGAGAACGCCTGTCGCAAGCCGGGGTTTTACCCTCATGGAAATGCTGGTAGTGCTGGTGTTGATGAGCATTGCCGTCGGTCTGGTGGGTTTCGGTCTGCAACAGGGTTTGAGTACCGCCAGTGAGCGACGCGCGGTCGGCGACATGGTCGAGGCGCTCAGGGCAACCAGAGTGCGCGCGATTGTCACCGGTCAGCCTGCACGCACTGAGTTCAATCTGCGCAAGGCGACGTTCAAGGCACCCGGCAAGCGTGAGGTGCACTGGCCTGAAAATCTGCATGTGACCATGCAGACCGCTTCGGATCTCGGCTCATCTGTGGAGTTCTACCCGGATGGCGGTTCCAGTGGCGGCAACGTGGTTGTCGCCGACGGCGACCGGCGCTGGCGTATTGATATTGGCTGGCTGACCGGTAGCGTTCAGGTACGGTCGCTTTAATGAAAACATCGCAGTCGGGGTTCACCCTGCTGGAGATGCTTGCTGCATTGACCGTTATGGCAGTGTGCAGCGGCGTTCTGCTGGTTGCGTTCGGGCAGAGCGCCCGCTCTCTGCAACAGGTGTCGCGCAGTGACCGGATCAGCCATGCAGCACGTACGATTATGGATCAGGAAAGTGCCGGCCCGCTGGAAAACGGTACGCGTCAGGGAACGCTAGCAGGTATCGACTGGACCCTGGATATCCGTCAACTGTCGGGTGCCAATGGTGAGGCGCGGATGTTTCGCCTCGACCTGATGCTCAGCGAGCACCAGCGCAAGGCGCAGTTCAGTACGCTTAAACTGCGCGGCGCTGTCAGCGGGGCCGGATCATGACCCGCACCCAGCGTGGTTTCACGCTGCTGGAAGTACTGTTGGTGATCAGTTTGTTGGGCGTGTTGCTGGTGTTGGTTGCAGGGGCGCTGCTGGGCGCCAACCGTGCGGTGCTCAAGGCCGAACGTTACACCGTGAACCTGGACGAAGTCCGCGCCGCGCAGGCGTTTTTGCGTAGCTCGATCGGCCAGGCCCTGCCGTTGGATACGTCTGCCGAAGACGACGTCAACAGCGGTTTTTTTGAAGGCTCGGCGCAGCAGTTGCGCTTTGTCGCGACGTTGCCCGGTGAGCTGGGCGGTGGCATACAGGTGCACAGCCTGGAACTTGGGGGGCCGCAAGGCCATCGGTCTTTGCAAGTGTCTTTTGCTCAGGTCCAGTCTGGTGCAAATGGCATTGCCCTGAAACCGTGGGGTGAGCCTCAGGTGTTGTTGCAAAACGTCGAGTCACTGACGTTCAGTTATCGCGGGCTGACCCCCAAGGGCAAGCCGACAGGCTGGATGGCCGAATGGCCCTGGCCGAATCGTTTGCCCGGTGCTGTAAGGATCGACCTGAAGACCAGCGGGGCGGTGAAGTGGGTCCCCGAAGTAGTCGCTTTGCGTCTGGACCTGTCCGGTGGGGCGGGCGGCGAATGAATATAGTCAGTCGACAGCAGCGTGGTGTTGCGCTGCTGGTGGTGCTTTGGGTGCTCGCGCTGTTGAGCCTGCTGCTTGGCGGGCTGGCCGGGTGGGTGCAACTGGAAAGCCGGCAGGCACTCTGGTTGCGCCAGAACACTCAGGCACTGATGGCTGCCGAAGCTGGCATGAATATGGCTGTGCAGGGTTTGCTTGATCCTGCGCAGCGCAAACGCTGGATTGCCGATGGGCGTCTGGTGTCGTTGCGGATGGATGATACGCAGTTGCTCGTCAGCATCAGGAGCGAGCGCGGCAAGCTGGACCTCAACAGCGCGCCGGTGGCGGATATATCGCGGCTGTTGCAGGCTTGCGGTGCGGCTAAAAATCAGGCCAGCGGTATTGCCCAGGTGCTGGAAGAGCAGCGCAACGGCGGTCAGTCACCGTTGCGGGTGGTTGAGGAAGTACGCCAGCTGCCGGGCATGAGTCAGGCGTTGTATGCCCGGCTGTTGCCGGAAATAACATTATGGAGCGGCCTGGATCGGCCCGACCCGGCATTCGCTTCGGCGTTGCTGCGACGGGCCTTGAACCTGCCGAACCAAAGCGCGGTCGGGGCCGATCCAGGTGAAGTGCTGGCCATCGACAGCCGCGCAGAAAGACCGGGCGGTGTGACTGCCCTGTTACAAACCACTGTTTTATTGAGCCCATCGGAGGGAGGCGCACAGCCCTACAGGGTGTTGCGTTGGCAAGAATGAATTCATCAGTTTCTGCACGTCTGGCGCCTGTCTACGCGTTACGCGAACAGGTCGCCCGGCAGTGGCGTGGCAGTCCGGCGCAACACGGTTGGCAATGGTGGGTCGCGGAGCTTCGCGCCTGCCTGCCGCCGCGTGTGCGTCGCTGGCTGGGCCGCGAGACCCTGGAGCAGGCGCACGTCTGGCCGCTGGTCGAGCCGCTGCCCGATGCCTCGCCTCAGGCACGACGTGTGTTGTTGCTACCGGCGTCGGCGGTGCTGGTGCAGCCCTTGCAACTGCCAGCTGCCGCAGCGCGTAATCTGTCCACCGTCGTCGGTTACGAGCTGGACCGCTTCACCCCGTTCGACGCTGGCCAGTTGTATTTTGTGGCCCGTCAGGACAGTCGCAGCGCGAGTTTTGTGCAGGTCACACTGGTGGCGATATTGCGCGAGCGGCTGGACGCGATACTCAGCGAGTGCGCCGAGCGCGGTTTGCGTCCCGATGCGGTAGATGTCGTCACTGACATGGGAACTGCCGACATGGGTACTGCCGGGCAGCGCATGGGCATCGACCTGTTGCCGATGCCACTGCGCCCGCAGCAATCGCACTCTGGTCATCGTTTGCAGCGCTGGCTGCTCTGGCTGTGTGCCGGTTTGCTGCTGAGCGCCATGCTGCTGTGGCTGAATGACCGGCAGAGCCTGCTCGATGACATGCAGGCCAGCGTCCAGGCGCAGAAGGCCCGGGTGGGTGAGATTCAACAGCTGCGCCAGCAATTGACCAACACGCTGGGCGCAGCCAATTACCTGATCCGTCGCAAGGCTGCGCAACCGCCGCTGTCGGCGCTGCTCAGCGAATTGACCGCTTGCCTGCCTTCGGACACCTGGATCGAGCATCTGGAAATCAGTGACAGCGCCGAAGTCGCGTTTTCCGGGCAAAGCGCCAAGGCCAGTGCCCTGATTGGCCGCGTCAAGGATTGTCACAGTCTGGACAACGCGCAGTTTCAGGGCGTGATCCAGCCCGACACCAAGACCGGCAAGGATCAGTATTCACTGCGTGCGCATTTGCACCAGAACCAGCATCAGGAGAACGCCGATGCGCCGTCCACTGACAAGCCGTGAGCGGCGGGGCGCGGCCCTGATGATTCTTGCCCTGGTGCTATGCCTGGCTTACTGGCTGTTGATCGACAGTTGGTTCGCCGGACCCTTGCGCGATATCAGCGAGCAGACCGACCAGTTGCGCGAACAACAGCAGCGTTACGCCGGCCTTTTGCAGCAGGGCGACTCATTGCGTGAGCAATTGGAACAGGCCCGTAGTGACCCGGCCAGCAGCACCAGTCTGTTGCCGGGCGAAGACCCGAGTGCTGTGGCGGCGGATCTGATGCAGCGCATTGCCGACCTGATCAGCAGCCAGGCCAGCACCGGCGGCGGCTGCGAGTTGACCCAGCGCATGCCGATCACGCCAGAGCAGGACAGCGCCGAGCCATATCGGCAGGTCAAGGTCAGCCTGACCCTGAACTGCGCCATCGAACCGCTGACGGCCATCCTGCATGCGCTGGAGTACCAGCGCCCGTTTCTGTTCATTGACGAGATGAGTATGCGTCGCGATGCCAATGCTCCGGCCAGCGGTGCCGCCGGCAAACTGGTGGTGCACCTGCTGGTGCGTGGCTACCTGCAACCGGCCAGCGCCGGGGAGGGTGAGCAATGATCGGTTCCTTACGCCCGCTGGAGTGGTCGCTATTGGCTCTGGCCGCGCTGCTGGCGGGGCTGATCGCCCTGATTTTCAGCGGCGCTGCGCACTCGCCCGACTGGCTGCCGGAGCAGGCACCGCGCAACCCGATCGATCAGAAGGCGCAGACCCAAAATGCGCCGTCGGCGACACTGGACAGCCTGGCCAATACCTGGAAAACCCCGCTGTTCAGTCCTGACCGCAGCCCGGATGTCGCTGTTCGCAAAGCCGACGCGCAGGCCACCAGCCTGGCCGGCCTGACCCTGACCGGGGTGATCATGGACGGCTCGCTACGTGTCGCACTGATTAAACAAGCCAGCGGTCCGGCGTTGAAGATCCGTCAGGGCGATCGCCTGCCCAACGGCTGGACGCTGGACCGCCTGGAGCCTACCCAGGCTACCTTTCAACTCGATGGCCGCACGCAAATGCTGCGCCTGCCCGCGTTGCGTCTGCCGCCGCCGTCGAGTACACCGCCGATTACCTTAACCAACGATTCCACCCTGTGATGGGTACCTTTTCTGGAGTTCCTGCCATCGCTACCTTGCGCACACCTTTGCTTTGCCTGGCTACCGCCGTCGCCCTAGGCGGCTGCGCGTCAAAGCCCGACACTCTCGATCCCGACAATGGCATGCTGCAGGAAGCGCTCCAGGGAACCGGTTCACAACGCCCGCCGGTAGACCCGCGCAGCGAACGACCGCCAGTCGAGCCACCTTCACAGCAACCGGCGAGCTCGCCGCAGCGCCAGATCATCAGAGGCAACCAGCGTTTCATCCGCCAGCCCGCTGCTGCTCCGGCGGCGCGTCCGGCCGAAACCGGTGACATCGTCTTCAATTTCACCAATCAGCCGATTCAGGCGGTGATCAACAGCATCATGGGCGATCTGCTGCACGAGAATTACAGCATTGCCCAGGGTGTGAAGGGCGATGTCAGCTTCTCGACCTCCAAGCCGGTCAACAAGCAGCAAGCGTTATCGATTCTCGAAACGTTGCTGTCCTGGACCGACAACGCGATGATCAAGCAGGGCAATCGCTATGTAATCCTGCCCTCGAACCAGGCCGTGGCCGGCAAGCTGGTGCCGGAAATGCCGGTGGCGCAACCGTCGCCGGGCATGTCGGCGCGGCTGTTTCCGTTGCGCTACATCTCTGCGAGCGAAATGCAGAAGCTGCTCAAGCCGTTCGCTCGGGAAAACGCATTCCTGCTGGTTGATCCGGCGCGCAATGTACTGAGCCTGGCGGGTACGCCCGAAGAACTGGCCAACTATCAGGACACCATCGACACCTTTGATGTGGACTGGCTCAAAGGCATGTCGGTCGGCGTATTCGGCCTGCAACGTGCCTCGGTCGGCGAGCTGATGCCCGAGTTGCAGAAAATGTTCGGCCCGGAGAGCGGCATGCCGCTGGCGGGCATGGTGCGTTTCCTGCCGATCGAGCGGACCAACTCGGTGGTGGCGATTTCGTCACAGCCGGAATACCTGCGCGAAGTCGGCGAGTGGATTCATACCATCGATGAAGGCGGCGGTAACGAGCCGCAGATGTACGTGTACGACGTGCGCAACATGAAAGCCACCGATCTGGCCAAATACCTGCGGCAGATCTACGGGTCGGGTGCCATCAAGGAAGATTCGGCAGCCAAGGTTGCGCCGGGGCTGCGCACTACCACTTTGTCATCGCTCAACTCCAATGGCGGTAGCGGTGTCGGCGGCATGAGCAGTTCCAACGGGCTGGGCAGCAACGGCGGTGGCATGAGTAATGGCGGCGGCTTTGGTAACAGCCAGGGCATGAACAACAGCCAGAACAGTGGCGACAGCGAATCCGAGGGCGACGATCAGAGCAGCAGTGAATCGGATTCGGCCAGCCAGGAGGGTGGAGGAGCGAACGGCAACAGCAAGTCTCTGGACGCCAGCACGCGTATCACTGCGCAGAAGAGCAGCAACCAGTTGCTGGTGCGCACCCGTCCTGCGCAGTGGAAGGAAATCGAGTCGGCGATCAAGCGCCTCGACAACCCGCCGCTGCAAGTACAAATCGAGACGCGCATTCTGGAAGTCTCGCTAACGGGTGAGCTGGACATGGGCGTGCAGTGGTATCTGGGACGCCTCGCGGGGAATTCGGGCACAACCGGCAACGTGACCAACACTGCGGGCAGCCAGGGTGCGATTGGTACTGGCGGGGCTGCGCTGGCTTCTACTGACGCGTTCTTCTATTCCTTCGTCAGCAACAACCTGCAGGTCGCCTTACGTGCGCTGGAAACCAATGGCCGCACCCAGGTCCTGTCGGCACCGTCGCTGGTGGTGATGAATAACCAGCAGGCGCAGATTCAGGTCGGCGACAACATCCCGATCAGCCAGACGTCGATCAACACCAACACCTCCACCAACACCACATTGAGCAGCGTCGAATACGTGCAGACCGGTGTGATTCTCGACGTCGTGCCGCGCATCAATCCGGGCGGGCTGGTGTACATGGACATTCAGCAGCAGGTCAGCAGTGCCGACACCACTAGCGGCACCACTGACGCCAACGGCAATCCGCGTATTTCCACGCGCTCGGTCGCCACGCAGGTGGCCGCGCAGAGCGGTCAGACCGTGCTGCTGGGCGGTTTGATCAAGCAGGATAATGCCGAGACGGTCAGCGCCGTACCTTACCTGGGCCGCATCCCGGGCTTGAGATGGTTGTTCGGCAATACCACCAAATCCAAGGGCCGTACCGAGCTGATCGTGCTGATCACGCCGCGGGTCATCACCAGCAGCAGCCAGGCACGTCAGGTGACGGATGATTACCGTCAGCAGATGCAGTTGCTCAAGCCAGAGGTCTCGCGGACCAGCATGCAGAACTGAGGCATTGTTGGTTTTGTCTCCACGCCCACTCACGACGCTGCTTGTCGGCAGCGTCAAACAGAGGTCATGAACCGATGCTGAAATTTTTCGCTGCCATGCTGTTTGCCATTGCTGGCATGGCGCAGGCGCAGGACACCCTGCACACTGATCTGCCGCTGGATTACCTGGCACAGGCCAACGTCGAAACCCCGAACCGGCCGCTGGTGATCTTCATTCATGGCTACGGCAGTAACGCGGCGGACTTGTTCGGGCTCAAGGAAAATCTTCCGGCCGATTACAACTACCTGTCGGTGCAGGCTCCAATGGAGTTGCGCGCTGACAGTTACAAGTGGTTCACCCAGAAACCGGGCGTGTCTGACTACGATGGCGTGACTGAAGACCTCAAGAGCAGCGGCAAGCAACTGAGCGCATTCATCACCCAGGCCACCGGCAAGTTCCACACGCAGCCGGGCAAGGTGTTTCTGGTCGGGTTCAGTCAGGGCGCGATGATGAGCTACGAAGTCGCCCTGCGTCAGCCGAAGCTGGTAGGGGGGATTGCTGCGTTGAGCGGGCGGTTGTTGCCGGTGGTGCAGTCCGAGGTCAAAGCCTCTGATGATCTCAAGCGCCTGAACGTCTTCATCGGTCACGGGGTACAGGATCGCCAGGTGGCCTACGCCAGCGGCCCGCAAGCCGAAGCCACGCTGAAGTCGCTCGGCCTGACACCGCAATTTCATGGGTATGAAGGGCTGGGGCACAGCATCAACGAAGCCGAGGTCATTGACCTGGCGGCTTGGTTGAAGCAGTCAAACCGTCAGTGAATACGTGCGTCGTCCGAGGGGGGGGCGACGCGAGATCCTCGGTTACCTAGTTGACCTTGACCTCTTTGAACTTGAGCACGTTTTCCTTGCTCTCGCGGTCGCGAAAGGTCAGTTTCAAGGCGGGTGATTTCTTCAGTCGACCCTTGGTCGCCTCAAATATCAGTGTGACTCTGGTTGGCACGTTACGGATCAGCTGGAAGCTGTCCCAGCGATCATACTTCGCATCGCCAACATGCATTTGTGTCAGGCCCAGCGCGCCACCGGTTTCTTCAAACAGGCTGACAGGGTTCAGAAAGCGAAAGTCGCGATCGGCGCTTTTATTGATCAGTTCGAGCGTGCAGGTAGGCGACTGACCATTCTGATCACAGTCGAGCAGCTCAATACTCAGATTGTCGACGGTCTCGGACCGCTTGCCGAACATGTTGGCGTTGTCATTCTCGGTAAACAGTTTCTGACTGCGGGCGAACTCCACCGAAGGCTTTGCGTATTCGCCGCCCAACTTGAAGAACACCGCGCAGAGAAACAGTGACAGCGCCATCCACACGCCAAGCTTCAGTAACGAGGGGAGCTTTCTGGCGAGGATGGCGATACCCAGCCCGCTGAACAGCATGACTGTGCTGACAATGATGATCAGTGTCTTCCAGTTGATGAAGTCGACACTGAGGCCAAGAATGGTCGGGTCCGGAAACAGGTAGGTGAAGATGCTCCAGATGACCCCGATCATCCAGACTATGCCTGCCGATATTTTGACCAGAATCGCGGAAATCTTGCTTGTTCGTGGTGCTGCGTCCATTGCTGTTTTTGCCTTGTTCGGGTTGCGGGAATGCATACCGATACGCTTGAGCAGCGGTATCGTCGGGTGGGGGCCTTGGGATGAGGCGTCTGTACAATCCGTGTTCAATCGCGCAGATCCAGAGGTGCCGGATACGCGAGCCTTGAGGTGCGAGAGAGAGCCAGAAGGGCGATGGGCCATGCCATCGCCGCGGCATTATCCTGCAAATCAGTTACAAAGTGCAGCGTTTACGCATTCTGCCTGGATCGATCCCTGAGCAGCGCCAGCAAGGCAGTCAGTGGCAGCACCGTGCCTGCGATCAGCACCCAGGTCCAGCCGCCATGATCAAACAACGGACTGGCCACCGCCGAGCCAATCGCGCCGCCGATGAAAATGCTGGTCATGTACAGCGCGTTGAGCCGGCTGCGGCTCGCGGCATCCAGTGCATAGACGGTGCGCTGGCCCAACACCATGCTGGTCTGCACGCAGAAATCCAGCACCACGCCTGTTACCGCCAGGCCTATCACGCTGTAGGCAGGATGAATAAGCCCCGGAAGAAAGCTCAGTGCACCGAATAGAAGAGCGCCCAAGGACGCGATGCGGGTGTAACCGGCGTCTGCCAGACGGCCGCTGATGGGGGCCGCAATGGCACCAATTGCGCCGATCAGGGCAAAGATCGCGATCTGGGTCTGCGACAGCCCGTGATTGCGTGACAGCTCCAGAGGCACGGCGGTCCAGAACAGGCTGAACGTTGCGAACATGCACGCTTGATAAAAGGCCCGCTGGCGCAGCACCGGCTGGGTGCGCAAGAGCGTCCAGAGCGAGAACAGCAACTGGCCGTAGGATGCACGATGATCCGGAACGCGTTTGGGCATGGTGGTGGCGAGTACCACACTGATGCCGATCATCACCACGACGGCCGCCCCGAACACTGCGCGCCAGCCGAAATGGTCAGCCACCAGACTGGCAATCGGCCGCGCCAGCAAAATCCCCAGCAACAGCCCGCCCATGATTCCGCCCACCACCCGGCCGCGGGATTCCTCCGGCGCCAGGTGCGCCGCCAGCGGGATCAGCATCTGCACCGACACCGAACTGAAACCCACCAGCAGCGACACCAGCAGAAACAGATTCGGCTGCTCGGCAAACGCAGCGCTCAGCAGGCTGAGCACCGCAACCGCAGTGGTGATCAGCATCAGCCTGCGGTTCTCCAGCAGATCCCCCAGTGGCACCAGAAAGAACAAGCCCAGCGCATAACCGATCTGCGTTAACGAAACGATCAGACTGGCGGCCGTACTCGACAGCCCGATGTCCGGGGCAATCAGCTCGATGATCGGCTGCGCATAGTAGATGTTGGCGACAATCGCGCCGCAGCAGAAGGCAAACAGCATGACCATGGCCGGGGTCATGCTCACGGCTTTGTGCGCCGCGTGGGACGAGTTGGGCATGAAGATTCTCGCTTGAGCGTAAACCTGGCAGACACGCGAGGCGCATCTGTCAGGCGGGTTTTTGACTGATGGCAAGCAGGCTAACGGTTTTGTCGCGGATTAAGTAGGTGCGGCGAGTTGATACAGGATATTTCCGGGAATGATGATTTGATGTAAGTCGTTTTATGGCGAGGTCTTCACGGAGCGTGCAGGAGTGCCATAATGCCGACCGTCATTGTGTTCTGGATCAATCCCCTCAGGGACCTTCATGGAAATCAAAAGCTTCAGGCTCGTTAATGTGGGGCGTTTCAGCGATCTTGAAGTCGCTCTGGCGCCTACCGAAAGACATGCGTCGAAGGTGACCGTGCTGGTTGGCAATAATGGAGCGGGGAAGACTACGCTGCTCAAGTCTGTCGCTACATCGTTGAGCTGGCTGGTAGCGAGAGTCAGGACGCCGAAAGGTGCTGGCAGTCGTATCGATGAGGGTATGGTTCAGAACGGTGCCGCTACATCCTCGATTACCATTCGGATAGAGGATGTGTTGATTTCGGATGACGAGATCAATCCACTTGAAACTGAATGGGGAATAACCGCTACTCGGAAAGGCCGAAACGCCACCTCATCCACAGTATTAAGCGAGCTCAACAGACTTGCTGATGGCTATCGCTCAAAGTTGACTGAAAAAAGTGATACGTCTCTTCCTCTTCTGGCTTTCTACCCCGTCGAGCGCTCTGTCATTGAGATACCGCTCAAAGTCCACGCCAGACATACCTTTGATCAACTCGACGGCTACGACAACGCCTTGGGGCGTGGCGTGGATTTTCGCCGCTTTTTCGAGTGGTTTCGGGAGCGCGAAGACAGCGAGAATGAAACGGGTATCTCGACAGAGTTGCTGAATGAGCTGTCTCAAAAGATCTTGATTGATACAGAACTCTGGAAAGTGCTGACCAGGGAGCATGCCTCTTCACGTGACCGCCAGCTGACTGCGGTCAGAACTGCGGTTGAGGCGTTCATGCCAGGCTTCACAAAACTGCGCGTCAAGCGTAAGCCGCGCTTGCACATGGCTATTGATAAAGACGGTAAGACGCTAAACGTATCCCAGCTGTCCCAGGGCGAAAAATCGATGATGGCGCTCGTCGGCGACATCGCCAGACGCCTAGCCATGATGAACCCGGCGCTGGAAAACCCGTTACACGGCAATGGCATCGTCCTGATCGACGAAGTTGATTTGCACCTGCACCCCAAATGGCAACGCAGTCTCATCGCCCAACTCACTACAACGTTCCCCAATTGCCAGTTCCTCTTGACCACGCATTCGCCGTTGGTCATCAGCGACAGCAAGGATGTGCTGGTGTACGTCATGGACGATGGCGAGTTACGTGAGCAGGACAGTCTTTATGGTCTTGATGCCAATCAGGTGCTGTCGAGTGTCATGGACACTGATATTCGAAATGAGGAGATTCAAACAGCTCTGGATAAACTGCAGCACTTTTTGATGAGAGGAGAGCTCGATGAAGCTCGTACTCTCTACACAGGGTTGGCTGACGAGTTACCTGCAAATCACATCGAACTGGCGAAAGCTTCGCTGCTGATTCGCAAGCTGGAAGTGCGCCGTGAGAAAGATTGAAAAGGGAAGTCTCGCGGTGCTGGAAAAATGGAAGCGCGCGAACAAGGGAAAGAAATACGCCGACCTGGTGGGGCATGAAGATATCAAGGATGCCATTCGCTACGCCTGTGTCACTGAACAGCATGGTTTGTGCGCCTATTGCTGCTGCAGGATCACTGCCGAGAAAGGCAGTGCCTGCAATGAACATGTTGAAGCGCAGCATCTAGCACCGCGTCGCACTCTGGATTTCGGCAATATTGTCGCGAGCTGCACTAACGCCAAGCGGTGTGACAAGGCTCATGGCCGTCAGTTTTTGCCGCTTACGCCGCTGATGATCGAATGTGAAAAAGAGCTGCAGTTTGAGCTTTCGGGTCTGGTGGCAGGCACCACGCCTCGGGCGTGCGCAAGTATCAACGTGCTCAATTTAGGCGATACCCATGAGTCGAACCGGGGTCTTGTGGGAGAGCGCAAGCAGATGATTGATGCACTGCTGTTTTCTTGCAGCATTGACCCTGCTGAGCTGTTTATTGAGGAAGATGATGTTCTCAATCTGTTAAAAAATGACCTGCTTGAGGTAGATGCCCAGCAGTTTCTTCAGCCCTTTTCTCCGGTTTTGGTGAATGTAATTATCGGCATACAACGCGCTCGTCAGCGTTGACCAAGGCTATTTCCGCACCATCAAGAAACCTTTTGAATTCATATCCCCGATCTGACGTCCTGACTATCGGCCCTTGACGCCCAACGGCGACGTGCCAATAATCCGCTCAAATATTCATATATATGACTGGATAACTACAACAATGAACAAGCTCTCCAGCGACGAACGCCTTCCGCTTTATCAACGTCTGCGCGACAGTCTGGCCGAACAGATTGCCAATAATCGTTGGCGTCCGGGCGAAGCCATTCCTACTGAAGCGGCGCTGTCCGCTGAGTATTGCCTGTCCACAGGCACCGTGCGCAAGGCCATTGATCTGCTCGTAAGCGACAACGTTCTGGAGCGCCAGCAGGGGCGTGGCACGTTTATTCGGCGTGCCCGGTTTCAGTCGTCACTGTTCCGTTTTTTCCGTTTTCAGACCGAAGCGGGTGAGCGCCGTGTACCGGAAAGCCGAATTTTATCGATAGAGCCTGTGGCAGCGCCTTCATCGGTCAGCCAGGCACTGGGCCTGGTGTCCGGTGCGCCGGTCATTCGGATGATCCGGCTGCGCTTGCTGGATGGTCAACCGGTGCTGGCTGAAGAAATCTGGCTGCCTCGGATGCGCTTCCAGGCGTTGCTGGATCTGGACCTCGATACCCAGGGGCCGTTGCTTTATCCGATCTATGAGGAGGCCTGCGGTCAGGTTGTGGCTTATGCGCAAGAGAGCCTGACGGCTGAAGCGGTCAACGATGTGTACGGTCGGTTGCTGCAGGTTTCGGTCGGCAGCCCGGTAGTGGTCATCGAACGACTGGCGCGCAATTACGCCGGTGAACCTTTGGAGTGGCGACGTTCACGAGGGCACGCCAGCCATTTCCGCTACAGCGTGGAAATTCGCTGATCGCACTGCAATCACCCCGACTCATTCAACGCTCATAAGGATACGAAGCCATGTTCAACTGGTATCGCGAAGTCACTCCCAAGGAGCGCAAGACCTTCTGGGCCTGTTTCGGCGGCTGGTCGCTGGACGCCCTGGAAGTGCAGATGTTCGGTCTGGCCATTCCAGCCTTGATTGCCGCCTTTGCCCTGACCAAAGGCGACGCAGGGCTGATCAGCGCCGTGACGCTGGTGACGTCGGCACTGGGTGGCTGGGTCGGCGGAACGTTGTCCGACCGTTATGGCCGGGTTCGCACGTTGCAATGGATGATCCTGTGGTTTTCCTTCTTTACCTTTCTGTCTGCCTTCGTGACCGGCTTCAATCAGTTGCTGATCATCAAGGCGCTGCAGGGCTTCGGCATCGGCGGTGAGTGGGCGGCGGGCGCGGTGTTGATGGCCGAAACGATCCAGTCGCGTTACCGCGGCAAGGTCATGGCAACGGTGCAAAGCGCTTGGGCTGTCGGCTGGGGGCTGGCGGTGGTGCTGTTTACCCTGATCTATTCGTTTGTGCCGGAGGATATTGCCTGGCGGGTAATGTTTTTCGTCGGCCTGCTGCCAGCACTGATGATTATCTGGGTGCGCCGCAACGTCGAGGAGCCGGACAGCTTCCAGCGCATGCAGAAAAACGCTGCGCCGAAGGGCAATTTCTTCAAGTCTATGGCCGGAATCTTTCGCCCCGAATTATTGCGCGTCACCTTGCTCGGCGGCTTGCTTGGCCTTGGTGCGCACGGCGGTTATCACGCGGTCATGACGTGGCTGCCCACCTTTCTGAAAACCGAACGTAACCTGTCAGTGCTCAGTTCCGGCGGCTATCTGGCGGTCATTATCGTTGCATTCTGGTGCGGTTGCGTATGCAGCGGTCTGTTGATCGACCGCATTGGCCGACGCAAGAACATCATGCTGTTCGCGCTGTGCTGCGTGGTCACGGTGCAGTGCTATCTGATGCTGCCGTTGAGTAACACGCAAATGCTGTTTCTCGGCTTTCCGCTGGGGTTCTTCGCCGCTGGCATTCCGGCCAGCCTGGGTTCGTTTTTCAACGAGTTGTACCCGGCAGACGTACGTGGGGCAGGGGTTGGCTTCTGCTACAACTTCGGGCGCGTATTGTCGGCGGTGTTCCCGTTTCTGGTGGGCCATATGAGCGAATCGATGTCGCTGGGCACTGCCATCGGCATCGATGCCGGTATTGCCTATGGCGTGGCGATGGTGGCTGCTTTCTGCCTGCCGGAAACCCGTGGGCGCAATCTTGAGGCCACGCCGGTTGCTGCAGACCCGCTGGATAAGGGCGCGGCGCAGCAGGCTTGAATATCCTTTCACCCGCGGTGTTACAGCACCGCGTTGACTTACAGATGAACTCATGACCGACCCCACCACGCCAATCCTGGGCATTGATGCCCATGCTCATGTCTTCAGCAAGGATTTGAGTCTGACGTCAGGACGACGTTACAGCCCGGACTACGATGCCACTGTGCAAGCGTATCTGGCCCACCTGCACGAACATGGTTTGAGTCATGGCGTACTGGTGCAGCCCAGTTTTCTGGGTACCGATAACCGGTTCCTGTTCGACGCTCTGGCACAGGCCCCTGATCGGTTGCGCGGTGTGGCAGTGGTTGATACCGATATCAGCCGTGGCGCCTTGCAGCGTATGGCCGGGCTGGGCATTGTCGGTATTCGCCTGAACCTCATCGGCAGGGCGTTGCCTGACTTCACGGCACCTGAATGGAAGTCGTTGTTCAAGAACGTCTGGACCCTTGGCTGGCATATTGAACTGCACCGTGAGGTTGCCGACTTGCCGGGGCTGATCCGGCAGTTGCTACCATTCGGTTGCAAGATTGTGATCGACCATTTTGGTCGACCCGATGCGCGCCTTGGTATTGATGACCCGGCGTTCCAGGCATTGCTGGAATTGGGCCTGAGCGGGCAGCTGTGGATGAAAGTCTCGGCAATTTATCGACTGGGCGGCAGTGCCGAGCAGAATGCGGCGTTTGCCCACGCTGCATTGCCGCTGCTGCTGCAAAGCTTTGGTCCGCGCCGGTTGGTATGGGGCAGCGACTGGCCACACACCCAGCATGAACAAGAAGTCAGTTACGCCAGTGTGGTCGAGCAGTTCCGGGCGCTTGAATGTCCGGAACCGCTCAAAAACATGTTGCTGGTCGAGGCTCCTCAGGCGTTGTTTGATTTTCTGCCAATCGAAATCTGACCCGCTAAGCCGCAGGCGGCCTGATCCTGTAGCTGACCACATACAGCGCAGGCAGAAAAAACAATGTCAGCAAGGTGGCAATGGCGATACCGCCGATCATGGCGATCGCCATCGGGCCCCAGAACACCTCGCGGGCAATCGGGATCATGCCCAGGCTTGCAGCTGCTGCGGTCAGCAGAATCGGCCGGCAGCGATGTTCGGTGGCCTTGACCACCGATGTCCAGGCACTCTCACCGGCAGCGATGAACTCGTCGATCTGTGTGACCAGAATCACCGAGTTGCGAATAATGATGCCGATCAGCGCCAGCACACCAAGAATCGCGACGAAGCCCAGCGGATAGCCGGATATCAATAACGCTGCGACCACGCCAATCAGCCCGAGCGGCACCACGCTGACCACTAGCAGAAGCTTTTTGACACTGTGCAGCTGGATCATCAAAAAGCTCACCACCAGCAGCAACATCAGTGGCACGACCTTCAATATGGGCCCTTGCGAGCGGGCGCTGGCCTCGACCGCGCCACCAGTAGCCAGCGAATAACGCAGTGGCAGGCGCGCGCTGAAGGCGTCGACTTCCGGTTTCAATTGCCTGACCAGCGCGGCCGGTTGCAATTTTCCGAGCACGCTGGCTTTCAGGGTGATGGTCGCCAGCCGGTCGCGACGCCAGACCAGCGGCTGTTCCTGCTCGTAACTGAGCGTGGCGAACGCCAGCAGCGGCACGCTCGCACCATTGGGTGTCGGGATCTGCAGGTTGCCGAGGCTTTGTACCGAGTTGCGCTCATCGTTTTCTGCGCGCGCGACCAGGTCGATCAGGTAGGTACTGTCGCGCACCTGCGTGATGGTCGTTCCGCTGACCATGCTGTTGAGAATTTGCGCCACGTCTTCCGAAGACAGGCCGAATTGACGCACCTTGTCCTGCGCGATATCAATCTTCAGTACTTTGCCCGGCTCGTTCCAGTCATAGATGACCTGGCCGATGTTCGGGTTGGCGTCGAGGATGGCCGCCAGTGCCATCGCCTGGCTGCGCACCTGTTCGATGTCCGGGCCGCTTACCCGGTATTGCACCGGCCAGCCCACTGGCGGCCCCATGTTCAGTGGCTGGACGTAGCCGCCCACCCCGACATAATCGTCACGAAAGCGCTGGCGCAGACGCTCGATCAGACGATCACGCGCTGCGCCGCCCTGGCTGACGATCACCAGCTGCCCATAAAAGGGATTGCTCAGTTGCTGGTCCAGCGGCAGGTAGAAACGCACCGCACCTTTGCCCACATAGGAACTCCAGCGCAACACATCGGGATCGTCCTTGAGCGTGGCTTCAAAGCGATCCATGGTCTGGCGTGTGCCTTCGATGGAGCCGTTTTGCGGCATATAGATATCCACCAGGATTTCCGGGCGGTCGGAGTCCGGAAAGAACTGGTTCTGCAGCAGCCTGGCCGCAAACAGCGAGGCGATGAACATCAGTAGTGTGATGCCGATTACCCACCAGCGGTGCTCCAGTGTCTTGACCAGCAGGCCGCTGAAGCCGCGCATCCAGCGCCCCGGCGCGGCATGCGGCGCCGACGCCTTTAGAATGTGCACGCCAATCAGCGGCGCAAACAGCACCGCCACCAGCCAGGACAGCAGCAGGGCCACGGCGATGACCGCGAACATGGTGAACACATATTCGCCCGCTGAACTGGAATTCAGGCCGATGGGCACGAAACCGGCAACCGTCACCAGCGTGCCGGTCAGCATCGGGAAGGCGGTCGAGGTATAGGCAAAGGTCGCGGCCTGCGGTAACGAATCGCCGCTTTCCAGGCGGGTCACCATCATTTCGACGGTAATCATTGCGTCATCCACCAACAGGCCCAGGGCGATGATCAGCGCGCCCAACGAGATGCGCTGCATGGTGATGCCGCTGTACTCCATGAACACGAAGACCAGCGCCAGCACCAGCGGAATCGAACAGGCCACCACCAGACCTGCGCGAATGCCGAGGCTGATGAAGCTCACGACCAACACAATCAGGATCGCTTCAAAGAGTGCATGGGTGAAGCCGCCGATAGCTTTTTCAACCACGTCGGCCTGGCTGGACACCAGATGCACGCCGATGCCCAATGGCAGCTCGGTGGTCAGCTGGTCGATGCGCTGCTGCAACTGCGTACCGAATGCCTGAATGTTGCCGCCTTGTTTCATGGCCACCGCAAGCCCGATGGCCGGTTGGCCATTGAAACGGAACAGCGAGGAGGGCGGGTCGGCGTAGCGGCGTTCGATGGTCGCCAGATCGCTGAGGCGAAAGAACCGCTCGCCGAAGCGCAGGTTGACGGCCTCAAGGTCCTTTTCACTGCTGAACTGACCGCTGGCGCGCACCGCAATGCGTTCCGGGCCTGCCTCAATCACCCCAGCAGGCGTTACCGAGTTTTGCGCTTGCAGGCTTTGCAGCACCTGGCGCTGATCGATGCCCAGCGCCGCAAGCTTACGGATCGAGAAATTCAGATAAATGACTTCGCGCTGGGCGCCGAGCAGCTCGATCTTGCCCAGGTTGGGTACGCTGCGGATGTCGGCGCGTACCTGTTCGACGTAATCGCGCAACTGGCGAAAGGACAGTCCATCAGCGGTGAACGCATAGATACTGCCGAACACGTCACCAAACTCATCGTTGAATGCAGGGCTCTGAATGCCGCTGGGCAATTCGCTGCGTACATCGCTGATCTTCTTGCGCACCTGATACCACGCTGCCGGAATATCGGCGCTGCGGGTCTCGCTTTTGAGAAAGACAAAAAGCGTCGATTCGCCGGCCAGTGTGTAGCTTTTCACGTAATCCAGCGCGTCGATTTCTTCGAGCTTCTTTTCCAGCCGGTCGGTAACCTGTTGCAAGGTGTCGGGTAGCGTCGCACCCGGCCAACGCGCCTGAATGACCATGGTCTTGATGGCAAAGGAAGGGTCTTCCTCGCGGCCCAGATTCAGAAACGACCAACTGCCCATCAGCAGTGAAACGAACATCATGTACCAGACCAGCGTGCGATGCCTGAGCCCCCAGGCCGACAGATTGAAGCGTTCCCTCACAAACTGACCTCTCGCTGCATGCGTACTTTCTGTCCGGACTGCATGCCGTTGACGCCGGCAGTCATCACTTCGGCCACCTCGACCTGTTGCCCCGGATAGAGAAACTGCAGCCCGCGGGAAACCACCCGATCGCCCTCGGACAGCCCCTCTGAAACGATCACTTGACCTTGTTCATAGCGCAGCACATTGACCCGCGTCAGCTTGACCCTGGCCTGAGCGTCCACCTGCCAGACTGCCGGTTGACCCTTGGTGCGGCTCAGCGCTGACCAGGGCAGGGCGAACGCCCGTTGCGACCGAACCTGCAGGCGGGCGCTGACCACTGAGCCGAGCGCAGGCGCAGCGGCGACTTTCGGCAGCGCAACGCGCACTCGCAACGTGCCGTTTGCGGCGGAAACGATGGGCGTGATTTCCCTGATGATGCCGGTCAACTGAATGCTCTGCTGAGCAATAGGGCTGATGATCACCGTGGTGCCTGTCTGATCGGAGCGCAGCAGCGATTCATACACGGAAAATACCGCTTCGCGTTCGCCATCGTGAGCAACACTGAACACCGGCGCGGCGGCTTGGACCACCTGACCTTCTTCGGCGTGCCGTGCAGTGATGACGCCATCGGCTACTGCGAGCAGTTCGGTGTAACCGACTTGATCACGTGCGTTGGCCTGTTGAGCTTGCAGCGCTGCCAATTCAGCACGCGCACTCGCAAGGCCGGAGTGTGCCTTCTGGTATTCACTGAGGTTGGTATAGCCCTTGGGCAGCAGCACTTGCTGACGCTGGTAATTCTGTTCGGCTAGGTATAAACGCGACTGTCGTATGGCCACTTCGGCATTGGCCGACGCCAGTTCGTTCTTCTGTTCTTGCGGGTCCAGCCTGGCAAGCACTTGCCCGGCACGCACGCGGTCCCCGACATCGACATAGCGTTTGATCAGCTTGCCCGACACGCGAAACGCTTGCTCGGTCACCTTGCGCGCCTGGATATCGCCTGTCAGCGTCACACTGCTTGAGACGTCCACCAAGGCAACTGGCTGCACCTCGACTCGCACCAGCGCCTTTTCCGCAGGTTTTCCTGCGGAGCAAGCGCTGAGCGAGAGCAGTGAAATGAACCCCAGCACCAGGCCGGGCTGAACAGGTAT
Organism: Pseudomonas syringae group sp. J254-4; assembly: GCF_032586855.1. NCBI lineage: Bacteria > Pseudomonadati > Pseudomonadota > Gammaproteobacteria > Pseudomonadales > Pseudomonadaceae > Pseudomonas > Pseudomonas syringae group sp. J254-4. The sequence goes on along the minus strand of NZ_JAWHOO010000010.1, from coordinate 90,469 downwards.
GAAGTGCGATGGCCGGACATTTCCGGTAGCACGGCAGTACCAACGCAAACGCGTTGCAAAAGGAAAAGTCATCAACGAATAGCACTGCCCGATCAAAGAAACCAACACCGGTGAATCACTGCGTCACGCCGGAAAAGCTGAACGGCTTCCCGGGCGCAGGCGAGCGTGCTTCAGGCCATCGCGGTGACGCTTGGCCATACCTGTTGAGTGGCTTCAGTGCCCAGGAAAGTCAGTGCGGTGCGTTGCGAGTGGTGCCACGCCGCCTTGCTCTCAAGGTCCAGAAAATGCCCGGTGTCCGGAACTACGTTGAAACTGCTTTTGGCGATGTAGTTGGAAAACATCCGCGCATCTTCAACGGTGGTGTACTCATCTTTTTCACCGTTGATGAACAGCACCGGAATCTTGATCGAGGAGAAACGCTCGACATAGTTAGTGGCGCTTAGTTTACGAATCTGGCTAATGTGAAAGTCGATCTGGCGATATTCGTGTTCGGCAAGGCTGATCAGGTGCTTGTAGTTATAGAGTTTGAACAGACGCGGCAGGTACTTGCCCACGGTGTCATTGAGCAGTGAGCCGATCTTGCGCTTCTCGCGGGCGGCCAGGTAGATCTGGGCGTTGTCGATGTAGTCGAGCATGGCCTCGTTGAGGACCGGCGAGAACGAACTGATGATCGCCTTTTCCACGGATGGCGGGCATTCGGCAAGGGCCAGCAGCGCCGATACACCGCCCCAGGACACCGACAGCAGGTGGTTCACCTGGTAGAGGTCGATCAACTGCAGCAGGATATTTACTTCATCTTCCTTGCTGACAATCATGTCGTCCGGGTTGTGGGCTCGGGATTGCCCCGAAAACGGCAGGTCGAATAGTACAAGGTTGTAGTGCGGTTGCAGGTACTTGACGGTCTGCCCGAAAGAGCCGGTGGTCGATAACGCACCGTTGACCAGCAAGATGGTCTTGGCCTCGCTGCCTTTCCAGTAAGTCTCGGTGTAAACCTTGTACTGACCTACGCTTAAAATCTTTGATTGTGCGCCCATAACAGCCTCCCAGCCGATGTTGATCCAACTAATTAGTACAGCGTTCTCTGCTCTGGCAGCCATGTCAAAGCCTCGCCTTGTTAGTGGCGAAATCCGGTGAGTTATTATTTTGGGTGCAGCCAAGCGGTGCAGCAGGTACCTCGTTTGCCCGGTTATAGATAGCGCAGTGCCAGCGCAGCGACAAGACGCTGACGTCATAAAAATGTCTATTCGTTCACATTTTGCCTGTGAGGCGAAGAACTCCCATCTGCTCGATGGGGTGATTTATTCGGGGAAAACCGTCATATAAAGCCAGAAAAGCGCATTTATTGAGTGGAACTTGTGAGCGCTGAAACGGTCAAGCTGTGTCGTTTTTTGAAACATATTGTTACAATTTAGCGCTTGGCAGACTGCGCCAGATAACTATCGAAAGCTCTGGAAGCATTGAGGCAGACGCTTCAAGCTCGTCAAAAAGCAGGCGCGCAGCGTTTTACGGAAGGGGGTTGTGACTGAATCTCAGGCGAGGGTGTTTACGGTGCGACATTCCAGCAACAAGCTTGCGCCGCCGTATTCGCTGATGCCTATCTGCAGCGTAAAACCATGCAGATTGACGATGGCGGCGACTACGGAGAGACCGAGCCCGAAACCGCTCTGTTCAGTGCCGGTTTCGCTGCGATAGAAGCGCTGGAAGACGGCTGCGCGCTCGGCGACGGGGATGCCGGGCCCGGAGTCCTGTACTTCGATGCATGGCGTGAGGCCGTCGCTGGAGGGGTAGGCGCTGATTTTCACAATCCCGCCGGAAGGGGTGAACTTGATTGCATTTCCCAGCAGGTTGGTCAGCGCTTCAAACAGCAGGGCTCGGTCGCCTACCAGTGTGGGTAACGTGTCGTGCAGGTCCAGCAACAGGGTGATCTGGTCTTCTTCGGCCAGCGGCAGGTAGAAATCATGCAGTTCCTGCAGCAGTGGCTGCAGCTCTAGTTCTACGAAGGCTGAGCGTCGCTGACGGTCTTCCAGTTCCGAAATGCGCAGCAGCCCACGAAAACGCGCCATCAGCGTGTCTGCTTCACTGATTACCTGGGCAATCTGGGTGGAGTGGGGCGAATCGTGCGCTGATTGCTGCTGAATGCGATAAAGCTGGGCGCGCAGCCGGGTCAGTGGCGTGCGCAGGTCATGGGCGATATTGTCGCAGACGCCCTTGACCTCGTTCATGAGCTTTTCGATACGGTCGAGCATGGCGTTGACGATCACCGCCAGCATGTCCAGCTCATCGCGCCTGTTCGAGACCGGCAGGCGACCGGCCATGTCGCCGGCGATGATTGATTCGGCGCTGGCCTGAATGGCGCGTATGCGGCGCAACGGTCGGCGGCGCAGCAAATGCCAACCGGCGACCCCGGGAATAATGGTCAGAGAGATGCCCCACAGCAAGGCGTGCAGGATCAGGGTGCTGACGGCAAGCAACGAGCCATTCTCGCGCACCAGTACCAGCCAGCGCCCGTCGGACGTTCGGTTGACTATCGCATCACAGCTGCCTTGCGGCAGGCCCGGGTCATCCGATTCGATGCAGTCGCTCAGTACATGGATCTGGCCGTCGATGGGCAGGTTTTTCGGCACGCGGGTGATAGGGCCTGCCACGGGGCGAAAGTTTCGGTCGAACAGGCCGTAGGCGTCCACTGCGCGCGTATCGAAGGTCATGCTGGTGGCCAGAGCGTCAACCAGTGCCTGACCTTCAAAGCGCGAAAACAGCTGCTGGCGGTGAGTGAGTGACTGGCGGGCGAGGTTATCCAGGTAGGAGTTGACCTCCCAGTAGAGAACGCCCAGCAGCATCACGCTCCAGGCGACGAACAAGGAACTGTATAGCGCCAGTAATCGGCTTGTTGAAGATCGCCAGCCCTTAGACGGGTTCGGCAATAACATAACCTGAACCTCGCACGGTCTGGATCAGCTGTGCGGTGCCAGGTTGGTCTATCTTCTTGCGCAGACGGCCAATGTGTACGTCGATCAAATTGGTACCCGGATCAAAGTGATAGCCCCAGACTTCCTGGAAAATCATCATGCGGGTGATGATCTGGCCGCTGTTGCGCATCAGGAATTCCAGCAGCTTGAACTCGGTGGGCAGCAGGGTCAGCGGCTCACCACCACGGCAGGCTTCGCGGCTGATCAGGTTCAGTTCCAGATCAGCGACCTGCAGCACGGTCTTGCCCGCGCTGACCGGGTTGCTGCGGCGCAGGAGCACTTCGACACGTGCTGCCATTTCGTCGGAAGCAAACGGTTTGGGCAGATAGTCATCACCGCCTGCGCGCAGCCCGCGCACCCGCTCGTCCACGTCGGAAAGGGCGCTGATCATCAAGATCGGCGTGGAGATACCCTGGGCGCGCAGGTGGGTGACGATGGTCAGACCATCCATCTCCGGAAGCATGCGGTCCAGAGTAATCAAGTCATAGTCTCCGCTCACTGCACGTGCAAGACCGTCACGGCCGTTGTCCACCCAGTCCACTTCCAGTCCGTGGTTGCTGAGCTCGGTCACGATTTCCTTTGCTGTGATGGCATCATCTTCGATTGCCAGAATTCGGGTCATGGTCCCTGCCTGAATAAGTGCGTTCAAAAACTCATTCTGCCTTTAAAAGCCACTGCGCTTCCTGAAAGAAAGTTTAATGATAGGGATCATATGTCATTCCGCATGCTGATATCCGCGTCCTTGAGCTCTTGCTGCTGCTTTTCGCGGCGGCTTTTTTCTGCCTTGTTCTGACGATCGCGTTCCAGTTTGGCGGTCGTGTCTTTTTCGCTGCGGATCTGTGCGTGGCTGATCAAGGCAAAGATAAAGCTGCCACCAATGATATTGCCTGCCAATGTAGGAGCGGCAAAGGTAAACCAGAAATCCTTCCAGCCCATTTCCCCGGCAAATACCAGATAGGACACTTCGGCCGAGCCCACGACAATGTGCGTGAAGTCTCCGAGCGCCATCAAGTAGGTGATCAGAATGATAATGGCGATCTTGGCATTTTCCATGGACGCAATCATCCAGACCATGGTCGCGATCATCCAGCCGGACACGATGCCCTTGGAAAACATCTGACTGACGTCGTTTTCCATGACCTTGTGGCCAATCTCCAGAAATGCCTTGTCTGTGCTGGTGTCGAAAATCGGCAGATTGAGCATGACATAGGCCACCAGCAGCGTCCCAGCGAGGTTGCCCGCCAGTACCACACCCCATAGTCGGAACAATCGACCGATATTGGCCAGGTTCAACTTGCTCATGATCGGCAGCACGGCGGTAATAGTGTTTTCAGTGAACAATTGCTGGCGCGCCAGGATGACCGCGAGAAATCCGGCCGAATAGCCAAGGCTGCTGATGACGTGACTGCCGGGTATGCCTTCCAGCCGCGACTTGAACAGCCCCATGGCCATCAACGACAGGCCCATGGTCAGCCCGGCCGCGAGTGCCGACCACCACAGGGCGGCAACACTGCGCTCCAGTTCGTGATCGCCCTGAATACGGATGGTTTCGTGCAGCACCGCCGCGCGGGGCGGCTGGTTTTCATCAATCTCGCGCTCTTCCTCGGCTGACAGGCCGGGGGTCTTGCCGTCTACTTCGTGATCCATACAACATCCTCAGCGCCAGTGATGAAATGGACCGGCACGGGCATTGCCGGTCCGATGGTTCAGACAGGCGCCACGCGCGGTCGTTCGCTAACCGCGGGACGTATCAACGATTGTTTGCACCGGTTGCAGGATGCGCCTGTCTAGCCCAGCAGATCGGCGCTTTGCACGCGTTCTACACCCATGCTCAGCAGGGTCTTCCAGGCGTTCTCCAGCGAGCCGTTCATGTCGATGGCGCGACAGCCATCTTCGATGACATACGTATTGAAACCGGCACTGCGTGCATCCTGAGCAGACCAGGCGACGCAGAAATCCAGCGCCAGACCGACCACGAATACAGTGTCGATGCCGCGCTCTTTCAGATACCCGGCCAGGCCTGTGCTGGTCGTACGGTCTGCCTCCAGAAATGCCGAATAGCTGTCGATATGCGCATTGCAGCCCTTGCGCAGGATCAGTTGCGCGTGAGGCAGGTCAAGATCGGCGTGCAACTGCGCACCGTGGCTGCCTTGCACGCAATGGTCCGGCCATAGCGTTTGCGGGCCGTAGGGCAGGGTGATGCTCTCGAATGGCAGGCGCTGAGCGTGGCTTGAAGCAAACGAAATATGCCCGGCAGGATGCCAGTCCTGCGTGATGATCACTCGGGCAAAGCGCGCGCCCAGACGATTGATCAACGGCAGCAACGCATCGCCGTCAGCCACCGCCAGTTGTCCGCCGGGCATGAAGTCGTACTGCATGTCGATCACCAGCAAAGCACAGCGCGGGTCGGCAGGCTTGTCGGAAAGAGGCATTGTCGGTTCTCTTGTGAAGTGCGATGAGCGCCAGTTTGCCTGTTTGTCCCCACGGTTGCGAAGCGAGATGCGCAGCATAGGCAAAAGATATTTTTGCGAATTTGTATCAGGCGTTAATACGAATCTGTACTATTCGCGAAAAATCCTGCCGGGTCCCAAGAGGCCTGGTTTCTTGCCAAGGGCTGCACGTCGATGCGTCGTACTCTCGTTTCACTTTGCGTCATTCAAGCGATCTCTCAAGCCGCCTGGGCTGACCAGGTTACTGCCGGGCAACCTTCCATAGAGTTGCAGAATATCGACATTCAGGGCGCTGCCAATGCTGAAACGGCGCAAGGGCCGGTCGAGGGCTATCGCGCCACACGCTCCGCCAGCGCCACGCGCACCGATACCTCGCTGCATGAAACGCCACAGTCCGTCAGCGTTGTGACCCGCGACGCGGTAGAAGACATCGGCTCCACGCGCTTGCAGGACGCTCTGGACTACGCGGGCGGCGTCGGGCGGGCCAACAACTTCGGCGGTCAAGGGCTGACTACATTCACGGTGCGCGGTTTTACCACCGGCGAGTTCTATCGCAACGGCTTCCCGATCAATCGCGGCTATCCGAACATGCCGGATGCCAACACCATCGAGCGCCTTGAAGTGTTGCGCGGTCCGGCCACCACGCTGTACGGCCGGGGCGATCCGGGCGGCACTTTCAACGTGGTCTCCAAGCAGCCACTGGCCGAGCGCAAGGTCACGCTGGGCAGCCAGCTCAATGATCAGGGCATGAAGCGCGGCACGCTGGACGCGTCCGGTCCGCTGGATGACGAAGGGCGTTTCGCCTATCGCCTCAACGTCGTGGGCGAAGGCGGCGATACCTTTCGTGATCACGTCGAGACCGAGCGCTATGGTGTGGCTCCGGTCTTGAGCTGGGAGGTCAACGACGCCACGCGCATTACCTTCGAAGGCGACTTCATGCGCAACAATGCACCGCTGGATCGTGGCCTGACGCGTTACGCCAACCAGACGAGCACCGCCTCGCGCGACACGTTCTTCGGCGAGAAGAGCGTGGGCAAGCTGCATAACGATAACAACATGGCACAGTTGCGCTTCGACCATGACCTAAATGCCGACTGGAAGCTGGGCGGTGGCGTCCAGCTTCTCGACGGTTCCCTGCAAGGCGATGCCATCGAGGCCAACGGCCTGGCGGCTGATGGTCGTACCCTCGGGCGCAACTTCAACTATCGCAAGCTGGAATGGACAGACCGCGATGTGCAGTTGAACCTGACCGGGCACTTTTCCGCCGGTGGCTTCGATCACACGCTGCTGACCGGGGTCGAGTATGAGGATTATGATTACAAGTCGATCATCCAGCGTTCCAGCGGTGCCGTCGGCGCCTACCCGATAGACATCTTCAACCCTGTCTATGGTCAGGCCCGACCGGCACTGACCCGGACCACGACCCATGACAAGGAAAACCTCAAGACCTGGGCTGCCTTCGTGCAGGATCAGGTGGCGCTGACCGAGCGCCTGAAGTTATTGGGCGGCGTGCGTCTGGAGCGTTTTGAACATGACTACGATTCCTTCTTGCCTGGCACCAGCAGCTGGACCGCCAGCGATAACGCCGTCACACCGCGCGTTGGCCTGAGCTACGACCTGACCGACACCGTCGCGGTCTACGCCAACACCGCACGTTCGTTCAAGCCCAACAGCGGTGCCAGCCGGCTGGGTGGCGGCTTCAAGCCGGAAGAGGGCAAGTCGTACGAGATCGGCACCAAGTGGGAAGCGCTGGACGGCCAGTTGAGTGTTGATGCGGCGATCTACCAGATCGAGAAGCGTAACGTGCTGACCACCGACCCGGTTGATTCCACATTCAGTGTCGCGGCAGGCGAAGTGCGCAGCCGTGGCCTGGACCTCAACGTGGTCGGCAACCTGACGCCCGAGTGGCGGATGATGGGCAGCTACGCTTACGTCGACGCTGAAGTAACCAAGGACAACACGCTGCGCTCCGGCACACGGTTGATGAACATCCCTGAGCAGACCTTCAGTCTGCTCAACGTCTACGAGTTTCAGGAAGGTGCCTTGCGCGGCTTGGGTCTGGGCGGCGGCGGTCGTTATGTCGACCAGCGCGCCGGACGCACCGCCAACGTCGCCTTTTCGATGGACAGCTACACCGTGTTCGACCTGCTGGCCTACTACAAGGTCAATCAGCACGTGAAGCTCAACCTCGACCTGAAGAACGTCTTCGATACCGAGTATGAGGAAGGCGCGTTTGGCAACGTCTATGCGTATCCGGGGGCACCGCGGACGGTGCAGGTGGGGATTGCTTATACGTTGTGATGGTGCAGGTATCTGATTCCTAGGTGCAACGCCTGACCCTTTGAGGGTCAGGTTCAGCAGCGTGTGTCATGGATACCGGAGCCTGATCACACGCCGTACTGAATCATAGGAATTGATCTGTCTTTGAAAAGCCGGCACGGCGGCGAAGTTTGCCATCCTGGAACTGGTCCTTGCCGGGTAGAATGTCCGCTCCGGCTGCTTTGAGAGCGGTCATATTATCTTTCAAGGCCTTGGTGGCTTCGTCCTTTTGCTGGAACGTGTTTCCTACCAGAAATTTGGCATTACCCACTTCGCCAATCTGGAATTTATAGCCAGCCTCTCGCAGTGCCTTGATCTGGTTGGCAAGCCGGGAAGAGGCTTCGCTTTCCCTGGCATACACATGAAAGCTGCCAACCAGGGCCGGGTTGCCTTCGCCATTGGCGGCCTTTAATTGATCGGCAAACTTGACCAGGCCGCTTTGCGGGCCAGCGGTCAGGCCACCTCCCCAGTTACTGTCCTCGACAACAATAGTTCCTTTATAGCCGGAGTTGCGCGCGGCTTTGATTAATGTGGTCTGCATGTCAGCCCAGTCCTGACTGGCGCTTTTGCCGCCCTGATTGAAAGTGTCCAGGACGAAACTGGTACGACTGCCAAACTTTTTGACCACATTACTGATGTCGGCCGAGGCTTGCTTCAACTTTTCTCCCGTCAGCACATTTCCGCCACCCTGGTTCGCATTGTCGCGAAAGGTGAACTGAACCTTCACACCCTGTTTGTCTCCTTCGCTAAGCAATGCCCTGAGCTTATCCATCTGCCTGGCGTCGCTGATCTGATCATGCGTCATCTGAAAGCGTAAGGTTCCGCCTCCAATCGTTTTCAGGTCCTGAATCATCTTCGTGGCAGCAGCGGGTGTGGCGATGTCATCAGGGTTGACGTTGGCGCCCCCGCGCGCGACTTTCTGGGCAGCTTTGGCTGCCTCTGAAGAAGCGGCCTTTTCTGCTTCCTTGGCTTTTTTTTCTGCGTCCGAAAGGGCCGTGCTGTCCTTCACCGCGGCCACTTCGCTGCCAGCAGCCTTTGTGTCGTTCTGGCTGACAAGCGCTTTTTGACTGGCAAGCAGAGCCGTGTCTGACGAGGAATCTTCGCTCTCCAGTGACCGGGTATTTCGGCTGAGCATCATTCTTGTATAAACAGGGGACGCTTCCGGTGTCTCGGCGGAGCGGTTGTCGGAGGCCGTATAGGTGTCGAGTTTCGCCTGTTTTTCAGGGTTCGCCTCAGCAACGCCAGCGTCCACGGCCCGCGTGGTTCGGTCGGCCATTACAGGCTTTTCCCTGGCGGCCATGAAGGGGTCATATGACCTGTCTGAGCGAATATTCATCGAATGTCTCTGTAGGACCCGTGCGACAAGTGGCTGCACCCTGCGAAACAAAAGAATAAGTCGCCAGGCCAGCTGTAACTTAGTGGATTGCAGTATTCATATAACGAGGAGGGGAACTTAAGATGACGCTTTTATTAACGTTTTTCTTTTGCTGTTCTTCCTTGAAATATGGCTTCCTGGCGTAATCCTGTTTCGAGCGTTATCTGTTAACGGCGCAGGGTCGCACAAACAGGGTTTTTAGAGCAACAAAAAGTCTGAGTGACCGAGCCGACAGATTACTGCTTTGACGGAGTACGACATGTCACCCAAACACCCGAATCGGCGACCCCGCATGCCAGGCCTGAATGTTTTCGATCATCTGCCCATAAAAGGTCCGGTAGTTGTTTTCGGTGACGTATCCGATATGCGGTGTTGCCAACACGTTGTCCAGAGTGCGGAACGGGTGATCGGTCGGCAGCGGTTCTATGTCGAACACGTCGAGTGCGGCGCCTGCGATGTTGCGTTGTTGCAGTGTTTCAAGCAGCGCAGTCTGATCGATGATCGGGCCGCGCGACGAGTTGATCAGGTAGGCGCTCGGCTTCATCCAGCCCAGTGCCTCTGCGTCCACCAGCCCACGGCTGCGGTCGCTGAGTACCAGGTGCACCGAGAGCACGTCAGCCTGTTCGAACAGTTGCTGTTTGCTGACGTACGTGACGCCCGATTCGGCGGCGGCTTCGGGTGTCAGATTCTGGCTCCAGGCAATGACCTGCATGCCGAACGCCTGACCGTAGCGGGCAATCCATTTGCCGATACTGCCCAGCCCGAGAATGCCCAGGGTCTTGCCGTGCAGGTCGCTGCCCAGCCCGACCTGCCAGTTGCCTGCACGCAAAGAGTTGGCCTCGGCCACCAGATTGCGGGTGATACCCATGATCAGTGCCCAGGTCAGTTCCGGTGCCGCGTGTTTATAGCTTTCTGTTCCGCACACCACAATGCCGTGGCGCTTGGCCGCAGGGATATCAATCGCCGCATTGCGCATGCCGCCTGTGACCAGCAACTTGAGCGCAGGCAGTTGGCTGAGCAGTGCCTCATCGAACGGGGTTCGCTCGCGCATCAGGCAAATGATGTCGAAGCCTTGCAGCCGTTGCACCATGGTTACGGTGTCGGCCGGGAAGTCGTGCAGAAAGCTGATGTCGCCCACTGAGTCGAGCACCGACCAGTCCACCACATCGCTGGCGACGTTTTGCCAATCATCGAGCACCGCGATTTTCAATTGGGTCATTGTCTGAAGGCCTCTTGACGGGTTTTTATGAATCCGAGCGCTAATTGAACAGGCTGGCAGCGATATTAATCGAAAAGCCCAGAATCGCGGTGTTGAACACAAAGCAGATCAACGACTGGCCGAGCACGACCTTGCGCATTTCACGGGTCGCGACGCCGACGTCGGAGGTCTGTACCGCAACGCTGAGGGTGAACGAAAAGTACAGAAAGTCCCAGTAGTCGGGGTGCTTTTCTCCGCCGACAAACGCCAGCGCGGGCTCCTTGCCTTTCCAGGTATAGAACATGCGTGCGTAATGCAGGCTGAAGATCACCCCGATCATCAGCCACGAACCTATGACGGTCAGGCCGGTGAAGGCGTGATGGAGCATTTTGGCGTCGCTGGACAGGCCCTTGCTGCCCGCGACTTCGAAGATGATCGCCGCCAGACTGGCCAGTGCCGCCACGCAGACCGTTACCAGAATGACGCCCGCGTTTTCGTCTTCCATCATCGCGACTCGGCGGACATCGTCGGCATTGCTGCGCAGTGTGCGAACGAAAATAAGGATCAGATACAGCCACACGCCTGTGTCCCAGCCGGTCAGCAGGCTCTGCGTGAGTGTTGCGTGGGGGATCAGCCAGGCCCAGGCGATGCCGGCGGTGAGGCCAACCAGAGCTGCGAGAGTCAGGCGAGGGCGGGTGCGGGCAAGATGGCGCATGCGGTCTAGTCGTTACTGGAGGTTACGAGACAGTAGCATGCCGGCTTTGCATGCCAAGCCGGATTTGAAAAAAACGGCGCGCAAGGGGGTTGCGCGCCGTGTGCCAGCCAGATTGTTAGCAGGCGGCGAGTGGTTTTTTAAGCTGGCTCAACGCACCAGGCAAGGCTGCTTGTTGTTGAATTTCCAGTCCGGGATCAGGAACTGCATGGCCACTGCGTCATTGCGTGCGCCCAGGCCCATGCCTTTATAGAGTTCGTGAGCCTTGGCCAACTGGTCCATGTCCAGCTCGACGCCCAGCCCCGCCTGCTTCGGCACATCGACCTTGCCGCCGATAATCTGCAGCGGGGCCTTGGTCAGGCGCTGGCCGTCCTGCCAGATCCAGTGGGTATCAATCGCCGTAATGTTGCCCGGCGCCGCGGCGGCCACATGGGTGAACATCGCCAATGAAATATCGAAATGGTTGTTGGAATGCGAGCCCCAGGTCAGGCCCCACTCATTGCACATCTGCGCCACTCGTACCGAGCCCTGCATGGTCCAGAAGTGCGGATCAGCCAGTGGAATATCCACCGATTGCAGTTGAATGGCATGGCCCATTTCCCGCCAGTCGGTGGCGATCATGTTGGTGGCCGTCTTCAGTCCGGTGGCGCGGCGGAACTCGGCCATCACTTCACGACCGGAATAACCGTTTTCCGCACCGCACGGGTCTTCGGCATACGCCAGCACGTGATGCTGATCGCGGCACAGGCGGATGGCTTCCTTGAGCGACCAGGCTCCGTTGGGGTCAAGCGTAATTCGCGCATCGGGAAAACGCTCAGCCAGCGCCGTGACGGCTTCGATCTCTGCGTCACCGCTCAGTACGCCGCCCTTGAGCTTGAAGTCCTGAAAGCCGTAACGCTGGTGCGCAGCTTCAGCCAGACGGACCACCGCCTGCGGAGTCAGCGCTTCTTCGTGACGAATGCGGAACCAGTCATTGTCGGCGTCGGGCTCGCTGCGGTAGGCCAGGTCGGTTTTGCGCTGGTCGCCGACATAAAACAGGTAGCCGAGCATCTCGACCTGATCGCGCTGCTGACCTTCGCCCAGCAATGCGGCAACCGGTACGTCCAGGTGCTGACCAAGCAGGTCGAGCAGGGCGGCCTCCAGCGCGGTGACAGCGTGAATGGCAATGCGCAGGTCGAAGGTCTGCAGGCCGCGGCCGCCCGAATCGCGATCGGCGAAGGCTTTGCGTGCCTCATTGAGGATCTTCTGGTAGGTGCCGATGCTGCTGCCGACCACTAGCGAGCGTGCGTCTTCCAGCGTCTGGCGGATCAACTCGCCGCCCGGCACTTCGCCGACGCCAATATGCCCGGCATTGTCCTTGAGTATCACGATATTGCGGGTGAAGTAAGGGCCGTGCGCGCCGCTGAGGTTGAGCAGCATGTCGTCATGGCCAGCCACTGGCACTACTTGCATCTCGGTAATGACAGGGGCCTTGCTGGTGATGTTGGCGTGTTGAATGTTCATAGCTGATCCCGTAAAAAAATATGACCTGTAATGGCGTCGCTTCGAACCTGCATCAATGCGTGGCCGGGGTATGGATGGCGGCTACCGGCGTCGCGCCTGGCTTTGGCGTATTGCGCGCAGCGAAGACGATGATCGCGGCAATGATCGATGTGACCGTCAGGCCATACAGCCCGCCCTGGATCGAGCCGGTGTGCTCTTCCAGCAAGCCGAAAGTAGTTGGCGCCACGAAGCCACCCAGGTTGCCCACCGAGTTGATCAACGCAATGACCGCTGCGGCGATACGTGCATCCAGATACGCTTGCGGGATGGGCCAGAACAGCGACGAAGCCGACTTGAAACCCAGTGCTGCAAAGCAGATGGCAACGAAGGCGAAGATCGGGCTGCCAGTGGTGGACATGAACATCCCGGCAGCGGCAATCAGCAGCGCAATCGCTACCCACGCCTGCTGGCGCTTCCACTTGGCGGACAGCGTGGCGAAAGCGTACATGCCGATGATCGACAGCAGCCATGGAATGGAGTTGAACATGCCGACTTCAAAGTCAGTCAGGCTGCCCATTTTGCGGATGATGCTCGGTAGCCAGAAGGTCGCTGCGTAGATGGTCAACTGAATGAAGAAGTAAATCAGGCAGAACAGAATGATCTGGCTGTCCTTGAGCAACTTGCCGATGGAGGCTTTGACTGGCGTCGCCGCTTCGCGGGCAGCCTGTTCGGCATCGATGGCGCTGACCAACGCGTCCTGTTCTTCGCGGGTCAGCCATTTGGCGTCGTGCGGTTTGGAGTCCAGCCAGAACCAGACGAAGAAGCACAGGCCCACCGAGAACATGCCTTCGATGAAATACATCCACTGCCAGCCTTTCATTCCGAAACCGGTGATCTGCAACAGCAGGCCTGATAACGGTCCGGAAATCAGCGAAGCGATGGCCGAGCCGCTGAGGAAAATGGCAATTGCCTTGCCGCGCTCAACCCCGGGCAACCAGCGGGTGAAGTAGTAGATCACGCCTGGAAAGAAGCCTGCCTCGGCCACGCCCAGCAGAAAGCGCAGGATGTAGAAGTGGGTTTCGTTCTGGATGAAGGCCATGCAGGCAGCAACGATGCCCCAGGTAAGCATGATCCGCGTCAACCAGATACGTGCGCCGACTTTCTGCAGCAGGATGTTGGAAGGGACTTCGAAGAGGGCATAACCGATGAAGAACAGTCCGGCACCCAGGCCATAGGCTGCAGCACCGATACCCAGGTCATGCTCCATGTGCGAACGCACAAAGCCGATGTTCACCCGGTCGATGTAGTTGACGATAAACATGATGACGAAAAGCGGCAGGACGTGACGTTTGACCTTCGATACGGCTGAACTCAGAACCGAATCAGTGCCGTCGGCCATCCTGGAATTGGATGTGCTCACAGTTGAATCTCCCACTCGTTGTTTTTATGCGGGTATGTGCGAAGTGTGTCCCTCGCATTGTCGGTCATCATACAAGTAAAAAAGGCTTGTGCAATCCCCTGATGCTGATGATTTGGACGATTGGGAAAGTTTTTCTGGGTGCAGGTACATGCGCAGGGCACGTCAGTATGACGATGTTAATTTAATATTTTTACCCATTTATTGCTGGGTATTAGCCTTTTTTATGAGTCGGGTTATGACCTATTCACGGGCCGTTTCTTTCAAGCTGTGCTGTTGAAAAAAACGCTTCGAGGTTAATCAAGAGCTTTGACAGTGGCAGATAGCTTGTAATACAAGTAAGACAACTGCGCAGGCCGATGCCACCGGCCTTTTTGCGCACTCAACCTAACATTCGCGCTGTTATGACCGTGATACGGCAGCCCAACCAGACAAGTCAGGATCCATTCGCCATGCAAGAGCCTGTCAGCGCAGCGCCCAAACGTCGTCAGCACAGCCTGGCCACCGATCTGGTCACCGAACTGAGCCAGCGTATTTTGCTGGGCAAAATCGCACCCGGTCAGAAGCTGCCTTCCGAAAACCAGATCGTTCGTGAACACGGCGTCAGCCGCACTGTCGTGCGCGAGGCCATTTCCAAGTTGCAGGCGTCAGGGCTGGTGGTGACCCACCATGGCATCGGTACGTTTGTGCTGGAGCGCAGTGACCAGACCGGCCTGCGTCTGAAGGTTGAAACCGTTTCACGGGTGCGCGATATCATCGAACTGCGTATTGGCCTGGAAACCCAGGCCGTCGCGCTGGCCGCTGTGCGTCGCACCGATGAGCAACTGGCGGCCATGCGTCAGGCACTGGATGATTATCAGGACCTGCTGGCCAATGACGACAGTTGTGTGGAGGCCGACAAACGCTTTCACATGCTTATCGCCGAAGCCACCGGCAACCCGTATTTCATGGAGATCATGCAGCACCTGGGCAGCGCGATCATTCCGCGTAGCCGCATTGCGTCAAGCGAGCGGGCGGGCAATAACCTCGCGCATCAAGGCTATCTTGCCAACCTGGAACACGAAGCACTGCTCAGCGCCATTCGCCGCAAGGACCCGGATGCAGCGCGTGCGGCGATGTGGACGCACCTGAGCAACAGCCGTGAGCGACTGGTGCCGCTGGAGTAAGAGCCTTTGAGTTTTACTGTGTTGCACTCATCACGCCGAGCATCACTTGAGTTTGCCACTCGAAATACGGGTTGAAGGTCAGGCGTGCGTGGATCTTGCCCGGTTCGGTATAACCCCAGTCCGAATACCACACCGGCTCGCCCGCCATGCATTTCGCGGTGTCCGGTGTGCTCTGACCGTTCCAGCAGATGCGCTGGCTACCGGATACGCCGTAAAGCGGGTTATCCGCTGAAAAAAGCAGGCCCATGTGGGAAAAGCGGCTGATGCGGTATTCCGGCAGGTAGTCCTTGCGCACCTCGACGCGCGGCGTATTGGCAGCGCGGGCGGGCAGGTCGCCGTACCAGATCAGGCGACTGGCGGGGTTACTGAAGCGCTGGTTGAAATTATCCAGCACGTAATCAGTGTCGAGTACCGAGTCGTGCTCGGCGATGGCGATGAACACCGGCTTGTCGTAGCGACGTTGATGCAGGCGGTCCTGAGCCAGCGCGCTGCTGCGATAGAACTGGGCGAAACCGTTGGTGGGCATGTTCATGTAACGAACCGGCGTCTGCATCGGGCGCAGGCCGTCGTTGGGGGTGGCAAGCCACGGCCTGGCCCAGCCGATCCAAGGGGTCAGCCAGGCATAGCCGCTGTTGGAACGAAATGCCGGCGAGAACAACACCAGCCCGGCAATTTCTTCGTGGTCATAGGCGTAATCGAGCACCAGATTGGCCCCGGTTGAGAAGCCTCCCAGATAGACGTTCGGCACCTCGCGGCTTAGCTGTTGCGTCTGCTCTCGCACCACCTGCTGCCACTGCTCCAGACGCACATCGAGCATGTCCTCGGGCTTGGTACCATGCCCTGGCAGCAGCACGGTCCTGACCAGATAGCCCTGAGCGGCGAGCTTCTGTGCCACGTCATTGAATGACCACGCTGAGTCACCCAGCCCGTGCACCAGCAGAACGCCGCCTTTGGGCGTTCCAGTCGGGGTCCATTGGCGCGGCGCGTTCCATCCCAGTTCGGCCTCGTGGTCGGCGGTCTGGAAGTTGCGTTGCTTGCGGATCAGTTCAATGGTTTGCTGACGGTAGTCTTCAAAACGCTGCGTCGGTGCTTCGCCTTCCGCCATTGAGGTGCAGGCTTGCAGGGTCACTAGCGACAGCAGACTGGCGAGTCGGGATTTGATCAAGAGGGGACCTGTGCACGCGTGTGTGGAAGTTCAAAAGGTCGATGCGGGCACTCTGCCATGTACGTCGCGCCGGTGACCACTTTCAGGCACACTCGGGCGTTCTATAACTTCAACAAAATGTATCCATATGCCTAACCATTGCAAGCCTCGCCACGCGTCTGGAGCTTTTCATGTTCGCCCTTGATCGGGCGCTGGCCCAGGACATCGTCGACCGGGCGATGGCCATTCTGCCTTACAACGTCAATGTCATGGACTATCTGGGCATCATCATCGGCAGCGGCGACCCCGAACGCTTGTGTACCCGTCATGAGGGTGCGCAGCGGGTTCTGGCCAACCGGCAGGTGGTGGAAATCGACTCGTTGGCGGCGTTGCAGCTCGGTGGCGTCAAGCCGGGGGTCAATCTGCCGCTGATGCTCGATCATCAGTTGGTGGGCGTGCTCGGCATCACCGGCGAGCCGGACGAAGTGCGGGTATATGGCGAACTGGTCAAGATGACTGCCGAGATGCTCATGGAACAGTGCCGTCAGCAGGCTGACCTGCAATGGCGGGCACAGCGCAGCGAAGACCTGCTGGCGCGCCTGCTGCTGCCGGATTGCCCCGATAGCCTTGTGGATGAAGCACGCCAGCTCGGTTTGCAACCGCATGTGGCGCGTCAGGTGGTACTGATCCAGTTTGAAAAGCAAGGGCAGGTTGCCAGCCAGGTGGCAACCTGGCTTGGCACGCGTTACGCCGACAGCTGGTGCGTGCTGCGCGAGCCCACCTTGCTGTACTGGTGCCGCGCCACGGGCAAGGAACGTGACGATGCGCTGCTGCTCAAGCAGTTCGATGAGCACCGCTGGCCGGTGCTGCGCATGGCAACCGTGGCCCAGTCTGCTGACTTGCCCGCCTTGCGTCATGCCTGTGCGGCGGCGCGGGATCTGCTCGATTACGCCAGTCAGGCAAGGCCGGGGCAGCGCTTGCTGCGTCTTGAGGCGTACCGTCTGCCGGTGCTGTTCTGGCGCTATCGCCACGACTGGCTGGCCGAAGACGTCGCCGAGCCGATTGGCCGTTTGCATAACCACGTGCAACTGCTTGACACCCTGTGCAAATGGTTCGAGTTCAGTGGCGAAAGCCAGGCCTGCGCCGAAGCCCTGGGCATCCATCGCAACAGCCTGCGTTACCGGCTGGAGAAGATCGGCGAGCTGACCGGCTGCGATCCTTACAAGACCGATGACCTGCTGCGTCTGTATCTGGGCGCGCAGATGATCACTCGTCACGACTGAACACGGTTTTTGTTCAAATGCCCGATAACGGTTGCCGATCATTGTGCGAAGGGCAGGCGGAAAACCCGGTGGCGGATGAGAGCATGCGAGCATCGGATATGGAGAACAACAATGAAAATAGTCATCGCCCCCGACTCGTTCAAGGACAGCCTCAGTGCACAGGCCGTTGCCGACGCCATCGCCAGTGGTCTGGCCGAGGTCTGGCCGCATGCCCAACTGATCAAATGCCCGATGGCAGATGGCGGGGAGGGCACCATCGAAGCGTTGCTGGCAGCCTGCAATGGTGAACTGATGAGCGCCCGGGTCAGCGGACCGCTGGGCGATCCGGTCCAGGCTCATTGGGGCTGGCTGGCCGAGAGCAGAACGGCAATCATCGAAATGGCCATGGCCAGCGGTTTGCAATTACTGACGCTGGCACAGCGCGATGCCTGTGTGACCAGCACAGCAGGCACGGGCCAGTTGATCTCGGCGGCACTGGATGCGGGTGCCCGTCGCGTGATTCTGGCCATCGGTGGCAGCGCAACCAACGACGGCGGCAGCGGCATGCTCTCGGCATTGGGCGCACGCTTTCTCGATGCCGACGATCAGCCCTTGCCACCGGGCGGTCTCGCGCTTGCCGATCTGGCCCGTATCGACCTGAGCGGCTTCGATCCGCGCTTGTCTGACGTGTGCGTCGAAATTGCCGCCGACGTCGATAATCCATTGTGCGGACCGAATGGTGCCTCGCATATCTTCGGCCCGCAAAAAGGCGCATCGCCCGAGCAGGTTGTGGCGCTGGATGCCGCACTTGGGTGTTTCGCCGACCATTCGGCGCAGATCCTCGGTCTGGACCAGCGCAACAGCCCTGGCAGCGGTGCGGCAGGCGGAATGGGCTTTGCTGCCAAGGCGTATCTGAATGCCTCGTTTCGCGCTGGCGTTGAGGTGGTTGCCGAGCTGACCGGGCTGGAGCAGGCGTTGACCGGGGCCGACCTGGTCATTACCGGCGAAGGCCGTTTTGATGCGCAGACCTTGCGCGGCAAGACGCCGCTTGGCGTCGCACGAGTCGCGCAGCGCCAACAAGTGCCAGTGATCGTGCTGGCTGGAACGCTTGGCGAAGGTTACGAACAGCTTTACCCGCACGGCATTGGCGCGGCCTTCGCGCTGGTCAGCGGGCCGATGAGCCTTGAACAGGCCTGTCGCGATACCAGTCGCCTGCTGCATGACCGCGCGCGTGACGTGGCGCGGCTCTGGCAAATGGCGGCAGCACGCTGAGTGCAGCCCTCCGGACAGCGCTTTGCACAGGCCCGGTCCGGGTAGTCGATCTGCCTTTCGAGTAAAAAGCCTGAATGATCACCGGCAATCCTAAAGAATTGTCGGACAGGGACGATATGCTCTCGGTTGTCTGACAACTTCGCGTCAGATACTGCCCTCCAAATACAAAAGAGCACTGGTCATGAATCTACGCACACTCACAATCGCTCGTCGTGCCGGTCTGGGTTTTACCCTGATTTCCCTGTTGGTGGCTTTACTTGGCTGGTTCGCGCTGGCACAGATGTCGACCATTCGCCAGAGCGAAGTGGCGGTAGAGACCAACTGGCTGCCCAGCATGCGAGTGGTCAACGATATCCGGGAAATCATGCTGCGTATCCGGACCATCTCCTTGCGCATGGCGCTGGACACCGACCCTGCGAGCATTCCGACCTATCGCGGGCAGCTGGACGTACGTCTGGGTGATCTGGACAAGAAGCTGGGCATCCTCAAGACGTTCGTCGACACCCCTGAAGAGACGACCCTGACTGACCAGTTCATGGTCACCATGGGCCAATACCGCAGCGCGCTGGATCGCTCTTTTGTTCTCGCCGGGCAGGGCGACAGCACCGGTCTGAACAAGCTGCTGCTGGTTGATATGAAACAGATCGTCGATGGTTCCGGCAAACAGCTCAATGATCTGGCTGATTTCTATGTCACCAAGGTCGATGCCGAAGGCAAGTCGGCCGAAGCCCAATATGACAAATCGCGTGACATCGTCATTGTCTTTGTCGTTCTCGCTGCATTGTGCACCATCGGTCTGGCGCTCTGGCTGACGCGCAGCATCGTGGGCCCGTTGCAACGTGCCGTGACTGCTGCCGAGCAGGTTGCCAGCGGCGACCTGACCCATACCATCGAAGTTGACGGCGAAGACGAAGTCACCCGACTGCTGCGTGCCTTGGCAATGATGCAGGTCAATCTGCGTGAAGCCATGCGCCACATCGGCAGCTCAGCTACCCAGCTGGCGTCGGCGGCCACCGAACTCAACTCGGTCACCGAGGACAGCTATCGCGGTTTGAACCAGCAGAATGCAGAGATCGATCAGGCCGCCACGGCGATCAACGAAATGACCTCGGCAGTAGAGGAAGTTGCGCGTAACGCCGTGTCCACGTCGGACGCCTCCACCCAGTCCAGCACCTCGGCACTGGCAGGCCAGACGCGGGTGATCGAGACGGTGCAGTCGATCCAGACACTGACCGACAACGTGCAGGCCACCTCGACACTGGTGCAAAACCTCGCCAATCAGTCTCAGGATATCGGCAAGGTGCTGGACGTGATCCGCTCGATTGCCGAACAGACCAACCTGCTGGCGCTCAACGCGGCCATCGAGGCGGCGCGCGCGGGCGAGTCGGGCCGTGGTTTCGCGGTAGTGGCGGATGAAGTCCGTGCATTGGCGCATCGCACCCAGCAGTCGACGCTGGAAATCGACTCGATGGTCAATGCCATGCGCAGCGGTTCAGCGCAGGCGCTCGACTCGATGAACACCAGCCGCGACCGGGCCGATTCGACCTTGGCGCTGGCCAAGGGCGCGGGCGAGTCGTTGAGTGAAATCACGTCGTCGATCAATCAGATATCCGAGCGTAATCTGGTGATCGCCAGCGCTGCGGAAGAACAGGCGCAAGTGTCGCGTGAAGTCGACCGCAACATCGTCAACATTCGCGATCTGTCCATGCAATCGACTCAGGGTGCCAACCAGATCAGTGCTTCGAGCCATGAATTGTCGCGTCTTGCCGCTGACCTGAATCAGGTGGTCTCACGCTTCAAGGTGTAAAACCCTACATTGATACAGGTTGTGTCTGCTTGCCGACGATCGACCGGGCGCGCATTATGCCCTCGGTCGAAATGACCTCCGGTACAGTCTGGGCACAACCTTATCGAAGGGGGCGGCATCGCGTCATGGATAATAATAATCACACCTTCAGCAGTTGGCTGCGCTCGCCAGCCCATCACCAATGGCTGGCACTGGAAGGCAACCGTCTGTTGACTTTCGCCAAGGCTTCCCGGCTCGACAACGGTTTTGGCAGTCTTGATGACTACGGCCGTCTGATGGTCGGTGCCACGGCCGAAACCATGAATACCGCACGTATGACCCACTGTTTTGCCATGGCCCATGCGCAAGGCATACCCGGCTGTGCCGCGCTGGTCGATCATGGCATCGCCGCATTGCGTGGCCCGTTGCGCGATGCCGAACACGATGGCTGGTTCAGTGCTGCGCTCGAAGACGGCGGCAGAACCGAAAAACAGGCGTATCTGCATGCTTTCGTCGCACTGGCGGCCAGTTCTGCCGTGGTGGCGGGGCGGCCTGGCGCGCAGGCGTTGCTGTCCGACGCCATCCAGGTCATCCAGACCCGTTTCTGGAGCGAGCAGGAAGGCGCCATGCGTGAATCGTTCGCGCAGGACTGGAGCAACGAAGAAGCCTATCGCGGCGCCAACAGCAACATGCACAGCACCGAAGCCTTCCTCGCGCTGGCCGACGTGACTGGCGATGCTCAATGGCTCGACCGGGCACTGAGCATTGTCGAACGGGTGATCCATCAACATGCCGGGGCCAACAATTTTCAGGTCATCGAGCACTTCACACAAAACTGGCAACCGCTGCCCGATTACAACCGCGAAAACCCGGCCGACGGCTTCCGGCCGTTCGGCACAACGCCGGGGCATGCCTTCGAGTGGGCACGGCTGGTGCTGCATCTGGAGGCCGCGCGTCGTCACGCCGGGCGGTCAAATCCGGAATGGTTACTGGATGACGCCCGCCAGCTGTTTGCCAATGCCTGCCGCTACGGCTGGGATGTCGACGGTGCGCCGGGTATCGTCTACACCCTCGACTGGCAGAACCAGCCAGTGGTCCGTCATCGTCTGCACTGGACCCACTGCGAAGCGGCCGCTGCTGCCGCCGCGTTGCTGCAACGTACCGGCGAGCAACAGTATGAAGACTGGTATCGCTGCTTCTGGGAGTTCAACGAGACCCTGTTCATCGATCATGAGCATGGCAGCTGGCGCCATGAGCTGAACCAGCGCAACGAACCCAGTGCTGATATCTGGCCGGGCAAGCCGGACCTTTATCACGCCTATCAGGCGACGCTGTTGCCGGTGTTGCCGCTGGCACCCAGCCTGACCAGTGCTCTGGCGGGGCATGAGTGAACGGCTGAGCCTGGCATCGGCAATCAGAGCGCAGGGATGCGTTTGTCGCTCAGGCGGATAATCTGCCGGGCCAGGAAGCTGCCGGTCAGGATCACGCCGAACAGGCGCAGGGTCTGCATGGCCAGCACGAAGCCGACATCGGCATGAGTATCGATGGCAATAATGGCCATGGTGTCCAGGCCGCCCGGGCTGGTTGCCAGGTACACCGAGAGATAATCCTTGCCCATCATCGCTGCAATCAGCCAGGCCGACAGGGCACACAGCACGATCAGCAGCAGTGAGGCCAGAATCATCATCGGCAGCCGCCGCCACACGTATTGCACTGTCGGCCGGTCGAAACGCAGCCCTACATAACAGCCGATAGCGCCATAGCCGATTGGCAGCAGCCAGTCAGGAATGCTGATCTGCATGACGCCGCTCAGTTGCAGCGCGCCGCCCAGCATCAACGGCACCAGCAAGGCACCCGCCGGCAAGCGCGAGCCCAATGCTACACCCGCTACGATCACTGCCAGGCTCAGGGCAAGGTCGATCAGGTTCAGACTGGGTAAGGCGGCTGCGGTGCTGTGCAGGTCAGCGCCGGAATCCGGTGCGCCGATGAAATGGCTGACCAGCGCGCCGATGGTGACTACGCAGACCACGCGCACATATTGCATGGTGGCAACGACTCGCGAGTCTGCGCCGTAATCCTCGGACATGGCGACCATCGCCGAAGCCGCGCCGGGCGACGTGCCCCAGGCAGCCGTGTTACTCGGGATTCCGCCAAAGCGCACCAGTACCAGACCCACCGCAGCGCTCAGCACCACGGTCAGGATCGTGGCCAGCAGCATGACGTGCCAGGACTGTAGCGCCGTGAGCAATACGCTGACTGACATGGCATGCGCAATCAGCACACCAACGGTGCCCTGGCCGAGCTGAAACGCCCGCTTGGGCATGCGGATGGTGGCGCCCGACACGCCAAAGCCGATAGCAACCAGCATGGGGCCGAGGAACATCGCAGCAGGCATGTTGAACAGTTTGAGCAGTTGACCGGCAGCACCGGCCATCAGGATCAGGCCCGTCCATTGAGTCAACGGGGCAAGGGTGGAAAGCGAAAAGCGTGAAGCGTGTGACAAGGACGTTCTCCTTGAATCGGGTGGATCACATGCAAACAGTATCGACTCGGCAACCGATCAAGTCTATTTTCTAATAATCATGAATTGATAACTTTGGTTGATAGATATGGACCTGCGCGATCTGACTTATTTTGAAACCATTGCCGAACTGGGCCACCTCGGGCGAGCTGCAGAAAAGCTCAATCGCAGTCAGCCCGCGCTGACAAAAAGCATTCAGCGGCTGGAGGAATCATTCGGAACACGGCTGTTTCAGCGTGACGGTCGACGCATCAAGCTGACCCCGGTGGGTGAGCTGTTGCAGGCACGCGGCAAGGAACTGCAGCAGAGCATTGCCCAGACCCAACGGGAGGTACGGGATTTCGCCAGTGGCATGGTGGGCAACATTCGCGTCGGCTGCGCCGCGACGATGGCTGAATACCTGATGCCGAAACTGACCTCGGCCTTGTTGCAGCGTACGCCGGATGTCACCTTCAAGCTGGTGATAGGCCAGGATGATCTGTTGCGTGAGTCGCTGCGTTCAGGGCAACTGGACATGATCATCTGCGCACTGGCGCCCGACAGCGAAGACGTCACCAGCTTTGCCATACTCAGGGACGAAGCCGTGGTGGTCGCCAGCAAAAAACACCCGATCTTCAAGACCTCATTGAAGATGAGTGACCTCTGCGCGTATCGCTGGGTACTGCCGCCGGTCAGCGTTTCATCACGCAAGTGGCTGGACGCGACCTTTGCTGCCAACGGCCTGCCGCTGCCGACAGTGCAGATCGAGGCGAACTCGATCTCCCTGTTGCCAGGCTTGATTGCCCAAAGCAACCTGCTGAGCTTCATCGCCCGCGAGTCGTTGGAGTTTGGCAAGACCATGCAACACCTGCGTGAAGTGCCACTGGAACAGACCACTCTCAAACGCACCATCGGCGTGACCCTGCGCAAGGGCGGCTACCTGTCGCCAGCGGCAGAGGGCATGTTGCAGATGCTGCGTGACAACGGTGGGGACTTTCTGGGGTGGGGTTGAGCGCGTGCGTTCAGCTACTCGCCGGGCATGACCTCAAAGCCACTCAGGTACCTTGCCAGTGCCTCGGCACCCAGCTCCACGGTAGAGCTGGTACCCGCCCAGCTACAGGCGAGCATCAGGTTGCGGGGCAAGTCGAAGTCTTCAACCATGAAGCCGTCGCGATCAAACCCGTGTTCATCATGAGGAACCAGTTCGCGCAACGAGGTCACCGGCTCAAAGTACGCCCAAACGGGCTTGTTCAATGCCACCGCCAATCCGACCTCAAATGCGCTGCCCGAATCCGGCTCCAGACCGCGAAACACATTCAGGTTGACCAGTACGGCAGCGCAGCGGTGAATCATCGCGACATTCATCGAGTAAATCTGCTGCGCAGTTTCGTGCGGCGTGCGCCCCAGGGTCACTTCATTGTCAAAGGGGTACAAACCTTCAAGCCCGTGTGCCGAGCACAACGCCTTGAGGTAGCGTCCGTACTCGACGGCGTCGGGCCGGAACACGTCGAAGCCTGCGAGATAAATCAGTGGCGCTTGCATATCCGGCTCTCGACTACAGATGTTATCCGGCTGATTCTAAGGCCGA
The DNA here is from genome assembly GCF_032586855.1 of Pseudomonas syringae group sp. J254-4. Taxonomy (NCBI): domain Bacteria; kingdom Pseudomonadati; phylum Pseudomonadota; class Gammaproteobacteria; order Pseudomonadales; family Pseudomonadaceae; genus Pseudomonas; species Pseudomonas syringae group sp. J254-4. The sequence continues at coordinate 65,832 of NZ_JAWHOO010000010.1, read as the reverse complement.
CTGTCTGGCCGCGATACATGCCATTGATCGGCCGACCGGCGCTTGGCAGGTGTTTGCGCTGGAATCTGTACGGATAACCAGTATCCTTGCCCAGTCTGCTCATTCGTCATGTGAACGCTGGCCTTGAATACTGCACCTCTCGACAATCCGTTTTATTACCTGGAAAACTTCCGGCAGGTCCTCGCCTGGATTGCGCGGCGCTACGACGACCTGCTCGACGCATCCGAGCGCCGCTTCATCAGCGAGTTTGCCGAGGTGCCCGTGTGTGCCCAAGGCCTGTTGGTGCGCATGGTGATGCGCAAGGGCGTGTTGTTTCGGGCCAGCAAACTGAGTTACGTCGAGATCGGCGATCCCCATGAGGCGGTGCAGCCGCTGCTGGAGCGGGGGTGGGTCGCCGCCAGTCCGCCACTGGGTTTGAGCGAACTGTTCCAGCTGCTGCGCCGGGACGAGCTGACCCAGTGCTTCAAAGCCCATGCGGTCAAGGGGCCAGAGCGCAAGCAGGCATGGCTGGAGCGCCTGCAGCCGCTGTATGAAGCGCCGCAGGCACTTGAGCAATGGCACCCGACGTTGTCTGACGCCGTGTTCGGCCTGAATATCATGCCGCTCTGTGACCGCCTGCGATTGTTGTACTTCGGCAATCTTTATCAGGAGTGGTCGGAGTTCGTGCTGGCTGATCTGGGCATCTACCGCTACGAAAAGGTCGAGTTCTCGGTGCAGTCGCGCGTCATCAATCAGCGCGCTGACATCGATGTGTGCCTGCAATTGCATGCCTGCCGAGAGGCGCTGGAAACCTGCGTCGAGCTGCATGCGCTGGCCGAGCGGGTCATCGCGGTCCAGTGCGGTAATGCGTGGTTGCATATGCGCCGCGCCAAACTGCTGTTTCGTATCGGGCAACAGGCCGAGCGCCTGCAGGACTGGCCTCTGGCGATGGCGGTGTACCGTGAGTCCAGCTATCCCGGTGCGCGTTCAAGGCAAATCCGCGTGCTGGAGCGCAACGCCGAGTACACCGCGGCGCTGACGCTGGCGGAACAGGCCCGTCTGGCTCCTGAAAGTGATGCCGAGGTCCAGCACCTGTCACGCGTACTGCCACGGCTGCAACGCAAGCTCGGCCTGACGGGCGCGCGCAAGCGCACCGTGCAGGCCATTGCGCGGCTGGACGTTCAGATCACGCCAGTATCGGGAATAAGTGTCGAGCGTCTGATACGCCAGCACCTTGAACAAGAGCAGGGTGGGGAAGTGCATTACGTCGAGAATGCGTTGGTCAATTCCCTGTTTGGTCTGCTGTGCTGGAAGGCCATTTTCGCGCCCTTGCCGGGCGCATTCTTTCACCCGTTTCACAGTGCACCCAGCGACCTGTACAGCCCGGATTTCTATCAGCGCAGGGTGGCATTGTTCGATGCCTGCCTGATGCAACTGGAGTCAGGTGAATATCTGGCGACCATTCGCGAGCATTTTCAAAGCAAATTCGGCCTGCAGTCACCCTTCGTATTCTGGGCTGCGTTGACGCCGCAGCTATTGGAGCAGGCACTGTATTGCCTGCCCGCTGAGCACCTGCGTCACTGGTTTCGTCGTCTGTTGCAGGATATAAAAGCCAACCGGACCGGAATGCCGGACCTGATCCAGTTCTTCCCGGAGCAGCGGCGCTATCGAATGATAGAGGTCAAGGGACCAGGGGATCGTCTCCAGGACAACCAACTGCGCTGGCTGGACTTCTGCGCCGAGCATGGTATGCCGGTGGAGGTGTGTTATGTGCAGTGGGCGACTGAACATGCTGCCGACGTCATTGAAGACCTAGCCTGCCATCATGGCGCTTTGTGTTCATCCTGACTGTCTTGATGATTGGCGTCATGCGGTTGTTTCGAGTCATGAGGCTTGTCAGCCGCACTGCCGTTGTTTCCGGGCTGCGGGTCCATGCCTTTGGTGCCTGGGCTTGTGCCTGGCGCGCCGGGACTGGTTCCGTCGACATTCTTTTCCGCTCCGGTGCCGGGCACTTTCGGGCCGTCGCCTACCGGGTTCGTCGGGCCTGTAGAGCCTGCGAATGCGCTTGCGCCCGAGAGCGCCAGCAGTGCTGCAAGGCCTAATGCCCCCAATCTATTCCTGATCATGCTGCGACCTCCGTGAATGCAATGGGGTAGAACGGTGTTACGGGGCTGTCACTGACACGCGAGCAGAGCCTGTTGTCCTGCCCGCGTCAGAAGCTTGATTACTGAGTCTTGGTTTTTTCAGTAACGTTGCTCTTGTCGTGCGTGCCATGCGCGCCCTTGTCATGTTTCATCGACTTTTCGGCAGCCGCTTTTTTGCTGTCTGTTTGCGCGCCAGGAGTTTCGGAAGAGGTGCGGTCCATCGGCTGGGTGTTAGTGCCCGGCAGCTTGGTCGCATTCTTGTTGATCGGCGTTTCAGAGCTGGTCGTCGATTCGGCAAAAGCTGCACCCGAAGCGACGGCCATCAGGCCTGCCAGGGTGAGGGCAGTCAGTTTGGTCTTGATCATGATGCTTACTCCGTTGTTTTAAAGTAGTTCTTTAACGTACGTATATTGGTCATTGGCCAGTGGCCATAGGTGCCGTTGAACCCGACGAACGGTAGCTTCGTGCGACCCGCTCCCACCAATGCCGACTCCTTGCGTCGGCGGTTTCAAACCTTTTGCATTCGCTGGTTTGCATAGATGTGATGAGCGCTGATGGAACATTTTTAAGTTGATTTAGCTATAACGTGACCGTTCGGTCATCCCCAACGATTCTTAAAATCATACTTTCTTACATTTTTATAACGCAGATGGCGTTTGGCTATCTATCTGAAGGTGGCACAAAGCTATTTAGCGCTGTGGGGCATGATTTCGCCGTAAACATTGGGCTCTACGGGTTTTTTCAACGTCGGCAGCGTAGGAAATCGCCTACAAAAAAGTTCCTTCGCTGACACGATTCGTTGGATTGTCATGAAACAGCAACATTTCAGGTTTTAAATCCGCCTCGGGCCTCCTTAACTGGGCCACCACACAATCTCCTGGACTGAGGTATTACCGTGATACTGCTGACTAAAAAACGCTTGTCGCTTCTGATCGCTTCGCTGTGCCTCAGCGGTGTGGCCCATGCGACTGATGTCACAGGTGCTGGTTCGAGTTTCGTCTACCCGGTTATTTCAGCGTGGTCCCAGGACTACAGCAAAACCAAGGATAACCGTATCAACTATCAGTCCATCGGTTCGGGCGGCGGTATTGCCCAGATCAAGGCAGCGACTGTTGACTTCGGTGCATCCGACGCCCCTATGTCCGCTGAGGACCTGCAGGCTGGCGGCTTGGGTCAATTCCCAAGCGTCATCGGCGGGATCGTGCCGATCGTCAACGTTGAAGGCGTTGAAAGTGGCGAGCTGAAGCTGGACGGCCCAACTATCGCCAAGATCTTCATGGGCGACATCAAGAAGTGGAACGACCCGGCAATCACTGCCCTGAACTCGGGCGTGAAGCTGCCTGATACTGCGATCACTGTTGTTCACCGCTCGGACGGTTCGGGTACCACTTACAACTTCACCAACTACCTGAGCAAAGTCAGCCCGGAGTGGAACGAGAAGCTGAAGTTCGGTTCGACCGTGCAGTGGCCAGCCGGTGTGGGCGGCAAGGGTAACGAAGGTGTTTCTGCCTACGTGAAACAGATCAAGGGTTCGATCGGTTACGTTGAGTACTCCTACGCAACGACCAACAAGTTGTCTTACACCCAGTTGAAAAACGCTGCCGGCAAATTCATCAAGCCAGACGCCAAGGCTTTTGCTGCCGCTGCTGATACTGCCGACTGGGCGAGCGCCAAAGACTTCAACCTGATCATGACCAACGCGCCGGGTGAGGCTGCATGGCCGATCACCGCGACCACCTGGATCATCATGTACAAGAAAGCCAAGAACGAAGAGAAAAGCGCAGCCGCTTTCGACTTCTTCAAATGGTCCCTGGAAAACGGCCAGAAACAAGCCGAGAAACTGGAATATGTAGCATTGCCGAAATCGCTGGTTGAACGCGTGGAAAGCTACTGGAAAACGGAATTCACCAAGTAAGTGATTCAACCCGTACCACCCCTGTCATCAGCCGCGATATCGGCTCGGTGACAGGGGCTTTTCCTTGCGAGTGGCCTCAACATGACTGAAAACACCCAATACCTGTCCGCTAACGTCTCCGCTGGTGAGTCCGAGGGCGAGAAGCGCGCCAAACGGGATCATCGTCATGACCTGTGGTTCAAGCGTTCATTGCAGGCCGCAGCGATGCTGGTGCTTGCTTTGCTGGGTTGTATTGCCTTGTCGACCCTGTGGGGCGGCAGTCTGGCATTCCAGACTTTCGGGTTTGGCTTTCTGACCAGCACCGAGTGGGACGTAAACGCCGGCAAGTTCGGCGCACTGGTTCCGATCTACGGCACTCTGGTTACCTCTTTTCTGGCTTTGCTGATCGCCGTACCGGTGAGTTTCGGCATTGCCATCTTTCTGACCGAAGTGGCTCCGCCTTGGCTGCGCATGCCGATTGCCTCGGCCATCGAGCTGTTGGCCGGTATCCCTTCGATCATCTACGGCATGTGGGGGCTGTTTGTCTTTGGCCCGTTCATGGCTGAACACCTGTCACCCTGGATCACCGAAAACCTCGGCGCACTGCCGCTGATCGGTCCGATGTTTCAGGGCCCGCCGCTGGGTATCGGCATGCTGACCGCCGGTATCGTGCTGGCGATCATGATCACGCCGTTCATTACCTCGGTGATGCAGGAAGTCTTCCGTACCGTGCCCGTGGCCCTCAAAGAGTCGGCCTACGCACTGGGCGGCACGACCTGGGAAGTGGTCTGGGACATCGTGCTGCCTTACACCCGTTCGGCAGTGGTCGGTGGTGTGTTCCTCGGGTTGGGACGCGCGCTCGGCGAAACCATGGCGGTAACCTTTGTACTGGGCAACGCCCATCAGTTCTCTGCATCGCTGATGATGCCGAGCAGTTCCATTGCTTCGGTGATCGCCAACGAGTTCAACGAGGCCTATACCGACTTGCACCGTTCGGCACTGATCGCCCTTGGCTTCCTGTTGTTTGTGGTCACCTTCATCGTGCTGGCCCTTGCACGTCTGATGCTGTCGCGCCTTTCGCGTAAGGAGGGGTTATGAGTAAGGATGTGACAGGCAGCGAGAGCCTGTATCGGGTTCGCAGCATCAAGAACAAGATTGCGATGGTACTCAGCTGTGGTGCCACTGCCTTCGGCCTGCTGTGGCTGGTGTGGATTCTGCTGACCACCATCATCAAGGGTATCGACGCGCTCAACCTGCAGTTGTTCACCGGCATGACCCCGCCACCTGGCACCGAGGGTGGCCTGGCCAACGCGTTCTACGGCAGCGTGCTGATGTCTGGCATAGGCCTGTTGATCGGTACGCCAATCGGTTTGATGGCCGGTATCTGGCTGGCCGAGTTTGCCCGCTACACCAAGCTGGGTAACGCAGTACGCTTCATCAACGACATCCTGCTTTCGGCACCTTCCATCGTGCTCGGCCTGTTCGTTTATACCGTTGTGGTACTGCCGCTCAACGCAGTGACAGGCCATCAGGTGGGTTTTTCGGCGATTGCCGGTGCGCTGGCTCTGGCATTGCTGGTCATCCCGGTGGTGGTGCGTACCACTGACGAAATGATGCAACTGCAACCCTCGACCATGCGTGAAGCCGCGCTGGCGCTGGGTGTGCCGCAATGGAAGCTGACCCTGCAAATCGTTCTGCGTGCGGCCAAGGCGGGTGTGGTTACCGGCGTATTGCTGGCATTGGCACGTATCACCGGCGAAACCGCGCCGCTGCTGTTCACCGCTTTCGGCAACCAGTTCTGGAGCAGTGATCTGCTCAAACCAATCGCCAGTGTTCCGGTGGTGGTTTTCCAGTACGCCATGAGCCCGTTCGATGATTGGCACTCCCTGGCATGGGCCGGTGCGCTGGTCATGACGTTGTTCGTACTGATACTGAGTCTGCTGTCTCGCTTAATTCTTCTGCGCAATAGGGCGTCCTGATGAACAACCTTTCCCTGGCCAACGAAAAGACCAAGATCCAAGTGCGCGGTCTGGAGTTTTTCTACAACAACCAGAAGTCGTTGAAGTCCATCGACATGACCATCCCCGAGAAGCGCATCACTGCGATCATCGGCCCGTCGGGTTGCGGTAAATCGACCCTGCTGCGCGTTTTCAACCGTATCTACGCGATGTACCCGAAACAGGAAGCGCGCGGCGAAGTGCTGCTCAATGGCGAAAACATCCTGGCGCCTGGCTACTCGATGAACCGCCTGCGCAGTCATGTGGGCATGGTGTTCCAGAAGCCGGTGCCGTTTCCGATGTCGATCTACGACAACATTTCCTATGCCATCAAGCACCACGAAAAGCTGTCGCGTCGGGAAATGGAAGATCGCGTCGAGCAGGCACTGCGTGGCGCGGCGTTGTGGGATGAGGTCAAGGACAAGCTCAAGCAGAGCGCAACCGGTCTGTCCGGTGGTCAGCAGCAGCGTCTGTGCATCGCCCGGACCATCGCGCTGCGTCCTCAGGTCCTGCTGCTCGACGAGCCGACCTCGGCACTTGACCCGATTTCGACCGGGCGTATCGAACAGCTGATCACTGAACTCAAGGAGCAGTTCACCGTGATCATCGTGACCCACAACATGCAGCAGGCGGCGCGTTGCTCCGACTACACCGCTTTCATGTTCATGGGTGAACTGATCGAGCACGGCGACACCGACACCATCTTCACCAAGCCTTCCAAGACCCAGACCGAAGACTACATTACCGGTCGTTTCGGCTGATCAACCGGCCAGGGCGGGCGCTTCCTGGCGCTCGCCCATGAACTCCTCGATCCTGCTGCGCAGCCAACGCTCGGCAGGGTCGCTGTCCATCACACTCAGCCACGTCATCGACAGGTCCAGCCCCGGCGTGGGGAAGGGCAACGGCTCGTCATACAGCAAACCCAATGCGCTCATGGCCTTCGCCGCGTAGTCGGACAGGCCCGAAATCATGTCGGTGCCAGCCATCAGTGCGGGCAGGGTGGCGAACTGCGGCACTGACAACACGACCTGACGCTTGCGACCCAGTGCGGTCAGCCACTCATCGGCAAAGCTGCTGATGCTGGCCACGTGCGACACCACCACATGAGGTCGTGAACAATATTCGTCGATGCTCATCGGGCCGCGCGGTTTGTCGGCGCGCACCAGCCGTGGCTGCACGTTGCGCAGCGTCTTGCGTTTGGCATTGGCCGGCAGCTCACGGGTCAGGCAGACGCCGACGGTGATGTCGCCGGACATCAGCACTTCGGAGATATTCAGGTAGTCGACGTGTTTGACCACGATCACCACGCCAGGCGCCTCCTCGCGGATGGCCTTGAGCATGGCGGGAAACAGGCCGAATTCGACGTCGTCGGTCAGGCCGATGCGAAACGTCATCTTGCTGACCGAAGGATCAAAATCGGTGGTCAGGCTCAGCGCGGTAGACATGGCATCCAGCGCTGGCGTCAGGTGCTTGAGAATTTCATGGGCACGCGCGGTCGGCTCCATACGATGCCCGACGCGGATGAACAACGGGTCATTGAGCAGGTTGCGCAAGCGATTCAGTGCGGCGCTTATCGTGGGTTGGCCGAGAAACAGCTTTTCGGCTGCCCGGGTGACGTTACGCTCCTGCATTAATGTCTCGAAGACCACCATCAGGTTGATGTCGGCCTTGCGCAGTTCATTTCGATTCATTGCTGTTCCTTGGCATCAGACCTGGCTGACCATGACGGCCTGTAACCGACGGCTCAGTCTAGGCAAGCGTGGCGGGGGGCGTCCAGCGTTTTGCCGCAGTCAGGCCGGCATGATGAAACGTCTGCTTACGGTTCTACAGGCAGGAAAGGGGCGAATCTGTAGCGGGAAACAAGGTCTACTTGCAGGTCTGCGGCTTAACGTGGAAGCGGCTGCAGATTTCGACCCCTATCCACAGGCTACAGGAGGTGCCCCTTATGCGGGCTGCAAAGATTGCCGGCATGTTGATGTCGTTGACGCTGTCCGGCGCTGCACTGGCTGAAACGCCCGGTTACGGCCAGCAACTGGAAGGTTTCACTTACCCCCACGCATTGCAGAAATTCAGTTTTCAGTCCCAGGGCCAGGCGCTGGAAATGGGTTACATGGATGTCGCACCCACCGGCAAGGCCAATGGCCGCACCGCGGTGCTGATGCATGGCAAGAACTTCTGCGCCGCGACCTGGGAAGACACCATCAAGGGGCTGAGCGCTGCGGGCTATCGCGTTGTTGCGCCTGATCAGATCGGTTTTTGCACCTCGACCAAACCTGCGCACTATCAATACAGCTTCCAGCAGTTGTCGATGAACACCCATGCGCTGCTTGAAAAGCTGGGTATCGACAAGGTGTCGGTGGTCGGCCATTCCACCGGCGGCATGCTGGCCACGCGTTACGCGCTCATGTACCCGAAACAGACCGAGAAGCTGGTGATGGTCAACCCGATCGGTCTGGAAGACTGGAAGGCTCTTGGCGTGCCTTACCGCAGCGTCGATCAGTGGTATGAGCGCGAACTGAAGACCACCGCCGAAGGCATTCGCGCCTACGAGCAGAAGACTTACTACGACGGGCGCTGGAAGCCTGAGTACGACAAGTGGGTCGACATGCTGGCGGGCCTGAACAAGGGGCCGGGTCATAAGATTGTTGCCTGGAACTCGGCGCTGATCTACGACATGATTTTCACCCAGCCGGTGTTCTACGAGTTTCCCAGGCTGCAGGTGCCGACCGTGTTGATGATCGGCGATGCCGATACCACCGCCATCGGCAGCGACATTGCACCGCCTGAGGTCAAGGCGAAGATCGGCAATTACAAGGTATTGGGCAAGCAGGTGGCGCAGATGATCCCTGGTGCCAGACTGGTGGAGTTCAAAGGCAAGGGGCATGCCCCGCAGATGGAAGATCCGCAGGGCTTCAATAAAGCGCTGGTGTCCGAGCTGCAATAGTCCGTCATTCATCCCACGCAACAGCCTGGTCGGCCAGCGACCAGGTTGTCTGGCCCTATTGTTATCAGCTAGACGGCAATCTCTACCTGATCTCCGTTAAGCCGTACCGGCCAGACCTCCAGGCGTTGCTCCGGGTACTCGATGCAACTACCGTCGTGCAGGCGAAAATGCTGCTTGTACAACGGCGAGGCAATCACCAGCTCGCCAGCAATATGGCCAATCAATCCGCGACCGATCACATTGGCACCGGACTTGGGGTCGCGGTTGTCGATGGCAAAAAGCTGTTCGCCCTCAGGGGTTTCAGGCAGGTAGAACAGCGCTACCTGCGCGCCGTCCAGCCACGCTACCACGCCGGAGTTGGCCACCAGGTCCTTGCGTCCGCACAGGGCATGCCAGTGCAGTTGCAGTGCAGAATGGGCGTTTTCGCCCGCCAATACGGTGTTGGACGAATTCATTACACCACCTCCTTGAACAACGGGATAAGGGCCAGCTCTTCGGGTTTTGCCGGACGACGCTGGGCGCGCTCCTTGACGAAATGCACGTCCGGGTCGCCACGTCCGTCGTTGACGAAGGTGCGGAAGCGCTTGAGCTTCTCCGGGTCCTTGAGGGCATTGGCCCATTCGCATTCATAGCGGTCGACCACCAGTTGCATCTGCGACTCCAGCTCTGCGGCCAGCCCCAGGCTGTCATCGACAATCACCGCCTTGAGGTAGTCGAGGCCGCCTTCGAGTGATTCCCTCCAGACCGAGGTACGTTGCAGCTTGTCGGCAGTGCGGATGTAGAGCATCAGGAAACGGTCGATGTAGCGAATCAGGGTTTCGTCATCCAGGTCGGTGGCGAACAGCTCGGCGTGGCGCGGACGCATGCCGCCGTTGCCGCACAGGTACAGGTTCCAGCCGTTCTCGGTGGCAATCACCCCCACATCCTTGCTCTGCGCTTCGGCGCATTCGCGGGTGCAGCCGGATACGGCGAACTTGAGTTTGTGCGGTGAGCGCAGCCCCTTGTAACGGTCCTCAATGCGCAGTGCCATCGCGACGCTGTCCTGCACGCCATAGCGGCACCAGGTACTGCCGACGCAGGACTTCACCGTCCGGGTCGATTTGCCGTAGGCATGCCCGGTCTCGAACCCCGCCTCAATCAACTCACTCCAGATGTCCGGCAGTTCATGCAGTTGCGCGCCGAACAGGTCGATGCGCTGGCCGCCGGTGATCTTGGTGTACAAGTCGTACTTCTTGGCCACGGCACCAATCGCGATCAGGCCGTCAGGGGTGATTTCGCCACCGGGAATACGCGGTACCACCGAGTAGGTGCCGTTTTTCTGCATGTTGGCCATGAAGGTGTCGTTGGTGTCCTGCAGTGGCACCAGCGAAGGTTCGGTGATCGGGCGGTTCCAGCACGAAGCGAGAATCGAGCCGACCGCAGGCTTGCAGATGTCGCAGCCATGCGCGCCTTTGCCATGGCGAGTCAGCAGTTCGTCAAAGGTCTCGATGCCTTCGACGCGAACCATCGAGTACAACTCCTGGCGGGTATAGGCGAAGTGTTCGCAGAGGCTTTTGTCGACCGCCACGCCGCGCGCCATCAACTCATGTTCGAACACCTGCTTGAGCAGCGCAGTGCAGCCACCACAACCGGTGGCTGCTTTGGTGCAGGCCTTGACCCCGGCGAGGTCGGTGCAGCCATTGTCGATTGCCGAACAGATAGAGCCCTTGCTGACGTTATGGCAGGAACAGATGGTCGCGGTGGCGGGCAGGGCATCGGCACCCAGCGTCGGCGCGCCTTCCCCACGCGGCAGGATCAGGCTGGACGGGTCGGCGGGCAGGGTGATGCCGTTCTGGGCGTATTGCAGCAGGGTGTCGTAATAACTGTTGTCGCCGACCAGCACCGCGCCGAGCACTTGCTTGCCATCTGCCGACACCACCAGCCGGCGATAGCTGGCGGTGGCTTCGTCAATGAAGCGATAACTGACGGCCCCGGCCAGTGCACCGTGCGCATCACCAATGGAGCCGACATCCACGCCCAACAGCTTGAGCTTGGTGGACATGTCGGCCCCGAAGAACGGCTCAGTGTCCTTTTCGCACAACTGTGCGGCGACGCCACGGGCCATTTGGTAACCGGGTGCCACCAGGCCAAATACACTGCCGTTCCAGGCCGCGCACTCGCCGATTGCATAGATATCGGCGTCACTGGTGCGACAGTGCTCGTCGATTGCAATACCGCCACGCGGGCCGAGTTCCAGTTCACACTGGCGAGCCAGCGCGTCCTGCGGGCGGATACCGGCAGAGAACACGATCAGATCGGTTTCCAGAAATTCGTCGTTGGCGAAGTTCATGCGATAGCGGTATTGCTTGCCGTCGCTGATCGATTGCGTAGCGCGCGACAGGTGTACGCCAACGCCCAGCGCTTCGATACGCGCTTTCAAGGCAGCCCCGCCGTGCTCGTCCAGTTGCACCGGCATCAAGCGCGGGGCGAACTCGACAACATGGGCTTCCAGACCAAGCGATTTCAGTGCATTGGCCGCTTCAAGCCCGAGCAGACCACCGCCGACTACCACGCCACGGCGAGCTTTCGACGCGGCGTAGCGAATGGTGTCCAGATCCTCAAGCGTGCGATAGACCAGCCGCGAGTTGCCCTGTGCGCCCTCGATCGGCGGTACGAACGGGAAGGAGCCGGTAGCCAGGATCAGCTTGTCGTAGCTGAAGCAGCCTTCGGCGGTGATGATTTCATGACGATCACGATCAATCTCCAGCACCGGTACGCCCAGGTGCAGCGTCAGGCCAGGTTGTTCGTAGACAGACATTTCACTCATGGCCAGCGACTCGGCATCGCGGCCGGTAAAGTATTCGGACAAATGCACGCGGTCGTAGGCACGCTGTGCTTCTTCGCCAAATACATGGATGCGATAACGCTCCAGTGCGCCGCCTGCGATCAACTGCTCGACGCAATGGTGCCCGACCATGCCATTACCGACGACGATCAGGGTTTTTACATCGTTCATGGGGAAGACTGTGGTGTTCATAGCAAGTCCCGGCCGAGGCCAATCAGGTTTTTTGAAGCAAAAAAAAAGCGCCCGGAACCTTTCGGTTCCAGGCGCCTTTGCCTGTTCTCTTATTGGGTGTTCGGGGATGCCATCAAGCCACGTTGCCGGATGCACCCATGTGGCCCTCTGGTCTCTGCGAGACTGGCGATCAACGTCGATCAACCGGGGCGGCCCGACCACATTCATGGTGGGGTTATCCAACATTATGCAGGGGCTGTGCCAGCTTGCGGTTGCAGCGGTTCAGACGCGCATTGGCAATGCCCGCAAGGCTGTGCAGCGTTTACGAGGTGTCTGGCGCATGATTTTTCCTGCCTTGCATTGGTGCGCATCGAAGGGTTGCGCTGTAAAGCTGTGCGCCGCATTGCCCGCTCACGATAATCGGCGTTTTTGCCTCTGGGCGCCCCAGTCGCTCCAGGCACATATCTTTCCTCACGCTCTGTGGGAATGCCTGTCGTGACGCTCCGCGTCACAATTCTGCGCCGCGCCGCCTGCTCTATAGTTAAGCCGTGCGTTCAAAAGCCCAAGTCTGGCGTAACATTTGTATCACCCTGCAATTCCCCCAATAAGTCCGTGCTCATGAACATCACTATTACTGAGGTACACCCCTCCGAGATCCCGCACACCGTCGATTTCGTCATGCGTGCGCGTGCCGAAATCTTTCCCTTGCTCGACACCGTCACCGTTCCGCCCGATCTGGCCGGTTTCGAGCAGGTGTATCTGGACGGGGAGGACGGCAAGTTTCTGATCGCCCGCAGTGAAGGGCAGATCATTGCGGCTGTGGGCTACCTGCCGTTCGATCATCGTTTCCCGCAGCTCGATTATCGCGGGCGCAGAACCGTTGAGATCGTGCGCCTGTTCGTAATGCCGGAGTTTCGCGGCGACGGGCTTGCCAGCCGTTTATGTCAGGCGCTCTGGGCCCATGCCGAGGCAGGTGGCATAGAGGTTTTGTACCTGCATACTCATCCGTTTCTGCCCGGCGCGATCCGTTTCTGGGAGAAACAGGGTTTTGCTGTGACCGATGTGGAAAACGACCCGGTGTGGAATACGACCCATATGGAGCGCGTTCTTTAAGAGGGCTTTGTCAGAAGACGGAAGGGGGCTGGCAGGGCGCCAACCCCCTTGTATCGATCAGTGCGGAGAACGCTGACGCGCAGTCTTGAGCAGGTCTTCCGGGGTGATGTGGCCGACCACCGATTTAGCCGCAGCGCTGCCGGGCAACGGCAGGTCGAGAATGTGACCTTTCATTTTGCCGATCACGTGCATTTCGCAAGGTTTGCAATCGAATTTCAGGGTCAGCACTTCATCACCCTGCACCAGTTGCATGGGCGCGACCTTGGTGCGCACGCCCGTCACGCCTTTGGCCTGTTTCGGGCACAGGTTGAACGAGAAACGCAGGCAGTGTTTGGTGATCATCACTGGCACTTCACCGGTTTCTTCGTGGGCCTCGTAGGCCGCGTCGATCAACTGTACGCCGTGGCGATGGTAGAAATCGCGGGCCTTCTGGTTGTAGACGTTGGCCAGAAACGACAAATGCGACTCCGGGTACACCGGCGGCGGGGTGGTTTCGGCCTTGCGGCCACCGCGCGGATGCACCTTGATGCGCGCTTCGGTCAGCGCCTCGATGGCATCGCGGCGCAGGGTCTTGAGCTGCGAGTTGGGCACGAAGAATGCCTGTGGCGCGTCGAGCCTGACGTCCTGCGCATGGTAGATCGTGGTGCCCAGCTGGGTCAGTAGATCGCGCAGCTGATCCAGTGCCTGCTCGGGCTTGTTGGCTGCGCCGAACGGACCGTCAAGGTTTACCGCGACGCTCACACCTTCTTCACTGATGGCTTCCAGGCGCAGTTGGTCTTCACGAAGGGTAACCTGCCACTGAATGCCGATGCGGCGCTCGGCCGAGGTCTTGAGCAGCGCCTGCTGCCAGTTGTGGTCCAGGTTGCGATTCAACGGATGGTTTGGGCGCACACGGGAAAGGGCCGCAGGCATCTCGTTGGGTTCTACACGGTAGCGCCAGCGCTTCTGGCCGTCTTCTTCGAACTCGCCTTTGAACTCGGCGATATTGGCACGGAAGCCCACCACTTCACGCTTGATCTGCACGTTGAGACCGTCACCGTTGGACAGCGGCTCATGGGTCACGGCGATCAGGTCACGCTTGCCGAGTTTTTCGACGGTGCCGACTGCCAGACCGGTAAACGTCGGCGTATCGAACGCACCGATGTCGATCTTGCGGTCACTGACGAAATAATCGGTGCTGCCGCGATGAAAGGTCTTTTCCGGGTCTGGCACGAAGAAGTGCGCGGTACGGCCGCTGGAAGCGCGTGCGAGGTCCGGACGCTCTTCGAGAATCTCGTCCAGACGCTGGCGGTAATAAGCGGTGATATTTTTGACGTAGCCTGCGTCCTTGTAGCGACCTTCGATCTTGAACGAGCGCACGCCTGCGTCCACCAGATCGCGCAGGTTGGCGCTCTGGTTGTTGTCTTTCATCGACAACAGATGCTTTTCGAAGGCGACGACGCGGCCCTGATCATCCTTGAGCGTGTAGGGCAGACGGCAAGCCTGCGAGCAATCGCCGCGGTTGGCGCTGCGGCCGTTTTGCGCATGGGAAATATTGCACTGCCCGGAGAACGCCACGCACAGCGCGCCATGAATGAAAAACTCGATAGCAGCATCGGTTTCACGGGCGATGTCACGAATTTCCTGCAGGTTCAGCTCGCGGGCCAGCACCAGTTGCGAGAAACCGGCCTGATCGAGAAACTTCGCCCGGCCCAGGGTGCGGATGTCGGTCTGGGTGCTGGCATGCAGCTCGATGGGCGGAATGTCCATCTCCATCACCCCGAGGTCCTGCACGATCAAGGCGTCTACGCCTGCGTCGTAGAGCTGGTGAATCAGCTTGCGGGCTGGTTCCAGTTCGTCGTCATGCAGGATGGTGTTGATCGTGGTGAAGATCCGCGCGTGATAGCGATGGGCGAATTTGACCAGCTCGGCAATGTCGCTGACCTCGTTGCAGGCGTTGTGTCGCGCACCAAAGCTCGGCCCGCCGATGTACACCGCATCGGCGCCATGCAGGATGGCTTCACGGGCAATGGTTACATCCCGTGCAGGGCTGAGCAATTCCAGGTGGTGCTTGGGTAACGACATGGCAACGGGATCCTGCGGCGGGCAAAGCGCGCATTGTAGTGCTACAGGCCGCGCGGCGCACCTGTTGAAGCGTGCGTCAGGCGACCGGCTGACCATCGGCGATTCTTCAGTGTGAGCGCAAACGCAGGATTTTCGCGCCGTCGAAAGGGTCGGTCAGCCAGTGCGCCACGACGCCGAAGGTGCTCAGCAGGCGTTCCGGGGTCAGCACCTCGACCGGCGCACCCAGTGCGACCAGCCGGCCTTTCTCCATGACCGCCACGCGGTCGCAATCCAGCGCCTGATTCAGATCGTGCAGGGCTATCACAGTGGTTACCGGCAAAGCCCTGACCAGACCGAGAATGGTCAGTTGGTGCTGGATATCCAGGTGATTGGTCGGTTCGTCCAGCAGAAGGATCCTGGGTCGTTGCGCCAGCGCCCTGGCGATGTGCACGCGCTGCCGCTCGCCACCGGACAGGGTGTGCCAGGCACGTTTCTGCATATGCAGCATGTCCACATCCTGCAACGCCTGGCGAACGATTGCGTCATCGTTGGTACTCCACGGCTCGAGTGCCGACAGCCAGGGCGTGCGGCCCAGCTCGACGGCATCCAGAACCGTCACGGCATCGCTGGTTTCCGCTTGTTGTTCGACCACCGCCAGCAGGCGCGCTACGTCTCTGCGGCTCATTGTCTCAAGTGGTTGCCCGCCCAGTCTGACCGTACCGCAGACCGGTTTCTGAATACCGGCCAATAGTTTCAGCAGGGTGGATTTTCCTGAACCGTTAGGGCCGACCACGGCCAGTGTCTCGCCGGCTGCGATGCTCAAGTCGACGTCGCGCAGCAGCGCAGTGCCACGCACCGAATAACCCAGCCCCGTGCAGCCCAGCACCGGTGCGTTGGCCAGATGAGGAAAGGCGTTCATCGCGTGCTATTGCCCCGGATAAGAATCAAAGCGAAGACCGGTGCGCCGATCAGCGCGGTAATGACGCCAATCGGCAGCGCCTGACCCTTGATCAGTGTGCGCGAGAGGATGT
Organism: Pseudomonas syringae group sp. J254-4; assembly: GCF_032586855.1. Lineage (NCBI taxonomy): Bacteria > Pseudomonadati > Pseudomonadota > Gammaproteobacteria > Pseudomonadales > Pseudomonadaceae > Pseudomonas > Pseudomonas syringae group sp. J254-4. Next base: position 49,692 of record NZ_JAWHOO010000010.1, on the reverse strand, counting down.
CGGCAGCGATCAGGAACAGTGCGCCGCTCAATGCACTCAACGGCACCAGCCGTGCATGGCGCACACCGACCAGCATACGCACCGCGTGCGGGATCACCAGCCCGACAAAACCGATGGAGCCGACGATTGACACCATCACTGCGGTGACCAGGGCTGCGGTCGCGATCAGGATGATCTGCACGCGCCGCACGGCAATCCCCAGTGACGCCGCCGAGTCGCTGCCGAAGGTGAACGCGTCCAGCGCTCGCCGGTGCCAGAGGCACACCAGCAGACCGACCAGCACCGTCGGCACTGCCAGCCATACCGAGTGCCAGCGTACGCCGCTGAGGTTGCCCAGCAGCCAGAACATGATGCCGCGTGCCTGTTCGGAGCTGGCGGATTTGGTGATCAGAAACGAGGTCAGGGCATTGAACAGCTGTGAACCGGCGATCCCGGCCAGAATTATCTGTCCGGCTGCTGTGGTGCCTCGCGACGAATGCGCCAGCAGGGCGACCAGCGAAAACGCCGCCACGGCCCCGGCAAAAGCGCCTGCCGACATCGAAATAGCCCCCGCACCAAAGCCCAGAATGGCGACCAGCACCGCGCCGGTCGAGGCCCCGGCGGAAATTCCCAGCAGATACGGGTCTGCCAGCGGGTTGCGCAACAAGGATTGCAACACCACGCCACAGATCGCCAGCCCGGCCCCGCAGGCTGCCGCGACAATCGCGCGGGTCAGCCGGTAGTTCCAGACAATGCCTTCGTCGATAGGGTCGAGCACATAGCCGGCAGCCCAGAGTTTGTTGGCCAGCACCTGAAAAACCACCTTCAGGCTGATCGAGGTTTCGCCAATTGCTGCGCCGACCATGATCGCCAGCACCAGCACTGCCGAGACCCAGAGCACATGGCCCAGCGCTACCTGTAATCTCATTGTGCAGCGTTGAAACGGTTGGCGGCGTCAGCCAGTTCCTCGAACCCGGTAAACAGGCGCAGACCAGCCTGCATGCCTTCGGCGTCGATGATCACGATTCGGTCATGCTTGACTGCGTCCATGTTGCGCGTCACCGGGTCGCTCTTGAGGAATTCGATCTTTTTCAGGTAGTCGTCGGCCGGGAAGCGGCGGCGATCCATGCGTGCAATCACCAGAATGCTTGGATTGGCCTTGGCAATGGTCTCCCAGCCCACTGTCGGCCATTCTTCGTCGGACTTGACGATATTGCGCATGCCCAGGCTGTTGAGCATGAAGTCCGGGATGCCTTTGCGGCCTGCCACGAACGGGTCGCTGGCGAGATCGGAACTGGAAAACCAGAACAGCGCCGAGACGTCGTTCGCCTTGTTCTGTTTGACGTTGGCAATCGCGGCGCTCAAGCGGGCCTTGAGGTCGGCAACCAGCGTGTCACCGCGGTCCTGTACATCGAAAATCTGCGCCAGTTGCTCGATGCTCTTGTAGATGGTCTCGATGCGGAACGGCTCCAGGCGTGTGCCGTCGGCACCGACCAGATTATCTTTGCCTTCGCAATCGGACGGCAGAATGTAAGTGGGTATTTTCAGGTCATGGAACTGCTCGCGTGTGCCGACCACGCCCTGTTTGCCGACCATCCACTCCAGCTGCACCGCCACCAGTTCCGGACGTTTGCCAATCACCGCTTCAAAGCTTGGGTCGTTGTCGGCCAGACGTTCTACCTTATCGTTCTGCGCCTTGAAGCGTGGCAAAACGTTGTTGAACCACAGCGACGTGCCCACCAGCCGGTCGCCCAGGCCCAGTTCGTAGAGCATTTCAGTGCCGGCCTGACCAATGGTCACTGCCTTGGTCGGTGCATGCGCGAACGTCAGGGTCGAACCACAGTTTTCAAGCGTCAGCGGATACTGAGTGGGGGCGGCGAGGGTCAGGGTGGACAGCGTCAGGCTGGCGGCAAGTACGGCAAGGCGGGGCAGCGACATGAAATGCGGTCTCCGTTGGAGCAGGTGCCAAGGCGCAATGCACATCAGGAAACACATCCCCGGCAAATGACCGGGCACGACGGAAAATGCCGCCGCGTGCGGATGTCCTTCCCGGACACCCCGCCGGTTAGTGGGTTGAAGCAGGTCGGCAGGTCTCCTGACTGGCATGTCATCGCCGGGCTCCGGCCTTCCCGGAGCTGAATCCAGTGGCAGTCATGGAGCAGGCTCGATGCCTACAGTTGCGGGGGCAGTTTCGTTTTGGCCTTGTGCAGACAAAGCGTGCGAATTCCCTGTTAGTTCCTCTCGGAAACCGACGGGCGGCATGGTAAACGATAAGCGTTTTAGTGGCTAATCCTTTGCGCGCAGGCGCAGCAGACTGTTGATCAGATGCAGGCGCATCGCGGCTCGGGCGGCATCCCGATCCTGATGGACAATGGCGTCGAAGATGGTCTCCTGTTCGCGTTGCTGGATGCCTGGGTCGTCCTCTGCGTGCAACGACGTGATATTGCCGAAGCCGCTGCGGGTGCGGGGCAGGATGCTGCTGCCGAGCTGGCTCATCACGTCGGTAAAGAAGCTGTTGGCGGTGCACAGTGATATCTGCCGGTGAAACTCGAAGTCGGCCTTCATGGTGTCGTGTCCCAGGCGCGCGCAGCGATGCAGTTCATCGAGTGCCTGACGGATGGCATCCAGTTGCTCGGGCGTGCGGCGTTGAGCCGCCAGCGCGGCAGATTCCGGCTCGATGCTCAGGCGCAGCTCGATGATGGATACCGCGTCTCCGGGTGTACCGATTGGCGGTTCAACCTGCTGGAAATTCCCTGGCTGCGCGGCATCGACCACGAAGGTGCCGATGCCATGCCGGGTTTCGACCAGACCTTCGGCTTGCAGACGCGACATCGCTTCACGAACCACGGTGCGGCTGACCCCCGTTTCACGGATGATCACCTGTTCGGTAGGAAGCTTTTCACCGCTCTGGATCTCGCCTTCGCGAATTCTGCGCGAAAACTCGGCGACCAGTTGCTGAGTCAGGCTGGAGCGACGGCCTTTTGATGTGGAAGGTTGTTCCATGGCGGGTGATCGGGTCCGTGTCGGGTGGCTGAGTATAACCGTACTCAAGGCGTGTTTTGTGTGGGGATCGCAGCCTATACTCGCGTATCGGACAGAACTGAGGCTGCAATGTCGGACAACGCGCTTTCCTCGCAAAAGAACCATCGACGCCTGGCAGAAACCCTGGTCGACCGCTTCGCCCAGCGCATGCGTGACGGTGTGCTGGTGCGCGGCGAGAAACTGCCTTCCGAGATCCACATCATGGAAGCCGAGGGTGTCAGCCGCACGGTGGTGCGCGATGCGCTGTCGCGGATGCAGGCCGCGGGGCTGGTGGAAACCCGGCATGGCGTCGGTACCTTTGTTCTCGACATGCCTCCGCCTGAAGGTTTTTCGGTAGGGCCTGCGACCATCGCCACCTTGTCCGATGTGCTGAACCTGCTGGAGTTTCGCTTGAGCCTGGAAGTCGAGGCAGCAGGGCTGGCTGCGCAACGACGCAGCCCTGAGGCGTTGCTTGAGCTCAAGCGGGCGTTCGATGCGCTGCTCGAAGGTCCGCAGAAATCCGGAACCACCATCAATGCCGATTTTCAATTTCACCTCAAGATCGCCAAGGCGTCAGGCAATGCGTACCTGATCGATATCATGAAACATCTGGGCACCAAGCTGATTCCCCGCACGCGGATGAACTCGGCCTACACAGGGCAGAGCGATCGCAACGCCTACCTGGCCGGAATCAACACCGAACACCGGCAAATCTACAACGCCATCGCCGAAGGCAACGTCGACGCAGCGCGCTCGGCGATGTACCTGCACCTCAACGGCAGCCGCATGCGCCTGCGTCGCACTCAGGCGCTGTACAGCGACTGAGCGATTCAGGACCGGACGCGGAGTTTCTGCCAGACACCTATCGTTCCTCATGCTCCAGTGTGGTGATGCCTTGAGTGACGCTCTGCGGCACAAATCTGCGCCGCACCGCATGCTCTAAAGAGGACGCAGAGCGTCCAGAACGGCATGCGACGCGGAGCGTCGCACGATAATCTGCGGAGTTTCTGCCAGACACCTCTCGTTCCTTACGCTCCAGCGTAGGAATGCCTTGGGTGACGCTCCGCGTCACAAATCTGCGTCGCACCGCATGCTCGAAAGAGGACGCAGAGCGTCCAGAACGGCATGCGACGCGGAGCGTCGGCACGATAATCCGCGGAGTTTCTGCCTGACACCTCTCGTTCCTTACGCTCCAGTGAAGGAATGCCTTGGGTGACGCTCCGCGTCACAAATCTGCGCCGCGGCACATGCTCGAAAGAGGACGCAGAGCGTCCAGAACGGCATGCGACGCGGAGCGTCGCACGATAATCCGCGGAGTTTCTGCCAGACACCTATCGTTCCTCACGCTCCAGCGTGGGGATGCCTTGGGTGACGCTGCGCGGCACAAATCTGCGCCGCACCGCATGCTCTAAAGAGGACGCAGAGCGTCCAGAACGGCATGCGACGCGGAGCGTCGCACGATAATCTGCGGAGTTTCTGCCAGACACCTCTCGTTCCTTACGCTCCAGCGTAGGAATGCCTTGGGTGACGCTCCGCGTCACAAATCTGCGCCGCGCCACATGCTCGAAAGAGGACGCAGAGCGTCCAGAACGGCATGCGGTGCGGAGCGTCGGCACGATAATCTGCGGAGTTTCTGCCAGACACCTCTCGTTCCTTACGCTCCAGCGTGGGGATGCCTTGGGTGACGCTCCGCGGCACAAATCTGCGCCGCACCGCATGCTCGAAAGAGGACGCAGAGCGTCCAGAGCTGCATGTCGACGCGGAGCGTCGGCACGATAATCTGCGGAGTTTCTGCCAGACACCTCTCGTTCCTTACGCTCCAGCGTAGGAATGCCTTGGGTGACGCTCCGCGTCACAAATCTGCGCCGCACCGCATGCTCTAAAGAGGACGCAGAGCGTCCAGAACGGCATGCGACGCGGAGCGTCGGCACGATAATCAGAAGCCAGACAATGCATGCGACGCGGAGCGTCGCACGATGGTGTGCTCCATTGGGATGCGCTACAGGAAGTTGTACTGCACGCCCACGCGCAATCTCAGTTGGCGCTTGTCATCTTCGGAATCGACCTTGATGTCGCCGACTTCAAAGAACGGCACCCAGTGCTTGTCCCATTTGTATTTGAAGGCCGCGTTCTGTTCGTAGTCGGTCTTGCCGTTGTCATAGCGAATGTAGTCGGCATCGAAGTAGGTGAACTGATACTCGTACGCCCACGGGCCTTTGCTGGCGTAGTTGACCCAGACGTCGTAACGATTGATCGACTGATCGTCCATCTGGTTGTCAGGCATTTCGTGGTTGACCTTGTCCCTGTCCAGCTTGATCGAGTCGTAGCGATAGCGGCCTGACACGCTCAACTGATCGTTTACTTTGTAACCCAGCTTCAGGCCCATTTTATAGGCCGTCGATTTCTCGATGCTTTCCAGTGCAAACGAAGGCGTCAGCAGCCATTTGTCGTCGAGCCGGTATTGATAGCTGACCGTCAATTCGTGGCCGTTGCCGACGGTGTTGTCGAACGCTACGTCCTGGCGGTCGCCTGCGGTCTTGTATTTGAGTTCACCTTCGAAGCCCCAGCCGCTGTCCAGCCGGCTGCCGAATTTGACCCGGTCGGCATGCATGCGCGTGCTTTCTGCATATTGGTGACGGTAGTTGATGTACGCGCTGTCGGCATGCGCCCAGGCGCCGGGGAACAGAGCAGTCAGAGAGATCAGTGCGAGTGATTTTTTCATTTTTTTATTCTTGTTTGATGGCTGTTTTGGGTGTGTTGAGGCAAATCGCAGGCAGCCGGATCCCTTGGCCGAGAGGGCCGGGAATCACAGTGTCAGCAGGGTTACGGGTTCAGCGGTCGTGAGCCCGGCGGCGGCTCATCCCGTCGGGCGCAGGTCCATGTCGCGGCTGGCCTGAATCAGCAGTCGCGAATACTCGTGCCGAGCCTGGTTGTTGATCAACTGGCTGCTGTCGAGGGTTTCCAGCACCTGGCCTTGCTGCATGACCGCGACCCGGTCACACAAGTGCGCCACTACACCGAGGTCGTGGGTCACCATGAGGTAGGTCAGGCCTTGCTGATGACGCAAGTCGGCCAGCAGGTTGAGAATTTCGGCCTGCACCGAAACATCCAGTGCCGAGGTGGGTTCGTCGAGCAGCAGCACACGTGGTTCGAGAATCAGCGCTCTTGCAATAGCGACCCGCTGGCGCTGGCCGCCGGACAGCTGATGCGGGTAACGGAAACGAAAGCTTTCGTTGAGACCGACCTTGTTCAGCACTTCACAGACGCGACGGTCGCGGTCACCGATCCGGTGGATGCTCAATGGCTCCTTGAGTGCCGCGTCGATGGTGTGGCGCGGATGCAGTGAGGCATAGGGGTCCTGAAAGACCATCTGCACGGTGCGGTAGTGACTGGCATCGAGCTTGCGCTGTACGGTCTGGCCGGCCACGCTCAGTGCGCCGCTCCAGTGATGATATTGTCCTGCCAGGCAGCGCAGCACGGTGGTCTTGCCCGAGCCGGACTCGCCGACCAGGCCGAACGACTGGCCTTGCTCGACCTGCAGGTTGACGTCACGCAGCACCTGATTCAGTGCTGGGCCAGTGCCGAAGCTCAGGTTCAGTGAATCGACTGTGATCATTGCCATGGGAGCATTCTCAGTGAGTGAGCCAAAGGGGATCGCGTTGCAGAACCGGCAGGCTGGCACGCGGGTGATCCAGGCTGGGCAGGGCGGCCAACAGGCCTTGCGTGTAGGGATGACGCGCCTGATCCAGTTCGCTGGCGTTCAGCGATTCCACGACACGCCCGGCGTACATCACCAGCACCCGGTCGCAAAAGTGACGGACCATATTCAGGTCGTGGCTGATGAAGATCAGGCCCAGATCGCGCTCGCTGACCAGCTCTTCCAGCACGTTGAGCACCTGACGGCGCACCGACACATCCAGTGCGGAAGTCGGCTCGTCGGCGATGATCACTTGCGGGTCGGTGATCACCATCATCGCGATCATGATCCGCTGGCCCATACCGCCCGAAACTTCATGGGGATACAGTTCGTAGACTCGCGCCGGTTCGCGGATGTGCACCTTGGCGAGCATGTCCAGCGTGCGTTCGCGGGCTTCCTTTTTCGAAACCCTGTGATGCGCCAGATAGGCCTCGGCGATCTGTTCGCCTACCTTGATCACCGGGTTCAGCGAGTATTTCGGGTCCTGCATGATCATCGACATGCGCCGCCCGCGAATGCTCTGCATCTGTTTTTCGCTGCATTCAAGTAAATCGATATCGCCGAAACGCAGGGTTTTCGCCGTGACCCTGGCCGTTGCCGGATGCAGACGCAGCAGGCTGCGACCGACCGTGGATTTGCCCGATCCCGATTCGCCAACAATCGCCAGCTTTTCCCGGCCAAGGCTGAATGACACGTCGCGAACGGCTGCCGTGACCTTGCCCGCATGACTGAACTCGACGCGTAAATCTTCTACTGCAAGCTTTATCTGTGGCATGGCTGTGTGTGACATGGTGTTAGCCCCTTTTATTATTGTTCGATGCGTGTCATTCGCTGCGTGGGTCAAGTACATCGCGTAATCCGTCGCCCAACAGGTTGAACGCCAGACTGACCAGCATGATGGTGGCGCCGGGTGCGGCCACCAGCCACCAGCTTTCCAGCATGTAACGACGGCCGCTGGAGATCATCGCGCCCCATTCCGGCAGCGGCGCCTGTGCGCCGAGGCCGAGAAAGCCCAGTGCGGCGGCGGTAAGAATGATGCTGGCCATGTTCATGGTCAGGCGGATGATCACCGAAGACAGGCACATCGGAATGATGTGACGGCCGATCACCCGCACTGCCGAGGCACCTTGCAGCTTCACCGCGACAACGAAATCGGCGTTGCGCAACGACAGGGTTTCGGCCCGCGCCAGGCGGGCGATCGGTGGCCACGCAGTCAGGGCGATGGCGATCACTGCGTGTTCCAGGCCAGGGCCCAGGGCGGCGATGAAGGCCAGTGCCAGCACCAGACTGGGGAACGAGATGAAGATGTCGGTGATGCGCATGAACAGGCTGTCGACCCAGCCGCCGAAATAGCCGGACACAGTGCCGATCAGCAGGCCGATCGGGCCGACGATCACCGTCACCAGCATCACGATGTACAGCGTGATGCGCGAGCCGTAGACCAATCGGCTGAACACGTCGCGGCCGTATTCATCGGTGCCGAACCAGTTCTGTGCACCGGGCATGCGCAGCGCGGCCGACAGGTCCTGAGCCAGCGGGTCGTGAGTGGCGATCCACGGCGCGAACAGCGCGACGATCATCAGCGTGCCGATGACGATCAGCCCTGCCAGCGTCATCGGGTTGCGCAACAGAAAACGCATCAGGCGCGCACTGCTGGCGGCCAGTGCCGCGAGGCTGGAGGTTGGCGCCTGAACCATGGGCGTGGCGCTGCTTGCAATGGAAGTCGTCATCAGCGGGTTCTCGGGTCGAAGACTTTATAAAGGGCGTCACTGATCTGATTGAGGATCACGAAGATCAACCCGATCAGCAGAACGCAGGCCATCACGGCATTCATGTCGCCCAGCAGCAGGCTGCTGGTCAGGTACTGGCCAAAACCGGGCCAGGCGAACACGGTTTCTATGAGCACCGCGCCCTCCAGCAGGCCGCCGTAGGCGAGGGCGACGATAGTCAGCAGTTGCACGCGAATGTTGCGGAACGCGTGGCCCCAGACGATGCGTCGCTGCGACAGGCCCTTGACCCGGGCGGTGATGATGTATTCCTGCGAAAGCTGTTCGAGCATGAAGCTGCGGGTCATGCGGCTGATATACGCCACCGAATTGAAACTGAGGATTACCGCAGGCAGGAGAATGTGGCGCAGTGCGCTGCGAAAGGCTTCCCAGTCGCCGGACAGTGCGGTATCGATCAGCAACAGGCCGGTGCGGGTTTCGATCAGGCCGTCATAAGCCAGGCCAATGCGTCCGACCCCTCCGGCCCAGCCCAGCCAGGCGTAGAACACCAGAAAAGCCATCATGCCCAGCCAGAAGATCGGCGTGGAATAGCCAAACAGGGTGATGACCCGGGCAATATGGTCGCCGCTACGGCCCTGATGGGTAGCGGCATACACCCCCAATGGCAAACCCAGCAACACGCCGAACAGGATTGCCAGGGTGGCCAGCTCCAGCGTGGCCGGGAAAACCCGCACGATATCGTCTATCACCGGGTGGCCGGTCAGCAGGGCTTTGCCCAGATCACCATGTAACAGGTCACTGAGGTACATGACGAACTGGGTGGTCAGCGGTTTGTCCAGGCCCAGTTCCTGATACGCCTGAGCGTAGGCGGCCGCATCTGCGTCGGGGCCGACGATGGCTAGCACTGGGTCCAGCGGCATGACCCGGCCAATGAAGAAAGTGAGCAACAGCAGGCCGAACAGGGTCGCCGCCACTGATCCGCTGCGACGGGTGCCGTGGGCAACCCGACTGCTCCAAACTGAAATCGATGCACTCGACATGGTTATTCCTGCCTTGGCTTGAGCGATTGAACGCATGGGTTCAGCGTTGCTTGTAGACGTCACGCAGGCGCGTGGTCGCGGCGCTGTGACCCAGGTAATCCCGGACGTCAGCGTGAATGACCACTTCATCGGTCATCTGCGAAATCGGCATGATCGGCCCGGCTTTCTGGTCATACAGGGTCTGGATGCGCTGGTAGTCGGCCAGTTGCCGGCTGGCGTCACGCTCGCGTTCGGCCTGCTCGATCAACTGGTTGATCTCGGCGTTGTAGAACGAGGTGCGCCAGCCCTGAAAGTTGCTCAACCTGGCTTCTTCGCGGTTGTCCGGGTTGTAAATGAGCGCTCGCAGGCTGGAGTGCGGATGGCGCTCGGCACCGCCACCGCCACGCCCGACCAGAATGTCGAAGCGCCGGTCGCGCATTGCGCCGTAGATCTGGTTACCGGTGCCGGTAATGATCGACGCCTGAATACCTGCCTGGGCGAGGGTCGATTGCAGGCTGGTGGCGATGTTGATGAAGGGCGAATCGGTCAGCGAACGAATGGTGATCTTGAAGCCATTCGGGTGCCCGGCTTCGGCGAGCAGGCGCTTGGCCTCGGCGACGTTGAGTGCATAGCCCGGATCATCCAGTCTGGCCGCCAGCCCCAGTTGCAGCGGGCGCTGGTTGATCAGCCCGTAATGCGGCATGACCACGGAGTTGATGCCTTGATAGTCGATCAGCGCACGAATCGCCTGGCGCACCCGGATATCCTGAAACAGTGGCTGCTCCATGCTCAGTGCGATGTAGTACAGAGTGCCGCGCGGGATGGTCTGCACATTGACGTCTTTCGAACGGGTCAGTGCCTTTATATCGGTGGCCGCCATACCGCGCGCCACGTCCAGGTCTCCGCGCTCCACCATCAGGCGCAGCGCCTGGGATTCGGTCATGTTGCGCATGATCACCCGGCGCAGTCTGGCCGGGCCGCGCCAGTATTGCTCGAAGCGGCTCATCAGAATCACGTCGTTGGCACGCCAGATGTCCAGCTTGAATGCGCCGGAGCCCGCTGTGTTGGTGGTCAGCCATGCGGCGCCCAGATCATCACCCCTGGCATGCTGCAACGCGGTCAGCCTATCGATGACGAAGGCGCTGGGCGAGGTTGCCAGCGTGTTGAGCACCAGCATGGGGTCGGTGGCTTTGGGCAGGTCAAGCACGAAGGTCGATGGTCCTTCGGCGCGCATCAGTTTGCTGACGTTGTCAGCTGTGTAACCGTAGGCTTTCCAGGTGGAAGCCAAGGCCTTGTTGAGTGTGACCACACGTTGCAGCGACCAGGCAACGTCCTGGGCAGTAAGCGGGTTGCCGGAGTGAAACGTCACACCCGGGCGGAGATGGAAGGTCAGGCGCATGCGGTCGGGGCTGATTTCCCAGCGCTCGGCCAGTGCCGGAATCAACTGGTCGGGGCGGGCAGCGTCCTGTTCCAGCAGCATGTCATAGACATTGGCGTTGACCTCGGACACCTCAAGGCCGGTGGCACCTGCCGGGTCCAGGGACAGCAGGTTGATCATGCTCATGCCGACCACCAGTTGATCGACCGGTGTTTCACCGCGCGCAGGGCGGGCGGGGTGTGCACGAGTGTCGCCGTCAGGGCGAGGCATAGCAGCCAGGGCAGGCGCTTGAGCCAGAGCTTCATGGGGGCAGTCCTTTTTTATATTTATAAGACGCTGTGTCGAGATGTCGAGCGAAGGGCGCTCGGCGTGCCCTTCGCAATGCTGCCAGTCAGTAACGCTGTTCGGTGTGTGTCTCGATATAGCTGAAGTTGATGTCTTCGCCCAGTCCGGGCTGCCCGGAAAGGTGCACGAAACCGTCGCTGTCCATTGGGTCGACCAGCGTATTGAGGTAGGCCGGTACATCGTCGTATTCAAGAAACGGATGCAGCAGGCCGCGTTCATACCAGCGGCAGTTGCTGATCGCGCCGACCACGGCGAGGTTGGCAGCGCCGTTGCCATGCACTTCGCAGTCCATGCCGAACGACTCGGCCAGATGCGCGACTTTCAGGCACGGCCCGATGCCGCCGACGCCAGCCACGCCAGCGCGGAGGATGTCGCAGGCCTTGTTGGTCACCCAGCTGGCGCGGCTGTGGTACTTGCCGGCAATGCTTTCCGGGCCAAGCACCGGAATGTCCAGGTTGGCCGCCAGCCAGGCATAGGATTCGGCAGAGTCTTCCATCATCGGCTCTTCGAACCAGGCGAAGTCGAGCTTTTGCAGTTCACGCCCGATGTATAGCGCGTCGGTGCGGCTGTACCAGTGATACCCGTCGAGCATCAGGGCAATGTCCGGGCCGACCGCTTCCCGCACCGCAGAGCAGGCTTGCACATCCATGCGCGGGTCGGGGGCGAACGAGATCGGCGGCATCCAGGTGTGCAGTTTGACGCCTTTGTAGCCGCGCTTTACCAGCTTTTCGGCAAACTGACCGTATTCGTCCGGGGTGGACAGGCCGCCGGGCAAGTCGTCACCGCACATGGTCGAGCCGTAGGCCAGTACCTTGTCACGATAGCCGCCCAACAGTTTGTGCACGGGCAGTTTCAAGGCGCGTCCGGCAAGGTCCCACAGCGCCTGCTCTACCAGTGCCAGCGCGCGGTCGGTGAACTGGCTGGCGCTGCCGCGTTGCCAGTGGGCCAGTTCCTGCCAGATTTTTTCACGATTCATCGGGTTCTGGCCGATCAGTACCTTTTTCACGAACGACTCGATGATGTGCGGGCGGATCAGTTCGGGCGGGCCAAAGGAAAATCCTTCGCTGCCCTCGTCGCAGGCGATACGCAGCATGGCCATTCTGACCGGTTTTTCTTCGCCTGGATGGGCATGACCTGCGCTGTCTACAGCGCGGCGTGAAGGGAAGGAAAAAACGTCGACACTGACCGAGGTGATTTTCATGAGGACCTTCATGGATATTGTTGTTATCAGGTTATTAGTATGTCGTCATACAACATTGGGGCGATTATTTGCAGCCTTGTAGGGCGATGTCAATAGTCGTATGACGACTATTTCCTGTATTGATGGGCGTTATAGGCGGTTATGAGCGAATCGCGATGAGTGGCGTGAGGCGTTTGAGCGGGATGACAGCGTTTAAGTCGTTATACCTTTGGCCTCTGAGTAGGATTAAGTGCTGCACGCAACCTGCCGTCGCGCCAGGAACGCCCCGTGCAGGGCAGGGCGGCTCGCTGAATTTTCCGCAAAACGCTTAAATTATCTTCATGTTCAAGTCAGAAAAGCCGCAAAGCCCCGTTTTCAGGGCTTTCGTAAAAAACATGGCGCTGGGCCACAACATGTTTTTCACATCCTCTTCACTGCGTCAGCACGATGCTGAACCTATCTTGCCTGCACGGGAGCGGTGAAGACATCGGGTACCTCCCGAGTCAACACCACACATAGGTTCATGGCAGGAGTGGTCACTTGGCTGACACGACAATAAACAAGAATGTGCTTGCCGATTCGGGCATTCAGCAGCGCCACAAAGTGCATCAGCACATCGTCTCGATAACGGTGACTGTCGTATTGCTGGCGATCTGCGCCTGGTTTTATACGGCGTTCTCAAGCGTGCATGTGGTGGATCTGGGCATTGGCAGCAACCTGAAGGTTTCCGGTCTTCGCGAGCATTGGCGGCAAGGTGATGTGGTGGTGATGGTTCGGCACGCCGAACGCTGCGACCGCTCTAGCAACCCCTGCATGAGCGATGCTGACGGCATTACCTCCAACGGGCGGGATGCGGCACTGGCCGTGGGCGCCGGTTTGCAGAAAATGGGCATGGACCATGTGCGCATGATCGCCAGCCCCAAGACCCGCACTCAACAGACTGCACAACTTCTGGCAGGCCATTCCGTGGCCGCTCAGGACTGGATCAACGACTGCGACGGCGGTTTTATGAAGGTCGTGGAAGACCACAAGGTCAGTGGCGAAAATCTGGTGCTGGTGACGCATAGCGGCTGTATCGACCAGTTCGAACGCAAAATCGGCGTGATCGGCGGCGAGCGTTCAAGTGAGTACGCTCAGGCATTTTTCGTGCAGATGGATGGTACCCACCGGCCGAAAATTCTCGGCTCGCTGACTTCCGGGCAATGGGCAAACCTCAACAGCGAGCAATTCAATTGATGACATCTTCCAGCCCCAGGCTGCGGTTTTACGCCGTCAATCTGGGTGTGCCCGTGTTTTTCGCTCTACTGGTCTTCGTGACATTCGACCTGACCAGTATTGACCGGCAGTTGAGTGACCTGTTTTTTGATTCGGCAGCCGGTGTATTTCCCATCGGGCAGATGCACCTGTTCGAGACCATCACGCACAAGTGGGCGCGAATCATCCCGGACTGGACCGGGGAGTTGGCGATCATCGGTGCGATTCTGTCGTTTATCTGGCCTTTACTGGAAAAAAAGGCCGGTTCGCGCTTCATGAGGCGCCTGTCGGGTTCCCGGACAGAGGCGCTTCTGCGCTTTACGCGCAGGCATCGGCTGGACTTTTTTTTCGTGATCGTTGCCTTTGCGCTAAGCACCGGCATGATCCATTACCTGAAAAGCCACACCAGTGTGTACTGCCCCGTTGAAACCACCTTGTACGGTGGTAGCGAGGCGCACATCGAGTGGTTCCGAAACTTCAATTTTCTGCATGAAGCCGGTGCCGGGCGTTGCTGGCCGGGCGGTCATGCGTCAAGCGCATTCAGTCTGCTGGCCTTGTACTTCGTGGCTCGGCGCTACTGCTGGCAGCATTCCAGGATCCTGCTGGCGGGCATTCTCGTGCTCGGCATGATCTACGGCACTACGCGGGTGCTGCAAGGCTGGCACTTTATGTCGCACACGTTCTGGGCGGGTATCGTGGTGTGGCTGAGCACGCTGCTGGTCGCACTGTGCTTTTATGGACGATCCAGGTTGCAACAGCCAATTCGTAACGCCGCGGTTTCCGGTCGGCGTGATGAATTTTTTACTCAACCTGCCGATTCAATGGCAACAGGGTCCCGCTCGGCCGGGTAGAAAACAAGAAGGCGCTGCAATGAACATTCTGGTTATTGAAGACCATCGTGATATTCACGATAACCTGCTGGAATTCTTCGAACTCAGGGGGCACGCGGTAGAAGGTGCGCTGGACGGCCTGAGCGGGCTGCATCTGGCGGCGTCGAAGCGCTTCGACGCGATCATTCTCGACATCATGTTGCCGGGCATCGACGGCAACCAGATCTGCCGCAGTCTGCGCCAGTATTCGAAGTCGGAAGTCGCCATTGTAATGCTCAGTGCGCGGGATGAGCTGGATGACCGTCTCACCGGCTTCAAGGTGGGTGCCGATGATTACATCACCAAGCCGTTCGCGATGTCCGAGGTGCTCGCCCGGGTCGAAGCGGTGGTGGGCCGACGCCAGCGCAAGGATAACCGGGTGATGGTGGTCGCTGACCTGCACTTCGATCTGGATACCCTTGAGATAACCCGCAACGGTGTGCCTTTGAAGCTCAACCCGACCAACATGAAACTGTTGGAATTGCTGATGCGCAAAAGTCCCCATATCGTGAAGCGATCCGAGCTGGAAGAAGTGCTTTGGGGGCGTGATGCCCCGAACAGCAGTAGCCTGCGCAGCAACATTCATATCCTCAGGCGGGTACTGGACGGCGACCACGAGACGCCGTTGCTGCATACCGCTCATGGCCTGGGTTACAAGTTGTGTGTCCAGCGCTGAAGCCTGTTCAGTCGAAATTGAACAGGCGCTGGATCAAGGTCGGTGTGCTGCCGGTCCAGCGCTTGAACGAGCGGCGGAAGTTGGCCGGATCGTTGAAGTTCAGGTAGTCCGCCACAGCCTCGTTGCTCAGCCCCTTGATCTGATACAGGTACAGCGCGACATGCTTGCGCGCCAGGTCGTGCTGGGCCTGAAAACTGGTGCCGTGTTTGTGTAACTTGCGCTTCAGCGTAGCCGGGCTCATGGCGAAGGCATTTGCCACCTGTTCCAGGCTGGTAGCCTGGCGCACGTTGTCACGCAGGTGCCGGTGTAACCGGTCCAGCAGGCTGAATGGCATACCCAGCGCAGCGAGTTGTCCGGCGGCCTCCTGTTGTGCGACCTGCACGGCGATGGGCGATGCGCCCGGCCACGCGCGGGTGAGGTAATGCCGGGGCAGGCGCATCATGTCCAGCGGGCGACCAAATGCCGTGTTCTCGCCCAGATGAACCCAGTATTGTTCGATGTAGCGCGGTTCCTCGTGACAGAAACTGCACTCCCACGGCAGGCGTTCCCCGCTGAGCAGCTGACTCATCGCCACCAGTGCAGTCATACCGGCCTCCAGCAGGAAGCGTTGCTGTTCGCCCGCGCCGCAACTGTCCAGCCAGTAAAGGTAAGCAAAATGCTCGTCCAGCTCCAGACGCGGCGTCAGCAACGGGCTGAGCAGCGCATGCTGGTGGATGAGGATTTCCAGCGCCTGATGCAGGTTTTGCGCATGACGCAGCGCATGGCTTGCAGCGCCGTAATGGCCGGGAAACAGTCGCTGGCCGAACAGGAAACTGGTGTCGTCGGCTTCCATCTGGCGTTGCGCGTTACTGATCAGAACGAAGAATTGCTGCGCACTGAGCCGCGTCTTGCCCGCAACGATGTCTTCGTAGAACAGGCCGGTTCCTTTGAGCAGGCGATGGCTGTCGATCCCGCGCGACAAGGCCAGATCAATCAGCGTAGCCGGCTGGTAATGGCCGGGGATGAAGCGGCTGTCGGCTTCGTACCAGTCACTTTTGAGGGTCACGGCAGTCGCTCAGGCAGTACGGGTCAGGGGACGTCGGGCGCGGGCCAGCGACAGGTTGAGGCGACGCAGCAGGTTGTCCGGCGTTTCATTGAGGGCCATGACCACCGCCACGCTGGCCGACAGTTGAATGCGTTCACCCTGTTGCCGGGTCTTGTGCGCCAGGCTGGCAACCGCCTGCTGCAGCTCCAGCGCCAGCAGTTTCGCCTGACTCTCTCCGGTATTGGGCAACAACACCACAAAGCGGTCGCCCGCCAGACGGCAGAGCAGGTCCTGGCGGCGCAGGTTGAGTACCAGCAGATGGCTGAGCGCGGATAAAACCTCATCGCCCTCGGCATGACCGAATGCGTTATTGATCGCGCTGAAGTCATCCACGTCCACTACCAGCAGCGACAACGGTTGCTGCTGGCAGAGGCTCTGTTCCAGGCTGACGACCAGTTGGCGTTTCAAATAGTCGGCACTGCCCAGCGGGGTGAGCTTGTCGTACAGACGATGCTCACGAAAGCCACGCTCGCGCTTTTCCATCTGCGCACTGATCGCCAGTTGCTCGCGATGCCAGTGGTAGATACCGAGGGTCAGCAGGATCAGGCCGATTGGCATCGGTCCGGATTCCAGCCAGTGTCCCCAATGGATCTGGCTGGGCAGGCGAATGAACTCGTCCAGCGCGTCGATCCACCACGAGAAGAACACACAGCTCAGGCCCGTCGACAGGTAATTGGTGACCCGACCGGCCGGCCGGCTCTTGAACACCAGAAACAGCCAGACCAGCGACAGCAGCGCAGAGCCGCCTTCGCCGACGATGTCGAGCCATTGCCATTCGCTGACCTGCTTGACGTTGCCAAATGCCAGAAAGGCCAACAGGCCCAGATTGGAGGCGACCATCAGCGCAGCGAGTTTCCAGCGATGGGGTTGGATGATCCTGAACATGAAAAGACGGCTCCCGAGCTGCTGGTTATCGGCCAGCAGAACAGATGTACATGACACTTCGGTGACGGGTAACGCGGACCGCGAAAGGTCGAATCAGCTCACGTGTGTTGCAGGTTTTTTCTACGCGCCTGACCGCCACCCCGGCTGGTTCGCCTGCCGAATGCATGCGGTTCGTGACGCTTTGCGTCACAAGTCTCCGGAGCAGCACAATGGCATGCAGCGTCTGCAGGAGGTCGATCACGGTGGCACTGGCGACGCAGATTGCGACGTAAGTGACGGCTGAGTCCTGGCGCTGATCCGGGGGTAGCCTGGCAGGACGCCAGGCTAGCCGCACCGGGCCATGGATGGCACGTTGCGGCGACCCCCGGATCAGTGACAGGGCGAAGGAACCCGACGAAGTCGGGCCGGAAACAGGAGCGAGGGGGTTTGGTTACTTTGGCCCGTCAAAGTAACTCGCCGAGGGGCGAAAAGGTGACCTGAGTCGAACCTCAATCCACCTGATGTCGCAGAACCGCTGTGTGACGCAGAGCGTCACGAAGTGCATTCCAACGCGGAGCGTTGGAACGAGAGTCATATGCACATCGGCTTTTGATTCCGCCCAGCCCCGCCTGAAAGTCAAATCAGCTCATTTACTTGCCCAGTCCCCCTAAAACCCCGTGTTTTCAGCCCCTGCGCCCGTTACCTGTCACAGAACCGTCACTGCGCGACTCTAGCTTGCGCCTCCAGTTGCCGGGTCATTTGCCTGGCCTGTCGGGATTATGGGGGAGGACTTAACATGCACAGGCGTCGCAGCAGGGCTCAACTGGTCGGCTTCACACTCAGCGCGCTGGCATTTGCCATTGCCAGCGAACGTTTGCAGGCGGCCGAAGCCGATACCACCGAGCATGTGCAAGTGGTCGGGCAGGCGGCGAGTATCGACAACGCGCTCAAGGAGCAACGCAGCTCCGACAGTATCAAGAGCGTGGTGCATGCCGACGGCGTTGCACAGTTACCGGACCAGAACGTCGCCGAAGCAGTGCAACGCATGCCGGGCGTCAGCGTCGAGCGCGATCAGGGCGAGGGGCGCTTTGTCACCGTCAGGGGACTGGCGCCTGACCTCAACAGCGTGACCATCAACGGCACGCTGGTGCCTGCCCCGGAAAGTGGCCGACGCGCCGTGGCGCTGGATGTGCTGCCTGCCGAACTTGTGCAGTCACTGTCAGTGATCAAAACCCTGACCCCGGACATGGACGCCAACTCGCTGGGCGGTACAGTCGATGTCGAAAGCCTCTCTGCCTTCGACCACAAAGGGCTGTTCTACACCGGCAGCAGCGAAGCCAGCTACGACAAGAACACCCACCAGACCAGCCCCAAGGTTTCCGGCGCGGCGAGCAATCGTTTCAGCCTTGGCGACGGCATCGACAACTTCGGTGTGGCGGCAGCACTGAGCTGGCAGAAGCGTGATTTCGGCTCCGACAACGTCGAGACCGGCGGAGACTGGGACGGCTCGCGTCTGCAATCGTTTGAACAACGCGATTACGACATCAGCCGCGAGCGCACTGGGGGTGGTCTTAACTTCGATTACAAACCCGATGACCTCAGCAAATACTACCTGCGCACCCTGTACAGCCGTTTCAAGGATGATGAGGTGCGCACCACCAACGGTTTCGAATTTGCCAATGCCCAGAGTGCAGGGCAGACCGGCGATGCCGAGGGCACACGCAAGCTCAAGGCGCGCACCGAAACCCAGGAAATCCAGTCCTACGTGTTCGGTGGCGAGCGTATGGTCGGCCTGTGGACGCTCAGCGGCCAAGCCGGTTACAGCGAGTCCAGTGAAGACAGCCCCAGCCATATCGCCGGGGCCACATTCGTGGGTAACGATGATTTTGCCGACACCGGTTTCTACGACCGCGACAAGCCAAGGCCCATCGTCGATCCCTCGTTCTACGACAATTCGAACTTTACCCTCGACAAGGTCGACCGGGAAAAGCAGTACACCAAAGACACCGAGAAGAACGCGCGCCTCGACCTCGCCCGCGATTACGACTTCAAAGGCTATGCCTCGCAGTTCAAGTTTGGCGGCAAGGTCAGCCGACGCGACAAAAGCAACGATCTGGAAGTCTGGAAATACGAAGATTTCGATGACCAGGGTATCAGCGACCAACAACTCAACCTGACACAGTTTCAGAAAGGCACCATCGACTATCGACTGGGCAATTTCGGCAGCGGCATCAGCCCCACTGCGATCAAGGGCCTGATCGGCGGCCTGAACGCTGATAATGCCTACGACGAGGCTGAAAGCCGCGCCAATGACTTCAAGATCAACGAAGACATCAATGCCGGTTATTTCATGAATACCCTGGATGTCGATAAGTGGCGCTTCATCGCCGGCCTGCGTTACGAAGGCACGGAAATGGACGCCAAGGGCACCGGTGTGCGTGATGGCGCGTTCGAGTCCAGTACCACCAACCGCCGCTATCACCACTGGTTACCGGGTTTGCATGCCCGTTATCAGATCGACAAGAGCACCCAGTTGCGCGCCGCCTGGACCAAAACCGTGGTGCGCCCGACGTTCGGGCAACTGGCGCCGGGCTTTGTGATCGACGATGACGAAGCCTCTTTCGGTAACCCGAATCTGAAGCCGCTGGAGTCGAGCAACCTTGACCTGGGCATCGAACACTTCATGGGCCGAGCGGGGACGGTGTCGGCGTTCGTGTTCTACAAGGACATCCAGAATTTCGTCTACAACACCGACCTGGCGGGCACCGGGCAGTGGGCGAACTTCTCCGAAGCCAACACCTACGCCAACGGCGACAAGGCCAAGCTCTACGGCCTGGAACTGGCCTACTCGCAGAAGCTCGACTGGCTGCCATCGCCATGGAACGGTCTGCTGCTGGGCGCCAACGCCACGCTGAGCCGTTCCGACGCCAGCATCAACGGTTTCGACCAGAGCACCGGCACCAATCGCAAGCGCGACATCGACCTGCCCAGTCAGTCAAAAACCGTCGGCAACGTCATGCTCGGCTGGGAGAACGACAAGCTGAGTCTGCGTCTGTCCGCCAACTACAAATCGGCCTATCTCTACGAGTTGGCGTCGATCGGCGACAAGGACCACGACCAGTACGTGGATGCGCAGACTTTCGTCGATTTCAGCGCCCGCTATTCACTGACCAAGAACCTCAAGGTCAGCTTCGAGGCGCAGAACCTCACCGATCAGCCGTATTTCGTCTACAGCGGTCATCGCGCCTACAACGGCCAGTACGAAGAATACGGCCCGACCTACAAAGTCGGCCTGACCTTCACTCACTTCTGATCGACCTGACGCGCTCATTCAAAGGATTCAACCGTTCATGATCATTTCGTTATCACCCAAGCCAGCGTGCCTGGCGCTACTGCTTTGTCTTGCGGCCGGGGCTGCGCACGCTTCGCCGCCGATGGACCTGAACCTGACACGCTGGGCTGAAAATGCTTCGTTCAAGGCTCAATCGGCGAGCTTTCTGCCGGGCAGTGACGGCACCCGCCGCCTGGCCGCGAGCGTCAAGGCCGGTCTGTTGCTGCTGGATGAGCAGGGCCGCGAGCTGGCGAAAATGCCGGGGTCGTTCCAAGGGCTCGACAGCCGTACTACAGGCTCAAGTGTGCTCATTGCAACGCTGGATAATGCCCGCCAGCAGGCCATGCTGACCCAGCTCGATCCGACCGGAGCACACTGGTCAAAGCCGGTTTATCTGCCCGCACGCGATTATTCAGTGGCCGGTCTGTGCCTGTACCGCGATGACGCCAGCAACCTGTTTGTGTTTCTGGTGGGCGAGGAGGGCAAGGGCGAACAATGGCTGATTGGCGCAGATAACCAACTGAACGACGCGCCACGCCTGGTGCGTAACCTGCCGCTACCACCCAAAGCCGAGTTTTGTCAGGTTGACGACGCTGCGCACAGGTTGTTCGTCAATGAACAAAACATCGGTTGGTGGGCCTACCCGGCGCACCCCGAGGCCGATGTCGCGCGTCAGCCTGTGGCCCTGCGCGAACCGTTTGGCGAGTTGAAACAGGCGGCGGGGGCAATGGCCATTGTTCCGGGCGGCTTGCTGGCGCTGGACCCGAAAGGCAAGGCATTGCATCTCTATCAGCAGCAGGAATCGCTGGAGAGCTGGACGCCGGTGGCCGATCTGTCGCTGATGAGCTTGAAAAAGCCGGAAGGGCTTTCTGTGCGTGAGGGCAAGAACAGCTTGCAGGTGTTGCTTAACGACAATGACGGCGAGCGCCTGTATCAGGGTGAACTGAACTGGTCGCCCAAACCGGTGACTGTCGCCAAGCCGTTGCCGACTGTCATGGCGGCGAGTCAGAGCCAGCCGGTCGGGCGTCAGGGTGACGCCGCCGACGACCCGGCCATTTGGGTCCACCCGAAAAATCCGGCGCTCAGCCGCGTGCTGGGCACCAACAAAAAACAGGGCCTGCTGGCTTATGACCTGAGTGGCAAGCAGTTGCAGGAGTTGCCGGTAGGCCGCCTGAACAACGTCGACATACGCCCAGGCTTCATGCTCGGCAAGAAAAGCGTCGATCTGGCGGTGGCCAGTAACCGGGATCACAACAGCCTGAGCCTGTTCAGCATCGACCGGGCCAGCGGCGTCATTCGTGAAGCGGGAGAGATCCCCACGCCATTGGCGGAAATCTATGGCGTCTGCCTGTTCAAACCTGCCAGTGGCGAGCTGTACGCCTTCGCCAACGGTAAAGACGGCAGCTTTCTCCAGTATCGGCTCAGCGCGTCCGACGGTAAGGCAAAAGGCGAGCTGGTACGCCGCTTCAAGGTCGACACCCAGCCGGAAGGCTGCGTGGCCGATGACCAGCGTCAGCGCTTGTTTCTCGGTGAAGAGGACGTTGGCGTCTGGGAAGTCGATGCGCGGGCGGATCAGCCTGCGACGCTTTCCAGTGTGATCAAGGTGGGCGAGGCGGTGCATGCCGATGTCGAGGGGCTGGCGCTGTATCAGAGTGACAAGCACGACTATCTGGTGATCTCCAGTCAGGGCAACGACAGCTACGTGGTGGTCGATGCCGAGCCGCCTTACGCACTGCGCGGCGCTTTTCGGGTCGGTCTCAACGCGAACGCGGGGATTGACGGTACCTCGGAAACCGACGGCATCGAAGTGACCTCCATGAACCTCGGCGGACCCTGGAGCAAAGGCATGCTGGTGGTTCAGGACGGGCGCAAACGCATGCCCGAGCAGGCGCAGAACTTCAAGTTCGTGCCGTGGGCCGAGGTGATGAAAACCTTGAAGCTGCCGTAAGTCGTTTGTCATCAAGCGGTGCTAATCATTCGTTCCATTACAGAGGACTACCACGATGCACGCCACCCTCGAACACATGACCATCTTGGGCCTGATCAGCGATGCCAGCCTGCTGGTCAAGGCCGTGATGCTGATTTTGTTGCTCGCTTCGCTGGTCAGCTGGTACCTGATCATTCAGCGCAGTCTTGCGCTGGGCCATTACGAGCGGACACTGGATGCGTTTCAGCAGCGCTTTCGCGGTGAGGCAGAGCTGTCACCGCTGTACGCCGAGAGCCGTTCGGCTCAAGAGGGCGCTGACGGTATCGAGCGCGTCTTCAACGCCGGTTATGCCGAGTACGTGCAACTCAAGCCACGTCCCGGCATCGAGCCTGACGTGGTGCTGTCAGGCGTCGAACGCGCATTGCAGGTCGCGATCAGCGAGCAGGAGCTGCAACTGGAAAAAGGCCTGCAGTTTCTCGCTACGGTCGGCTCGGTCAGCCCCTACATCGGCCTGTTCGGCACGGTCTGGGGGATCATGAATTCCTTCATCGGCCTGTCTCAAGTGCAGCAGGCCACACTGTCGACGGTCGCGCCGGGTATTGCCGAAGCCTTGATTGCCACGGCCATCGGCCTGTTCGCCGCCATTCCTGCCGTTATCGCCTACAACCGCTTTGCCGCGCGTGGCCAGACGCTCACGGCCCGCTACTACAGCTTCGGCAATGAACTGCAGGTGCGCCTGAACCGCACCTTGCAAGGCCTGACCCGCAACATGGCCGCTGCGGCCTGAGGACTTGTCATGCTGGTCAAACCGCAACGCAAACATGGCCCGAAAGCCGAAATGAATGTCGTGCCCTATATCGACGTGATGCTGGTGCTGCTGGTAATTTTCATGGTCACGGCACCGATGCTGACCCAAGGCGTGAAAATCGAGTTACCCAAAGTCGCCAGCGAAGCACTCGCCAGCGATACCCGGCAACGTATCGTGACCCTGTCCGTCAAGGCGCAGGGCGGCTACTACTGGAACCTGGGCGACACGGTCGATACTCAGGCGCAGACCGATCAGGCCGCGAGCCTTGAAGACATGCAGGAGCGCATTGCCCGACTGGTTGCCGAGCGCAAGGACACGCAAGTGTTCATCCGTGCTGATGACAAGGCTGATTATGGCCGGGTAGTCGCCGCCATGGCGGCGCTGCAACGCAGTGGTGTAACGCAGTTGGGCTTGGTGACCGAGGCCCCGCAATGAACACCCTGGCCCTCGATTACCACATGCCGCGCCGCGAATGGGTGAATGGGCCCTGGCTGCGCAGCAATGGCCTGGCCGCTGCCATCGCGCTGGCATTGCATGGCGCGCTGCTGGGCGGTCTTATGTTCGGCTGGAGCCCGCACGAAGCACCGCCCGCACAGACCAGAACCCTGACCACGCAATTAGTGATTTTGCCGCCAGCGCCTGAGCCGGTTCCAGTCGCCGCTGCGCCGGTTGTCGAGCCTGTTCAACTGCCGCCGCCTGCACCGGTCTCGCTGCCGATCACCCAGCCGGTGGAAGCTGCAAAACCGCAGGCAGAGCCGCAGCGCCAGGTCGAACAGGCGGCGTTGGCACGCAAGCGCGTTGACGAGCAAAAGCGCGAGCGTGAACAGCAACAGAGCGTTCAGCGCCTGCACGAAGCCGAGCAGCAAAAGCGCCAGGAACAGCAGCGGCTGGCCGAACAGCAACGTCAGCAGGTTGAGCAACAACGTCAGGCCGAACAGGCGCGTCAGTCTGCCGAGCGCGCCCGCCAGGCGCAGGCGCAGCAATCAGCACAACAGCAGGCCGCCGCTGACAGCAGCCAGTATCAGCCACTCAGCAAGGAGGCTCCAGACTATCCCGAACGGGCTCTCGACAAAGGCATCGAGGGTGATTGCACGGTTGTCTACGACGTGTCGCCGCAAGGCACGGTGGTCAACCCGCAAGTGCAGGGTGCGTGCCATCCACTGTTTATCCGTCCGTCACTGGCCGCAGCGCAAACTTTTCGTTATCAGCCACGGGTTGTCGAGGGCAGGGCGGTGAGCGTGTCCGGGGTGAAGAATACCTTCCACTACCGGATCAAATAGACAGCGGGCCTGACGCATGCCGCGACAGGCCCGCACATGTTTTAACTGACCTTGAAGCGCCGTACCAGCGCAATCAGGCGAGTGTTGGACTCGGAAAGGGCAGCGGTGCTGCGTTCGTTGCTGGAGCCGCCTTCGACCAGTTCTTCGACGATGTGGCGAACGGCAATGATGTTACGGCTGATTTCCTCGGACACCGCGCTTTGCTCCTCGGCCGCTGTGGCGATTTGCGTGCTCAGGTCGTTGATCTGCAGAACCGAGCGAGTCATGTCGTCCAGGCCGCTTGTTACGGCAGTGGTTTTGCCCGCCGTGGTCTGGCAACTCTGGCGGGTTTTTTCCATCGCGGCTACTGCGGCGCTGACGCCTTGTTGCAGGCTGCCGAGCATTTCGTTGATCTCCGACGTGCTGGCCTGGGTACGAGCGGCGAGGGCGCGCACCTCGTCGGCCACGACCGCGAAGCCACGGCCCTGTTCGCCGGCACGCGCTGCTTCAATGGCCGCGTTAAGCGCGAGCAGGTTGGTCTGCCCGGCGATTTCGCCAATCACCGCCAGCACCGCGTTGATGCGCTTGGCGTCCTGCTCCATTGACTGCACTTTGCTGGTGGCCGAATCGACCTCGCTGATCAGTGCATTCACGCTGTCAGAAGCGTCTGCAACAACGGTTTTCGATACCTGCGCGTTCTCGTTGGCCGACTGCGTGAAGCTTGCGGTCTGCGCCGCGCTGCGGGCCACTTCGTCCGCGGTGGAGGACATCTCGGTGATCGCAGTAACGGCCTGATCGGTTTCGTTGGCGTGACGGATCAGAATGGCATTGGTAACGCCCGCCTGACTGCGAAGTTGTTCGATACCGCTGGCAATCTCGCTGGTGGAACTGCTGACGTCGAGCATCATGCGTTGCAGGTAGGCAATGAAGTTGTTGACCGACTCACCCACCTGATCTACTTCATCGTGCCCTTTGACAGCAATGCGCCGGGTGAGATCGGCATCACCGGCCGACAGCGTGTCGATGTTGGTTTTGAGCACGCCCAGGCGGTTCATCAGCGTGCGCAACGCAACAATCATCAGCACCAGCAGCACCAGAACCATCGGGATCTGCAGCCAGGCCAGGGTCTTTAGGACGGTTTCGCTCTGGCTTTTCAGCAGATCGGTGTTTTGCGAAACGGCCAGCAACCAGGGCGTGCCCGTGACCGGGATCAGAAACAGCGTTGACTCCTCGCCATCGCTGTTCTGGTAGGTCAGACGCGAGGTGCCAGTACCTTTGGCGGCGAGTGCCGACTTGATGCCATTGATGAACGGTGATTGCGCCGCCAGTTCGGAGACATTGCGCAGCACGATCTTGTCGCTGCTGCCCGGTACGTTGGACAGAATCTTGCCATCGGCCTCGATGATCATGATCCGGCCATGGACTTCCTGCTCTTTGGCTTCAACCAGCTTGTTGAAGAAGCCCAGCGTCACGTCGATGGTCGACACGCCCCAAGGCTGTCCGTCTTTGGTAATGGCCATGGCGCAGTTGGTGCGCGGTTCCGGGCTGGCGGCATCCTGATAGGCGGGCGCCCAGGCGCATTGGCCAGCAGGGGAGTTCAAGCCGCCTTTGTGCCAGCCCTGTTCGAAATAGTTGAGCGACTCAGGCGAGTTCCAATGGGTGTTGACGATCAACTTGCCCGACGCATCGCGATGGTAAAAGGTGCTGTGCTTGGCACGACCGGGCGTGCGCACGTTCGGCAAAGGCCAGATCCCGCCGCCGAATACCTTGGCTTCGCCGTACTGGTTGACCATGAACGGCAGCAGGCGGTCGATATCGTCACTGGACAGCTGCGGCACCAGCTCGGTGATCACCCGCGCCTGCGCCTGTACGCGGGCCAACTCGGTCTTGATCTCATTGCTGATGTCTGCCGCCTTTGCGGTCAGCATGTTTTCATCGTTGGCGGTAAGCCTGGGGGACACGAACTGACCGATGCCATACACCGTCAGAACAATGACCAGCGCCATGAATCCTACGAAGGTTGCGGTGTAGCGAGCTTGTACTGTCTTGAGCGAGGCCATTTTTTTGTTATACCTGGTCCGTAGGAAAGGAATTACCTGACTCAGATGTCGACCGGGATAGATGTTTCTTGATGTGACAGAAGTGCCAACTTCAGTACGATCAGCTGTGTCTCGTGTCGCGTAAGGCACTAGAGGTACTCTCCCGTGGGTGCATCAGGAACAACCGATATCGCGTAAGCCGCACGCAGAAAATTTTTCAGCCCCTCGCTTGACTTCCTTTTCCTAATCAGTAACATAGCGCTCATTCCGCGATAGCTCAGTTGGTAGAGCAAGTGACTGTTAATCACTGGGTCCCTGGTTCGAGTCCAGGTCGTGGAGCCAGACAAGGTTTCAGAGAAGACTTTAAAAATCTTTGAAACACCGAAAACCCGCCTTCTGGCGGGTTTTTTCGTTTTGGCGCCGAGCGCTGGCAACGCGACAATTCATGGACTTGGCTGAGAAAACACCTTGAGTAGTTTTTAAATCGCCTCCAGTACCAGAAATGAATCTTACGTCTGCACCGAACGCGTCGTTGATCCGCTCGCATCGGAGGACTGCGCTTTAGACCTGCGCTTGTAATCCGCAGGCGTCATCCCGGTAAGTTGAATGAAAGCCCGTCGGAACGAGGTATCCTCGTTGTAGCCGCACTTGAGTGCCACTTGTTTAATGCTGGCTCCCGGTGTCTGGAGGAGGACGCAAGCCGTTTCTATCCTCACTCGGGTAATGAGCTCTTTAGGCGACTCATTGGTTAGTTTCTTGAATCGTCGATGCATTGTCCGCTCGCTCAGATTCAACATTTTGGCGAGCTCTTCAGCCGTCAGCCCGGGTCTGGCATGGCGAATGATTTGCTCGGTTTCCAGAAGCAGCGGATCAGCACTATTTATAAAACCGCGGGGTGCATAAACCAGTTGAGGCAGTGGCAAGCTGTCGGTCACAGAAATATCTGCGGTCAACCTGGCGACATCGGCACCGGCCAGGCACCTGATCACGTAGAGGGCTAGATCAATCCAGGACAACGGCCCTCCAGTGGTAATGATGCCGTCTTGCTGCTCCACCGCAGCGCCCCACACGGGCTGAGCCTTTGGAAATCGTTTTTTGAAAGCGTGATGCAGCCACCAGGTAGTGGTGCAACGTCTGTTGTCGAGCAGCCCAGCCTCTCCCAGAACAAACGTACCCGCGCACGCCCCACAGACCAGTACGCCTTGTTGGTGGTTCACTTTGAGCCAATCCGCCGCGCGTTTGAGGGAGTCGGACGTGGGCGGCAATTTATCCGGGCCCAAGGCCATGCCGGTAACGAGGACTGCATCAAAAGACCCCGCGGTGTAAAAGTCTGCATCAACGGGAATCAGTCTGCCCTGAGGATCGCGCAGCGCCTTGCCATCCGAACTGACGATGATCGTCTCAAATTCAACATCGATCTTGGCCCTCATTTCCGAAGCCAACCCGGGCGGTGGTGATTTCAGCGCCTGATTGGTCATCCAGAACAAATCAGCCAGCCCAGTGATGGCGGACATCAAGCTACCTTCCACAGCAACAATCGCAATGCGCATGGCAAATCCTGCTTTGGCAATCAAGTTGGCGAGTTTTGCATGAAGTGTGGCCTATTTGTTATCTAACAGTTCCAGTTGGGCCTGCTTAAGCTGTGCACAGTCATTTGCAACGGCGCTCCGACATGAAACTGCCGCTCCACACGAACTCCATGCGTCAAGAAGAGAAACGTCCCAGTCAACTGAGCTGGCTGAGCTGGCTGAGCCGGCTTGGCCTGGCCTTGGGTTTATCGCTGTTGTTCTCCAGTGGCCCGGCCATGGCTGCGTTGCCTAACGGCACTGTGCGCAACATCGTGCTGGTACATGGCGCATTTGCCGATGGCTCGAACTGGTCGTCGGTGATTAAGCAACTGACCGCCATGGGCTATTACGTCACCGCAGTGCAGAACCCGATGACCTCATTGCAAGATGACGTTTTGGCAACGCAGCGCGTGCTTCGCCGACAAAAAGGCGACGTGCTCCTGGTAGGGCACTCATGGGCTGGCACCGTGATAACACAGGCCGGTAACGCCTCCAATGTGAAGGGCCTGGTCTATCTCTCCGCTCTGGTGCCCGACAGCGGTGAATCAGCAGCGGGCCTCCTGCAGCGACTGAATGCACCTATGACTGGCCTGACACCCGATGAGGAGGGTTGGCTTTGGCTGGACGATCCCGCGCAGTTTCATCTCGTCATGGCGGCGGACTTGCCGATGAAAAAAGCGCAGTTGCTTGCATCAGTCCAACAGCCTATCGCAGCAGCCTGTTTCGCGGAGAAGATCCAGCACGCGGCGTGGCACGACAAGCCAAGCTGGTACTTGCAAACAACGGATGACAAGGCGCTTTTACCGTCGGTACAGCGGGCTATCGCGAAACAGATTGGAGCGCAGACCTTATCAATTCGATCCAGCCATCTGTCACTAGTTTCTCATCCCGATACGGTAGCCAAGTTCATTGATCACGCCGCCAGAGAAGCCGGACGATGAAAAGTGTTCACGGCTTTTTTGACAACAACCATTACTTATCTCAAGGGCCTCAAGCATGAAAATACTGCATATTGACTCAAGCATAATGGGCAGCAACTCCATAACCCGTGCACTTTCCTCGACCCTTGTTGCACACATTCAAGGCAGCCACCGCGAGGCTCATGTGAAGTACCGAGACCTGGTCGATGATGAGTTGAAGCATCTCACGGGTCCTATTGCAGCAGGGTTCCGGCAAACCGGGATCAATGATTTTCCGGAGGCCATTCTGCAGGAGCATCAACTGTCAGAAATCCTGGTTATGGAGTTCCTGGCGAGCGATGTGCTGGTTATCGGTGCTCCTATGTACAATTTCAGCGTATCGAGCCAGCTAAAGGCCTGGCTGGACAGGATCGCTCAGGTCGGACGAACTTTTAAATACACAGAACATGGCCCTGTAGGTTTGTCCGGCGGCAAACGCGTCATCGTGGTCTCGGCTCGTGGGGGATTCTACGCGGACGGACCACTGCAAAAAATGGACTTCCAGGAAAGCTATCT
This sequence comes from Pseudomonas syringae group sp. J254-4, assembly GCF_032586855.1. Taxonomy (NCBI): domain Bacteria; kingdom Pseudomonadati; phylum Pseudomonadota; class Gammaproteobacteria; order Pseudomonadales; family Pseudomonadaceae; genus Pseudomonas; species Pseudomonas syringae group sp. J254-4. The sequence goes on along the minus strand of NZ_JAWHOO010000010.1, from coordinate 20,192 downwards.
CAGGGCATTTTTTGGTTTTCTGGGAATTAGCGATGTCCACTTCATCCGCGCTGAGGGCGTTTCCAGAGGCCAACCAGTACGAGATCAGGGCGTTGAAAAAGCAACCGCTGCAATGTCCGCTGTCATTGCAGGGTTGTCAGTCCCTGCTCAATAACTCACCCAGTCTGGAGGCTTGATTTTATGCTATTTGCTATCAAACTTACTTACCTTCGTCCTGCTGAGGAAGTCAACGCTCATCTGGACGCCCACAAAGCGTGGCTGGTCAACTATATACAGTCCGGAACTGTACTGTTTGCCGGCCCTCTCGCCGATGGGAACGGGGGCTTCATCCTTGCGCACGGTGAACACATCGCGGACATTCAACGAATGGTCGCCGAAGATCCGTTCGATGTTCACCGGTTGGCGACTTTCGATATCCTGAGTTGTAATCCTGCAGTGCGCTCTGCCGATTTCGCAGCCCATTGGGCCAGCGGAGCCAAGTACATAGACCGTGTTTAGCGCGTTGTTTTTCGCATAAGCGTTTGTGATTTTTGGGTGCCTATACTTCTATTCAAGTCCAGCTCGTGGAGCCAGACAGTATTTCAACGCTGCCAGGCAATGCCATTGAACAAGAAAAAACCCGCCTTTATGGCGGGTTTTTCGTTCTTGATGACCGTCAGCCAGCCCGGGCCGCCCGCCTGGGAGTGAGTGAACAGAATGCCGGGGCCGATCTTGTCGAATATTGCCGATACCCCGTCAGAGATGACGTTCATATCGAATGGCCCGGTGTTTGGCGTCATGGCCCTGAAAAACTGCTCGCGTGTGCCGGGATCACGAGCAACCTGCACGCCATTGAAGTACTCGGGCCACAGGCCGATGCGGAACTGGTTGAACCAGAGTTGCTCGTCCGGTGTGGGTTTTAGTGTCGCTTCGACCATGCTGCGACCGGCGTCGCCGCGGCGCGGCTGATCGATCAGGTAGACGCCGAACCGGCGCCGCAGAAATATATTCTGAAAACCCTCACGGCCATCAGCGGTAGTTTCCCAGGTCCTGGAGAACTGACCTGCGCCGTGCCACATGACGATTGGCAGTTTTCGTGCGTTGACCGGCACTTGATAAAACACATAGGCATGATCCCCGTGGTAAGTCTGGCCATCGGGCTGCATGGGTTTGCGCGGGTTGAACGTGCCCGGTGCAGTGATCATCTCGCCACCGGCGGTAAAGCTGCCTTGTTTCTGGATCGCCAGTGGCGCGCTGTTGTTGCCCGGTTCGCTGGAACTCACCGCGCAGGCTGCCAGCATGCCCGCCATAGCAAGCGCCAGAAGGTTTCTTGCCATGTTCATGATCATTCCTTTGACGTTTCGAGTGCTTGTGTCAGCGCCTCGCGTGCGCGTCTGGCAATGGTTTCATCTGCCTGTTCGGCAAGTATGTTGGTCACTTCGCGCAACTGTGCAGCGCTTAAACCCACCCTCATGCTCGCCAGCATATGGGAACGCAACTGCGGCTCGGCACCCGGCGTTGCTGCCAGGGCGCCGACCGTGGTCAGCTCGCGGCTTTGCCAGTCGAGGTTGTCGCGCTCGAAGATGTCGCCGAACAGATGGGTTTGCAGGAACTGATTGATGACAGGGGCGAAGTCGAATAAAGGCCCTTTGACGGTGCCGCCGGAAATGCATGTCTGATTGGCTACTCCTGCCTCACGCAACGCCTCGCCTGTGGGGATCGCCCGGCCGGGTTCGTTTCCGGGTGCGTCCTGAATACCGCGCTGTTTGCGCGCCTCGACCGTTTGCATCAGTTCGCCCAGCGCATTGAGGCTGCGTGGAAACCCGGCATAGGCGTAGAGCTGAACCAGAATCTCCTTGGCCTCACTGATGGATAGGCCCGCGTCGAGCCCCTGATTCAGCGCCGAGTCAAGCTTTGGCATATCGTTGGTAGCCATGAACGCGGCGATCAATGGAATGGCTTGCTGCTTGCCAGACAGCGTGCCAGCCGGTGGCGTCGTGTTTGTCATGGCAGGCGCTGGCGCATGCTCCTGAGCGACGGCGGCCGTTACATTGCCCAACCCGAGGCACGCTGCCAGCAAGGCAGCCAGAGGCCGGGATCTGCGATGAACTACTGAGCCGAAAAGCGACGGTGTCATTGGCGCATGCCCTCGTATTCTGCGTCGGAGACCTTTTCGGCCCATGTAACAGCTTTACCTTCCAAAGCTTCTGCCAGCGCGATATGCGTCATCCCGTTGGTGGCCGTCGCTCCGTGCCAGTGGCGTACCGACGGTGGGATCCAGACGATGTCCCCGGGACGTATTTCCTGACGAGGCCCACTTTCTTTTTGCACATAGCCGACACCGGCAACCACGATGAGCGTTTGCCCGAGCGGATGGGTGTGCCAGGCAGTGTGTGCGCCAAGTTCGAAGGTCACGGTGCCACCGCCAATGCGGGCTGGACTGTCTGCCTTGAACAGGCTGTCAACACGCACTGCGCCGGTAAAGTTTTCGGCGCTGCCTTGAATGGAAGGCTGCGTGCCTGCACGGGTAATGCGGATGTCCGCGGACTGCTCGGCATGCGCCACTCCAGTGACCAACGAGAAGACGACAGGCAGAGCAATCAGGGTTTTCATCGGAATAATTCCTGACAGGGAAGGGACGCTGCTGCGCATCGGCAGCAGCCTTGATCAATGTGCGGTCACAGACCGGTCATCTTCAGCGCCGCTTCGGGCAGGCGATCACCGAGCAGAGCGATGCGGTCTGTCTGCTCGTGAATCATGTGCAGGTCCTCCGCAGTCAGTTCCAGCTCGACGGCCCCGAGGTTTTCATCAAGACGGTGTTGTTTCGTGGTGCCGGGTATCGGTACGATCCAGGGCTTTTGGGCCAGCAGCCAGGCCAGCGCCACTTGCGCAGGCGTAGCGTTCTTGCGCTGGGCAACCGCCTTGACGACGTCGACCAGCGCCATGTTGGCCTTGCGTGCGTCCTGGGAAAAGCGCGGTACGACGCTGCGAAAGTCCGAGGCATCGAACTGCGTGTGCTCGTCGATCTTTCCGGTCAGGAACCCCGCACCCAGTGGGCTGAACGGCACGAAGCCGATCCCGAGTGCTTCAAGCCCAGGCAGAAGGTCCTGCTCGGGACCACGCCAGAACAGCGAGTATTCGCTCTGCACGGCTGTCACCGGCTGCACCGCATGGGCGCGGCGAACGGTATCGATACTCGCCTCGGACAGGCCAAAGTGCTTGACCTTGCCCTCGGCAATCAGGTCTTTGACGGTGCCTGCGACATCTTCGATGGGGACGGCGGGGTCGACGCGGTGCTGGTAGAAAAGATCAATGCGGTCAGTGCGCAGGCGCTTCAACGTCGCTTCGGCAACGGCGCGAATATGCTCCGGGCGACTGTTCGTGCCCGCGCCTCTGGCACCGCTGATCAGGTCGATGTCGAAGCCGAATTTGGTGGCGACGACCACGTGATCACGAATCGGCTGCAAGGCTTCGCCCAGTAGCTCTTCGTTGCTGAACGGGCCGTAGGCTTCCGCGGTATCGAAGAAGTTGACCCCACGCTCGTGCGCGCTGCGGATCAGGCTGATCATGGCCTGCCGGTCGGCGGCCGGGCCGTAGGCCGAGGTCATGCTCATGCAGCCAAGGCCCAGCGCCGATACCTGAAGAGAACTGTTGCCTAAATTGCGTTTTTGCGTCGTGTGCCTCCCGTGGAGCGAACCAGCACAGCTCGCGGGCGAAAAAACATGAATGGGCTGTTCTCAGTGACGATTGCACTGCAGCAACATCGGTCGAGAGGAAGTTATGCGAGGGAAGGCTGAGGTACTAGACGGGTAAATCGGCAAGGGTATATGAGGAAGACTAATTAATCGGCTGCTGAACGAGTTTCGAGCAGATTTTCGCGCCAATGCGCAGCATGGGCGCGATAGTCAACAGGACGTGTGTATAACCGTGAGCGATGAGTATCACGGCGATAATCAATGCTCAATACGGCGAAATAGTCCCCAGCAAACCCACCGCTATCGCCAGCAACAAAAAACCTATCAATGAAAGTCCGAGCTTGCCCATGAGCGTCTCCTGCTGATCGATCTGTCTGTAACGAGTTGCAGGTTCCGGCTTCTGACGGTTTCCTGCGCGTTTTAATGCGTGGCCATTATCCTGCGCAGGCAGATTCTGGTACAGATTCAGAAACAGCTTAAAAATACGGATCAGTTGTGCGTGGGCCGAACGTAAACACTTCAGAACGACGCGATGATTCGTCCAAGCATCGCCATGGCCTGCTCGCTACGTTCATCCCAGGGCGTGCCGTAGTTCAGGCGTGCGCAGTTCTTGAAGCGCTGCGAGGCCGAGAAGATCGGGCCGGGTGCCAGGCTGATGCCTTGGGCCAGGGCCATCTGGAACACCTGCAGCGAGTCCACTTGCTCGGGGAATTCGAACCACAGAAAGTACCCGCCAGCGGGGCGGGTGACGCGTGTCGCTGCCGGGAAATAACGAGCGGCAGCGGCCAGCATCGCGCCTTGTTGCAGTTCGAGGGTGTCGCGCAATTTGCGCAGGTGGCGGTCGTAGCCGCCATGTTTGAGGTAGTCGGCAATCGCTGCCTGGGCGGGGACAGAGGGTGAAATGGTGGTCATCAGTTTCAGCCGATTGATCTGTTCGGTATAACGCCCGCCTGCCACCCAGCCGACACGGTAGCCAGGCGCGAGGGTCTTGGAAAACGAGCTGCAGTGCATCACCAGTCCGCTGCGATCCAGGCTTTTGACCGGGTGAGGCGCCTTGGCGCCGTAATACAGTTCGGCGTACACATCGTCCTCGATCAACGGGATTTGATGCTGTTCCAACAGGTCGTAGAGCCTGATCCTGTTTTCCTGAGTCATGCTCGCGCCCAATGGGTTCTGAAAGCTGCTCATGAACCAGCAAGCCTTGATCGACAGGCGTGTCAGGCTTTCCTGCAGCGAATCGAGGTCCACCCCGTCACGCGGATGCACGGGGATTTCGACGGCTTTCAGCTTCAGACGCTCCAGCACTTGAAGGCAGGCATAGAACGCCGGAGCTTCGATGGCGACCAGGTCGCCGGGCTCGGTGACGCACTGCAGGCACAGATTCAGGGCTTCCATCGCGCCGTTGGTGATCACCAGTTCGTCGGCGGGCAGGCGCACGCCGCTGATCATGTAGCGCAGAGCAATCTGTCGGCGCAGTTCGGAGTTCCCGGTGGTCATGTCGCTGACAATGCCCGCTGGCGTCATCGCCCGCACCGCTGAAGACATCGACTTGGCCAGGCGCGGCAATGGGTAAAGGTGCGGGCTGGGAAATGCCGAGCCGAAAGGGACGGTGTCCGGGTTCTTGAGCGAGCCAAGCACGGAAAAAATCAGGTCGCTGACGCCCAGTTCGGTGCCTTCGCTGGTGTGCCTGACCAGTTCAGGCTCGGTCAGCGCATTGGCAGCATGCTCGCGCACGTAATACCCGGAGCGTGCGCGAGCCTGAATCAGGCCTTTGTCTTCCAGCAGGTAATACGCTTTGAAGACGGTGGCGGGGCTCACCGAATAGGTGCGACTGGCAACCCTGACGGAGGGCACTTTCTCACCGGCGGGCAACACGCCGCTGCGAATCATTTCCGAAATGTCGGCGGCGAATTTTTCGTAGCGTTTCATAGAAGGCATCGGGGCAAATAATGCCTGCATCATGAGTGAAAACTGCCCTTGCAAACAGGAGCAAGTTATCCTGGAAAAAGCATATCAGCTGCGCGGTGTCGCTGTCGGGCTAGCCTCTGCGTCTTGAAACCCTTAAACGGATGGGGCTATGATAATTGCGTCCTGCGATCCATCGAAGGAATCACTCTTGTCCCGTTCCAGCTGGCTGCCTACGCCGCCTTAGCGCTTCGCCCCCTCGCCACACCCTGACTGCCACTGACTGCGGTCACCCGTTGCTGTGTCCGTTTGACGGTCGCCGCCACCTCCATCACTACTCATTCGAAAACCGATGCACACGTACGTCCGGCATTCGCTGCCGCGCGTCCCGCTGTGTTCGACACAGGTATTTCCATGCTCGAAAAAATAAAAGCTACGTGGTTTTCCAGCGTCCGGGCCGATGTTCTGGCCGGGCTTGTCGTCGCACTGGCCCTGATTCCAGAGGCCATTGCGTTCTCCATCATCACGGGGGTAGACCCGAAAGTCGGGCTTTACGCCTCGTTCTGTATCTGTGTGGTCATTGCTTTCGTGGGCGGCCGCCCGGCGATGATTTCCGCCGCCACAGGTGCGATGGCACTGCTGATGGTGAACCTGGTGAAAGAGCACGGTCTTCAGTATTTGCTGGCGGCCACTTTGTTGTGCGGCGTGTTGCAGATTATCGCCGGGTACTTGCGCCTCGGAGAGCTGATGCGCTTTGTTTCACGATCGGTGGTGACCGGCTTTGTGAACGCGCTGGCGATTCTGATTTTCATGGCCCAACTGCCAGAACTGACCCATGCGACCTGGCCGGTCTATGCCATGACGGCGGCGGGCCTGGCAATTATCTATCTGTTCCCGCGCGTGCCGTTGCTGGGAAAGCTGCTGCCTTCGCCGCTGGTGTGCATTCTGGTGCTCACCGCAATTTCCATTTACATGGGGCTTGATGTACGAACCGTGGGTGACATGGGCGCAATGCCCGACAGTCTGCCGACCTTCATGTGGCCGGACGTCGCGCTCAATCTCGACACACTGCTGATCATTCTGCCGTATTCCGCCGCGCTGGCCGTGGTGGGCCTGCTGGAGTCGATGATGACCGCGACCATCGTCGATGACCTGACTGATACCACCAGTGACCGAAACCGTGAGTGCAAAGGGCAGGGCATTGCCAATATCGCCACGGGTCTGATCGGCGGCATGGCTGGCTGCGCCATGATCGGCCAGTCGATGATCAACGTGAAGTCTGGCGGCAGAACACGTCTTTCAACCCTCAGCGCAGGTTTACTGCTGTTGATCATGATGCTGTTTCTGGGCGAATGGCTGGCGCGTATTCCGATGGTGGCGCTGGTGGCGGTGATGATCATGGTATCGATCAGTACCTTCAGTTGGGGATCGATCCGCAACCTCAAGGAATACCCGCTCTCGACCAACATCGTGATGGTGGTCACCGTGGTGGTGGTCGTGGCGACCCATAACCTTGCCTATGGTGTGCTGGTCGGTTCTCTGCTTGCCTCGATGTTCTTTGCCAGCAAGATCGCTCACTTCCTCGATGTCACGTCGCATCGTGATCCCTTCCACAGCCATCGCACCTACTACGTGACCGGCCAGGTATTCTTCGCCTCCGCTGACCGTTTCATGGCCTCATTCGACCTGCGCGAAAGCCTCGAGACACTGGTCATCGATCTGCGCGAGGCGCATTTTTGGGACATCACCGCTGTGGCCGCATTGGACAAGGTGGTTTTGAAACTGAGAAAGGCGGGCATCAGCGTCGACGTTATCGGTATGAACCGGGCGACGGCCACGCTGGTGGACCGCTTTGGCGTGCACGACAAACCGGACGCTATCGATTCGTTGATGGGGCATTGATCCGCAGGTTCGGGTCAGCAGGGTCAGGCCGGGATTTCCAGGCGGATCACCGACCCGCCGCCAGGCCTGTTGCGCACCCCGATAGTGCCGTCATGCTCGAGGCAAATAGCCCGGGCGATGGACAGGCCAAGGCCGCTGCCTCCCGAATAGCGTGCCCGCGAACGTTCGGCGCGCCAGAAACGGTCGAACACCTGCTCGAGGTTTTCCGAGCCGAAGCCGGGCCCGCGGTCGGAGACGGTCAGTTCCATGCTCCGTGCGCGGGCCCTGCCGACAATCAGCAGTTCTCCGCCCATCGCCGAATAGCGCAGCGCATTATCGACGAGAATATTGACCACCTGGCCGATCCGGTCACGGTCGGCGGTGACGGTCAGTCGTTGGGGGATGTCGATGGTCACGACAACGCCCGCTTCATCGAGCTGTGCGGCAAACCAGCTCAGGCGTTCGGCCACCAGTTTCTCAAGGGAAAATACCGTCTTGTCCAGGGTCAGCTGGCCAGCGCTGGCCAGTGAGAGAAGGTGCAGATCGCTCACCAGTTTGTTCAACTGGTTGAGCTGGCGGTGGACCATTTCCAGTTGTGCCAGATCGCGCGGGAACACTTCATCGATCATGCCCTGAATGCGCCCCATGGCCGCGTTCAGTGGCGTGCGCAGTTCATGGGCGATCATCGCGCTGGACTCGCTGACCTCCAGTTCGTAACGGCCTAGCTGGGTGGTCATGGTGTTGAAGTCGCTGACCAGCGCCTGTAGCTCGTCCGGGTCTTTGTCGCTCATGGGCAGGCGCGTCTTGAAGTCACCCTGGGCGACCTGACGCGCGCCCTTGGCAATCGAAGAGAACTGGCTGGAAAGCGGGCGGGAGAACAGAAAGCCGAAAAAGATGATGATCGGGATGGCCATCATCACCAGCGCTGCCAATACCCACCACTCCTTGTTGGCGATGCCCGGCAGCAGGTTTTCAATCGGGTAATACTCGAAGAACAACTCGCGAAGCTTGACCATGCCCATGGCAGGTTCGGCCTGCAACCTCACGAACTCCGTGCGCACATCGGCTGGCATTGCCTGCAATGTGAGCCAGTCAGACACCGTGACGTGCAGCCACATGCAGAACGCGATCACGATGACCGCACCGACTGCCAGCATGCTCATGCGCATGCCGACCCAGTGCCATAAAGGTTTCTGCCGGTGTCTGAAAAAACGTCGCATGAGGCTCACCTGAATCGATAGCCGACAGAGCGGACTGTCACCAGCACATTATCCACGCCGTGAATTTCGAGTTTGCGACGCAGATTGTGCACGTGCGCATCGACAACCCTGGCCAGCGCCTCGCTGTCGGGCAGGCAGATTTCCAGCAATTCTTCGCGGGTGAAGGCTTTGGAGGGTGTTTTCAGCAAGGTCGAAAGGATCTTGAACTCGGTGGGTGTCAGGTCGAGCAGTGTGTCTGTGCCGTCGTGTCCTTCAATGATGGCGGTGACTGCATTCAGGTCCACCAGCAGGTTCTGGTAACGCAAATGGCGGTCATTACTGGCGTTCTGCTGGGAGCGGCGCAGCACCGCGTGCACACGGGCCACCACTTCCTTGGGGTTGTAGGGCTTGACCACGTAATCGTCAGCCCCGTAGCGCAATGCGCCGAGCTTTTCCGGTTCGTCGCCCATGGCCGTGACCATGATTACCGGTGTGTCGCTGCAACGGCGTACCGCCGACAGCACGTCCGTACCACTGACCAGCGGCAGCATGACGTCCAGCAGAATCAGGTCGGGTTTCCACTGGCGATGCATATCGATACCGCGCTGCCCGTTTTCGGCCAGCCCTACGCTGAACCCGTCACGACGTAGATAAGCCTCGAGAATGCTGGCGCTGTCGGCATCGTCTTCGACGATCAGAATGCGTTTTCCTGACACAAGAATGCCTCTTGATCAAATCTTGATAATTCACGAACGGTTTATTGAAAGTCGACGTTCAGGATTGCGTCCAGAGCCCACTGTCGCGGACAGATCCTATGCTGATGAGTACACCGCTGTCCAAGCGTATCCGCAACCTCGGATGCTGTTGCCTGGCTATGCTGCTGAGCCTGATTTTTTCGGGTTGCTCGTTGATTCCCGAGTATCAGCGCCCGGCCTTGCCGGTTCCTGCAGACCAGTTGTCTGCTGTCGTCCCGGCCGGTGATGCGTCCATTGCCATCGCGCTGACCGCTGACGAAGAGGCGCTGGCTGCCGAGCTGTCGCCAAAGGGTGAACTGCGGGTTCTGCTGCAATCAGCCCTGACGTTCAACCGCGATTTCCGCGTGGCGGTGCTGAGAGTGGATGAAGCCAGGGCGATGCGCGGCATAACCCGTGCCGATCGTTTCCCGACGATTGCCGCAGGTGTCCAGCGTAACCGCCAGCACTTCGATAATGCGGCTGCCGATGAGCGTTATGGTCAGGACATTTCCATAGCATCGGTGGGCGTCTCGGACTTTGAGCTGGATTTTTTTGGGCGCGTGCGCAGCCTGTCCGAGGCCGCGCGGCATGATTATCTGGCCAGCACGTATGGCCAGCAGGCGGCGCGCAGTGCGCTGGTTGCCGAAGTGGCTCGCGCCTGGCTGGCCGAGCGTCTTGCCGCCGCCGTGCAGCAGGATGCGCAGACCGTTCATGACGCCCGGCTGATGCTGGTAAAGGCGGCCGAAGAGCAGCAGCGCCAGGGTGCCATTTCACTCGACGATCTGATGGCGCAGCGCCTTGAAACCTTGACTGCACAGCAGCAGGTACAGGATGCGCTAAGCGATCACGCGAACGCTTCCCAGGCTTTGCTGCTGCTCACCGGCTACTCGGCAGTATTGCCAGCCACCACGCCGGAAACGCCAGCGCTGACCGCCGCGCTGGTCGAGACACCGGCCTGGCTGTCGAATCTGCCGTCTCAGCGTCTGCTTGAGCGTTTTGATATTCGTCAGCGCGAAGAAGCACTCAAGGCCAGCAACGCCAATATCGGAGCCGCCCGTGCTGCATTCTTTCCGTCCATAAAACTCAGTACCAGCGTAGGCCTGCAAAGCGACAGTCTGCGCACGCTGTTCAGCAATGGCAGCGGTACCTGGCTGTTCTCACCGCAACTGAACCTGCCGTTGTTCGACGGCGGGCGTAATCAGGCCAACCTGGATCTGGCGCATGTGCGCCAGCAGATCGCGGTCGCCGAGTATGAAAAAGCCGTTCAGAACGCCTTCCGTGAAATGGCCGGTGTGCTGACCCGTCGTCAGCAGGCCCTGGGCCATGTTCGCAACGAGATCGAGCGCGTCGCGCTGGTGCAGGAAAAAGTGCGCCGCCTGTCTTTCGAGCTCAATGCCGGTGCTGCCGAACGCACGGCATTGCTGGGCTCCACCATCCGTATCGCCGAAGCCGATGCAGCCGGTCGCAAGTCACTCGATGAGCTGCAGCAAAACCGAATCGACCTGTTTCGAGTGCTTCGCGGCGCAGAACCGACAACCCCACCTCAATCCTGAATGAAACCGGAGTATTACCATGAGTCCTGAAATCGTTCGTCCTCATGTTCGTCCTGCACTGCTCAAGCCTGCGCTAGGCGTGTTGATCGCCTCAGTGGCCATGACACTGGTCGGTCAGGCCTTTGCTCAGGACAGCGCGTCCACGCAAAGCCAGTCCATTCTCGGCGACAGGTTCAACGTCAATTTCGGCCTCGGTATGGCCGTGCTGCCGCGCTACATGGGGGCCGATGAATACCGCAGTCAGGTGTTGCCGATGCTCACCGTCCAGCGCGGCATCTTTTTTGCGGATACCGCGCGGGGAGTGGGGCTGCAATGGCAGTCGGATTCCGGGTTCGGGGCCAGCGCAGCGCTCAACTACGATTTCGGCCGTACCGAGAAAAACAGTACAAACCGCCCTGGTTCCAATGAGCTCATAGGGATGGGCACCGTCAAGGGTGCAACGGTTGGCGACTTCATGATCTCTCAACAGCTCACACCGTGGTTGTCGGCCAGTGCCGAGGCCGAACTGCGTGTGGCCGGTGAAAAGCGTGGCAATCGTTACCGCTTGGGTTTTGAGGGCATCGCCTACCACAGCCAGACCGATACGGTGACGCTGGATATCGATGCGCATGCCGGTGACGGCCGTTACAACCAGACCTACTTCGGTGTAAGCCCGATCCAGAGCCAGCGCACCGGCTTTTCCAGATTCACGGCAGACAGCGGGATTTACGCGTACTCGGCTGCGCTCGCCTGGCAGCACACCTTTGATGCCCACTGGTCAACCGTTGCAAGCGTCGGGGTGACTCACTACACCGATCAGACCCGCGGCAGCCCGCTGGTCGAGACCGATGCCGAAGGCAGCGGTTTGATTGCCTTGAACTACGCCTTCTAAAGGGGTGAAGCCTGCCATGCGATTACATCCCGATGGGTTTCCTGATCTACAGCGATGTGTTTTACACGCTTGCAGTATCGTAATGATCGCCCTGATGGTCAGTGGGTGCAGCGATAAGCATACGGCCGGCGTCTCGGCCATCCGTGCCGTCAAGGTTGAAGCTGCACGGGCAGGAGAGGGAACCACGGTGCGCTTTATCGGCACCGTTCGGCAGCAGGAGCGCGCCAGTCTGGCGTTTGAATCGGCAGGCACCCTGACAGAACTGCGGGTCGACATTGGCGATGCCGTTGAAAAGGATCAGGTGCTCGCCAGCATTGACCGACAGCCTGCGCAGTTGCGTCTGCAAGAGGCGCAGGCCAGCTTGCGCCTGGCCAGAGCGCAGGCGGTTGAACGTGAGCTTAATTATCAGCGTCAGAAGCGTCTGCTCGCGGCAGGCAGTGTCGCCCAGAGTGTGGTTGAGTCAGCCCTGGCATCCAGTGAACAGGCCAAGGCCGAGCAGGTCCGGGCCCAGGCCGAACAGGCTCTGGCCCATCGCGAGCTGGACCGCACCCGTTTGATCGCACCCTTTGCCGGGCGAGTAGTCGCACGGCATGCACAGCCGCGCATCGTGTTGCCCGTCGGGCAAGTGGTGCTGGACATCGAATCCGCTGCCGGGCAGGAGGTGGTGGCTGCTGTTCCGCTGGCGCTTGCCGAAACGCTCAAACCTGGTGACCTGGCCAGAGCCTCAAGCACGGCAGACGGCACTTCAGGGTTTGATCTGGCACTTGAAGGCATCTCACCCCGTGCCGATGACGGGCTGGTCAGAACGGCTGTGTTTCGTGTGCTGCGACCTGCCAGTAGATTGCCCAGCGGCGTCACGCTGCTGGTGCAGATGCATCCCGATACCGGCACACAGCCTTTGTCGGTCCCGGTCCAGGCGTTGTGGATGGGCACCGGCAGCAACGCCGCCGAGGTCTTTGTTTACCAGCCAGGCGGAACAGTCGCCATCCGCTCGGTTTCGCTGGGTACGGTTAAAGATGGCCGGGCGTTGATCGCCAGCGGCCTGGCTGTCGGGGAGCGAGTGGTCACTGCCGGCGCTGCTTTCCTGCAGGACGGCGAGACCGTCACTCTGTTTCAGCCTGGAACACGTTTGACCGGGGGCACGCAATGAGTCTTACCTACCGCGCAATGAGCGCGAGCCGCCTGACCCTGTTTGCGGCCTTCCTGATTTTGCTCGCCGGTGTCGCGACCTTTTTGGGGTTTCCGTCGCAGGAAGAACCTTCGGTGACGGTTCGCGACGCACTGGTCAGCGTATCCCTGCCAGGACTCTCCACCGAGCGGACGGAAGAGCTGCTTGCCAGGCCACTCGAAGAGCGGATCCGTGAACTGGCCGAGATCAAGAACATTGTCACCACGGTCCAGCCAGGCCGGGTGATTGTGCAAGTCACGGCGTATGACTCCATCAAGGACCTGGGGCTGCTGTGGCAACGACTCCGGGCGAAGGTCAGCGAAACGAACGGTGTTTTCCCGGCCGGCACCCAAGGGCCCTTTGTGGACGATGATTTCGGTCGCGTGGCAGTGGCTTCCGTTGCGTTGACGGCGCCGGGTTTTACCATGAGCGAGATGCGTGCGCCGATAAAACGCCTGCGCAATCAGCTTTATGAGCTCAAGGGTGTCGATCAGGTCGAGCTGTGTGGCCTGCAGGACGAGCGAATCTACCTCGACTTCGATCACCAGACACTGGCGGCAGCCGGGCTTTCGCCGCAGCAGTTGCTCCAGCAATTGCAAAACCGCAACCTGATCGCGCCGGGAGGCAACCCGGTCATCGGGCAACAGAGCACCACGCTCTCGGTCAGCGGCGAGGTGCTGTCGCTGGATCAGCTTCGTCAGTTTCCCGTGCAGTTGCCCGGCGGGCAGATGGTAGCGTTGCATGACCTGACCCGAATATCGGTGAGCCCTGTCGACCCGCCGGAAACCGAAGCGATCTATCAAGGGCAGGATGCTGTGGTGCTGGCCGTTTCGATGCAGCCCGGGCTCAATGTCCAGACGTTCGGTGCCGCTCTGCGCAAAAAGCTCGGTGAGCTGGAACAACAACTTCCAGCGGGTTTTACCCTGCACATCGTGACGTTTCAGTCCAGCGTGGTTCAGCACGAAATGAACAAGATGTATCACGTCATGGCCGAAACGGTCGTTATCGTGATGTGTGTGGTCATGCTGTTTCTGGGCTGGCGTACCGGCCTGGTGGTCGGGGTGATTGTGCCCCTGACCATCCTGAGTACATTGCTGGTCATGCGCTCGCTGGGGATAGAACTGCAGACGGTGTCGATTGCCGCGATCATCCTGGCCCTCGGGCTGCTGGTGGACAATGGCATTGTCATCGCCGAGGACATCGAGCGGCGTCTGCACGCCGGGGAGGACCGACGGCGGGCCTGTGAGGAAGCCGGGCGTACGTTGATGATCCCCTTGCTGACTTCGTCACTGGTCATTGTGCTGGCGTTTTCGCCGTTCTTTCTGGGGCAGACCAGCACTAACGAATACCTGCGTTCGCTGGCGATTGTGCTCGCCACCACGCTGATCAGCTCGTGGCTGCTCAGCATCACCGTGACGCCCCTGTTATGCTTTTACTTCGCCAAGGCACCGGCAGTCTCAGGTGCGACTGACAACGCCGATGAGTATGCATCGGTGTTCTATCGAGGCTATCGAAAAGTCATCGAGAGTCTGCTGAATCACTCCTTGATCTTCATCACCAGCATGCTGGGATTGCTGACGGTTGCGGTCGTTGTGCTGACCCAGGTGCCCTACGACTTTCTGCCCAAGTCCGACCGCATGCAGTTCCAGATTCCGCTGGTGCTGGAGCCCGGCAGCAGCTCGCGTGCCACGTCTCAGGCCGTGCGCGATATCAGTCAGTGGCTGAGCAGCGATCAGGACGTCAAACACAGCATCGGCTATGTCGCCAATGGCGGGCCGAGAATTGTTCTGGGGCTCAATCCGCCTTTGCCCGCACCGAATATTGCCTACTTCACGGTCAGCGTGCGCGACGGTGCCAACCTCGATGCAGTCATTGAGCGAACCCGGCACTTCATCCTGACCCAGCACCCTGAAGTTGAAGCGCAGCCCAAGCGGTTTTCCATGGGCACCACCGAAGCCGGGATTGCGGTCTACCGGGTCATTGGCCCTGACGAAAAAGTGCTGCGAAATATTGCCCGCAAAATCGAGCAAGCCTTGTCGGCGTTGCCCGGAACCCTGGACGTACATGATGACTGGCGTACCCGGCTGCTGCGTTATGACGTAGTCGTCGATCAGTACAAGGCGCTGCATGCCGGTGTTTCCACTCAGGACATCGCTCAGGCCCTGCAACTGAGGAACACCGGGCTGTCTGTGTCATCGCTGCAGGATGGTGAAACGGCTGTGGCGATTGTGGCTCGTGAGCAGGGCACACCGATTACGCCTGCCAATGATCTGGACAGTACGTTGATTTACCCGGCTTCCGGGGCGGCACCGCTGATGTTGTCCGCCATCGCGACGGTCGAGCCCCAGGCCGAGGCATCGACCATTCAGCGCCGCAATCTGGAGCGTGCGATCACTGTGGTCGGACACAACCCGTCGTTGACCGCCACCTCGATCATTGAGCATCTGGCGCCACAGATTGCGACGCTAAACATGCCAGCGGGGTATCGCATCGAACTGGGTGGCGAAATAGAGGATTCGGCCGAAGCCAACCAGGCGCTTCTGCAGTACATGCCGCACGCGCTGGTGGCGATGCTGTTGTTGTTCGTGTGGCAGTTCAATTCGTTTCGCAAGCTGCTGATCGTCATCTCCAGTGTGCCCTTTGTGCTCATCGGCGTGTCGTTGGCGCTGGTGCTCACCGGATACCCGTTCGGCTTCATGGCGACGTTCGGGCTGCTGTCGCTGGCCGGGATTATTGTCAACAACGCGGTGCTATTGCTCGAACGCATCGAGGTTGAGCGCGGGCACGGGCTGTCTGTTCGTGAGGCGGTGGTCAACGCAGCGATCAAGCGTTTGCGGCCGATCGTGATGACCAAACTGACCTGCATCATCGGCTTGGTCCCACTGATGCTTTTTGCCGGCCCGCTCTGGGAGGGTATGGCAATCACTATCATGGGCGGGCTGGCGTTGGGCACACTGGTGACGCTGGGCTTGATCCCGATTCTGTATGGGCTGCTGTTTGACACGTTCGAACGCTGGCGTACCGCGAGTTGACTCATGACGGCCGGTGCTTGTGTAAGGTATGGTCCTGAAAACCTCGACGAAATGAACACAAGGACGGAACAACATGCGCTCATTCTCCCGCTCGCCACTGGCCGCTCATCTCGCCCTGGCACTTGCGTTGACAGCTCTGGCACCAGCGGCCATGGCCGAACCGCACAAGGCGATTCAGGCCGATGCCGAGCAATACAAGGACGAAGCCTTGCAGCTGCTGGAGCGTCTGGTGAACATCGATTCAGGCTCCGGGTATGTACCGGGCCTGACCAAAGTCAGTGATATCGCGATTGAGGAACTGAAAAAGCTCGGTGCCACTATCGAGCTCGTTCCGAATACGCCCGAGGCCAGCAATCATGTAGTCGCTACCCTGAAAGGCACCGGCAAGGCGAAGATTCTGCTGATGGCACACATGGACACCGTGTTCAAGGAAGGCTCTGCGGCCGAGCGTCCGTTTCATATCAAGGATGGTCGTGCCTATGGCCCTGGTGTGATGGATGACAAGGGCGGCATTGTGGCGGCCATCTACGCATTGAAGGTTCTGCACAACCTGAAATTCACTGACTACGCGCAGATCACGGTGTTGCTCGACGCCAGCGAAGAAACCGGTTCAGGTGTCGCTACCGAGCTGATCAAGAAAACCGCGAAGGAGCATGACGTGACGCTCAACCTGGAGCCGGGTCGTCCTGCCGATGGTCTGGTGGTGTGGCGCAAGGGGTCTGCGACGGCACTGGTCGAAGTCAAGGGCAAAGCCTCGCACGCGGGCGTTGCGCCGGAACTGGGGCGTAACGCTGCCACCGAGGTTGCGCATCAGATCCTGCAACTCGGCAAACTGGGCGATGAGGAGAAGAAGACCACCGTCAACTTTACCGTGCTCAAGGCGGGTGACCGCACCAACGTGATTCCTGATCAGGCCAGCGCCAAGGCCGATGTGCGTGCCGCCGTGCCGGAAGAGTTCGACCGCGTCGAGCAGGACCTGGCCAGGGTGTCGGCCAACAAACTGGTGCCTGACACCGAGGTCAAGACCAGTCTGGTCCGTGGCTTGCCGCCAATGCCGCAGACGCCGCAGTCCGATGCTTTGGTCGCGATGGCACAGGGCATCTACGGTGAGCTGGGGCGCACCCTGACCATCGAGAGCAGCGGCGGGGCGGCTGATTCAAGTTTGTCTGCCAGCGTAGGAACGCCAACACTGGATGGTTTTGGCATCGTCGGTGGCAACATCCATACGCCTGAAGAGTACGCCGAGGTGGGCAGTGTGGCGCCACGGATCTACCTGCTGTCGCGGATGATCATGAAGTTGTCCGGGCAACAGTGACTCGAAAAGCCTCTCGCGCAGGGTAATGAGAAGTGTTTTCCGCACGCTTCTCGTTCCTCGCGCTCCGCATTGGAACAATAAGCAGTTAGATTGTGTATAACGAGGAGCGCAAGGCACGGGAGGCTTTAGAGTCCATAACGCGCTTTTAAACAGATACAAGACTGCAGCGCCCCCGATAGTGCATACAACGGGAGGCGGCTGGAATAGCGGTTCATTGTCGGGTATTTGCCGACAACTAGTTGTTATGACCCATCCCGTGTTTACTCATGCGCCACATTGCAGGGTTTGACCGATAACCTGCAGCCTCTTTATTTACACCTTAGCGATACAGAAAGACCGTCGTTGCGGCTCCAGAGCCTTGGAGGATCAGCGTGCTTTCACCTATTTGCTTTAAACCATGGCCATTTTATCAGTGCGTCCGCTGCCTTGGCGCGAGGCGGTTTTCGTGTGCTAGCCGATTAGCATTTCTGCATATATTTAATTATGACCTTAATGCTATGCCGAAAAGATACGCTGTCGCCTATCAAAACTAAGCACACGATCCTTTGATGCGGGCTAGAGGTCGGTACTGTCAAAATCAATTTCAAAAAAAGTTCAACAAATCGGATACAGGGTCGATACAAATATTTGACGTCATGATGATGGCGTTCTAATATTGCCCACCTTTTGATATCAATATGCTACTGCAAGGACGCACCGTGTACCCTCATGCTCCCAGAGTGGCCCTGCTGCTCATGCTCGCCATTGCGCCGTTCCCCTTGCTTGCAGCCAGCCCTCCCGCCAGTTTGCCAGGCGAACAAGACCTCATTCGTGATCGTCAGGACCGCTTGCTCGAAGAGCAACGCCGTCGTCTTGAAGACCTCAAGGACCTGCCGGGCAAACAAGCTGCACCCGCGGTACCAGGCGCGCCTGCTGACACCCGCTGCTTCACCATTCAGCGTATAGAGCTCAAGGGCGCTGATTCACTGTCGCCCGCCGAGCGTGATGAGCTGATCGCGCCGTATCAAGGCAATTGCCTTGGCGTCGCCCAGCTCAACGAGTTGCTGAAAGTCATCACCGATCATTACCTTGAAAAAGGCCTGGTGACGACTCGCGCCTATCTGCCGCAACAGGACCTGTCTACAGGCGACCTGCAAGTGCTGGTCATTGAAGGCAAGCTGGAGCATCTGCGTGGCGATGCTGCCAGCGGTCTGTCGGCGCGTGAGCTGGCCATGACCTTTCCCGGCAAGGAGGGCGAGATGGTCAACCTGCGCGAAATCGAGCAGATGGTCGATCAGCTCAACCGTCTGCCGTCCAACCAGGCGCAGATGGAACTGACCCCCGGCCAGGTCGTCGGCGGCAGCGATGTGGTGGTCAAGAACACTCCGCAAAAACCGTGGCGAGCCAACCTGTCGCGTACCAACGAGGGGCAACGCAGCACCGGTGAGCAACAATGGAACGCCGGGCTTGAATGGGACAATCCGCTGGGGCTGGCCGATCAGTTCAGCCTGCGCGGCGGCCACGACGCGATCAGCGACCGGCAGAAAGCCTCGCGCAATGCCTCGCTTGCCTACAGTTTGCCCTTGGGCTGGTGGACATTCAGCTATCTGTACAACACCAGCGAATACCGCTCGGTGGCCCAGGCCTCGAACATCAACTTCAAGCAGGACGGCGACAGCCAGAACCACCAGTTCAAGGCCGAGCGGGTCGTGTACCGCGACGCGCTGAGCAAGACCTCGCTCAATGCCGGTTTGTCCTACCTGCGCACCAACAATTATGTAGAAGACAGCAAACTGGCGCTCAGCAGCAACCGCATCACCGAGGCGCAGTTCGGCATCAACCACGGTCGACGGGTCGGTTCGGCGTTCATCAACATCGACCTGGGCATGCAGCAGGGCATCGGCGCGCTGGATGCGCAGGGTAGCCATGATCCTGGCCCGGGCCAGGCCGATGCGCGTTATCGCAAATACACCGGCACCCTTAGCTACCTGCACCCTTTTCAGCTGTGGGGCGAGAACCTGAGCTTCACCAGCCTGGCCACCGGGCAGCGCAGCGAAGATGTGTTGTTCAGCTCGCAACGTACCAGCCTGGGCGGGTCGTCGTCGGTGCGCGGTTACAAGGATGAGTTTCTGTCTGGCGACAGCGGTGGCTACTGGCGCAATGAAGTACGCCTGACCCGCCCGGTCACGCTGGACTGGCTGCGCCCGGTGTTCGCCGAATATGGCGCTGCTGCCGGTTACGACCAGGGCGTGATCCGCAACGACCGTTACAACGGCGACCAGCATGGTCGCTTGTCGAGCAACTCGTTCGAGCTGTTTACCCGAGGTCAGCACGTTGCTGCCTCAGTGACGTTCGCTCATTCCCTGGAACGTCCCGATGTGATCGAGCGCGAAGCGCCGATCTATTTCCGTATGGACTTTTTCCTCTAACCACACCGTATTCAACCTACTTGTTCCGAGGTCATTTACATGGACGTTCACCAACTGGCTCTGCTTGCTCGTCAGCCTTCTGCTGTGCTGATTGAGCGCCAGTCCTTTTGGGGAATGCCCAAACGCGGCCTCGCGCTGATTCTGGCCAATGCCCTGTTCTGGCAGCCATTGCTGGTTCAGGCCGAAGGCATCGTGGTCAGCGGGCCTAATACCAGCCTGAGCCAAGCCGGTAATGGCGTGCCCATCGTCAACATTGCCACGCCCAATGCCAGCGGCCTGTCGCACAACCAGTTCCAGCAGTACAACGTCGACAGTCAGGGCGTCATCCTCAACAACTCCACGAACCAGACCCAGAGCACCCAACTGGGCGGCATCATCGTTGGCAACTCCAACCTGCGCGGCACGGCCGCTACCACCATTCTTAACGAAGTAGTCGGGGCCAACGCCAGCCA